>CAIYDQ010000072.1 GCA_903925075.1 uncultured Geobacter sp.
AGCGGGCTTGGCCGTACAAAAGCCCGGCCTGCGGATGCCCCCCGAAAAAAGCGGCCACGGTCTGCAACGCTCCCGGCAGATAGGTGTCGTCGGAGTTGAGCCAGGCGCACACACCCCCTTGCGCCAGCCTGAATCCCTTGGCCAGCGCGTCCCCCTGTCCCCGGTCCTTTTCGCTCAGCCAACGGAAGTTCAGCCCGCGGCAGCCGATGGAAACCCGGCCGGTCCGGATGAGCGCGTCGTAGCGGCCGATGACCTCGACCGAGGCGTCGGTCGAGCCGCCGTCCACCACGATGTAGTCGATGAAGAAGTCCCCCGCCTGACCGAGGACGCTTTCTATCGTCTCGGCCAGGAATTCTCCCTGATTGAAGGAGGGAGTGACAATGGATATTGTGGGAAAATTCGCCATCGGGGTTAATTGCCTTCCACAAAAAGACTCGTTTTTTAAGCCTTTGACTTAAGATCCTGTCTTTTATGACTCGTTTTTTCTGTGCGTTTTGTGCCTTTTTGTGGCAAATGCCGTTAAAGGTTTTTCCTGAGCACCAAGAGCCGCTCTGCCCTCTGATAGAGAAACAAGGCGGCCGGGCTGGAGCTGACCTTGATCAGGGCAACTTTTTTAAGAATTTTCCGCAGCGGCTGGAAACCGCGGTAGACGCGATAATCGAACCAGACATACGCCCTTTTGATCTGGCTTTTCGAAAAGTCAGGCAGAGAAACGATCGGCTGCCGCCGCTCCATTTCGACCCGGGAGCCGGCCTCGATCAACCCCTTCTCAAGGCACGCATCGTACAGCGCCGTCCCCGGGTAGGGGAAAAATATGCCGGTGTAATGCCCGTCCGGCTGCACCAGGCGATTCAAGCGCACCGTTTCCAGATGATCCTGCAGCGACTCCCCGGGGAGGCCGATCATGTTGAAGGTGAAAATTTGCAGGCCGTGCTTTCTGGCCAGGGAGACGACCTTCAGAAAATCGTCGTTGCTGTAGTTGCGCTTGAGAGAATCGCGCCGAATGGATTCGCTTCCCGATTCCAAGCCGATGTTGATGGCCGTAAAATGGGCCTTTTCCAGCGCCGCAAACAGGCGCTCGTCGATAGTCCGCGGGCTGATGCGGTAATTGGCCCCGAAGGAAACCGGCTCGGGGAGAGTCGCGTTGAACTCCGCCAGCCGGTCGCACAGCTGGAGCGTCCAGGTCAGGTTGCAGTCGAGCGTTTCAATTTCAAAATAGAAGGTCCGCTGCGGGTAGCTGCGGTAGAGATATGCGACCTCGCTCAGGATGTTCCCGGAGGAGCGCACCCTGACGTAGCTCCCTTTGGCGATCTTTCTGAGCGCATGATTTGAGCAGTAGGAGCAATCGTAGGGACAGCCGCGCCCCCCCAGGATGACCATTTCGTCGTCGCGGCGCTCGCTGATCCAGGGCTCCCACATGGCGCGGTCCGGGAAAGGGAGCGCGTCGAGATCCCTGATGAACGCCCTGGGGGGATTCTTTTCGATGTCGCCGTCGGCGCTCTTGAGCCACAAGTTGGCGATCCCTTGGGGGAGCCGCCGGGCTGCCAGCTGCCCGCATAATTCCAGCGTCGGATATTCTCCCTCGCCGATGCAAACGGCGTCGAACGGCCCGGCGATGACCTCCTCAGGTTGCAGCGTCGCATGCACCCCTCCGGCAATCAGGTAGCTGTCCGGCCGCTGCCGCTTGGCAAAGCGCGCCATTTCCTCTATGAACCGGTATTGCGAAAATACCGCGGTAAAACAGATCAACTCGGGAGAGAACTGCTGCAGGCACGCGCTCAGTTGCTCTTCGCCCTCTCGGCGATAGTAGCTTCCCAGGACCAGCAGCCTCGTCAGGTGTCCATGCGCCTTCAAAAGCGAAGAGATGTAGGAGATCCCGTACTGCATGCTCGACCAGGAACGAAGAGGCCTGCCGGCCGGACGTATGTCGTCGAGGGAATAGACGAATAGCACGTTCATAGGCGAGCCAGCTCCTTGTAGAGTTCCAGATGCCGTTTGGCCACTATCTCCAAAGCGCAGGTTTCCAGGATTTTACGGCGCGCCTCGCTCGACAAAGCTTCCCGGCGCTCCCCATCCTCAAGGACCCAGGCCAAGCCGCGCGCCAGATCCGAGGGGTCGTACGCTCTCGCCAGATAGCCGTTGAGCCGATGGTCGATCAGGTCGGGCACGCCACCTTGATCGAAGGCGACCGCAGGCGTGCCGCAGGCCATCGCCTCCATGACGGTATAACCGAGGCTTTCCTGAAGGGAAGGGAGCACGAAAACGTCCGCCGCCGAGTAGAGTTGGGCGAGAGCGGCGTCGTCGCCCTGCCAGCCCAGATAATGCGCCTTGAAGCCGAGATCGGCAAACTTGCCGGCCTGCGCCGAGCCGAAGAAGACCAGTTCGACCTCGTCGTTTGCGACTTTGGCGGCCAACTCCCGCAGCGCCGCCGCGTACAGGTGGAACCCCTTGTTCCGGTCCTGCGTCGCCGATTTTGCTCCGAACAGGATCAGTTTCTTGTCGAGCGGCAGGTTGAACCGGCCGCGCGCCGCCTCCCTTTTTTCCGCCGGCCGATAGCTTTGCAGGTCGATGCCGTTGGGAATCACCTCGATGCGCGCCTCGGCAAAGAGCGAGCTTGCCCTGGCGCAGGCGGCCATCCAGCGGCTGGGGGCCACGACGGTGAGATTCAAGCCGCGCCATGCCTGCTTTTTCCTGCGCCAGATCCGATGCGACAGGTCGCTCTCCCGGGCCGAACGGAGCACCGGGCAGGCCCCGCACGATTGCCGGTAGCGGTCGCAGTCGCCGGGAAGATAGCAGCCGCCGGTGAAGGCCCAGGAGTCGTGCATGGTCCAGACGATCGGGACGCGAAAATCGCTAAGCGACTCCAGTCGCATCATGCGCGCCACCCAGTGGAGATGAACGACGTCGGGCGAGAACTCGGCCGCGCGCCCGGCGGCCTCGTCGGGCAGAAAGGCGGCGCAGAAAGGACCGTCCACTTTGCCCGGGGTGGTGCGGAAGATCAGTTGCTCAAGGGTCGGCCGGGCGCGGTTGAGGGCTTTGGACCAAAGTGACTTTGGTCCGTCCACCAGGGGAGAGTCGCCGTATTTTCGCTGCACGAAGAGCCGCGCGTCCACGTCGAGATCGACCAGACCCGGCAAAAGGCGGGTGGCGGCCTTGGCCGCTCCCCCTTCTATGTCGGCGGCGTTCAGATGGAGGACTTTCATCGCGTCCAGAACCCCCGAAGTCGTTCGGCGAATACCTCTACGGTCCAGTTGCGGACCAGGTGGCGAGGGATTTGATACGGGTCGCTCCAGCGGTGCGCCTGGCCGGGAAAGTTGGCGGCGGCCTTGGCGAAACCGGCCTCCCGGCAAAGGGCGACGCTCCGAGCGCCGTAATCGGAGCGTTTCCCGTAGGGATAGGAGAAGGTCGTCACCTCCCGGTCGAGCCACTCTTGCAGCTTGGTTTTGGAGGCGGCGATTTCCTCCCGCTGCGCCTCCGGGGAGAGTGCGGCAAGCCGGCTGTGGGTAACCGTGTGCGCCCCGACGGTCACCAGTTCGCTGCGGGAAAGAACCCGCAACTCGTCGACGGTCATGGCGCGATGCAGGGCGCAGGGTCGATCTTCGTCCCCGGCAAAAAGCCGCAGCTGCGCGAGCCGGCTGTCGCGCTCTTCGGCGTCGGCGTCCTTCATGATCTCCACCAGGTCCCGGTAAAAAGCGAGCCGCTGCGCGTCGCCGGCAGTCGGCCAGCTTTTTTTGCGGCCGCGGACCTCGAGGGTCACGCCGGGGGGAAAGGACCCGCTCCCAAGGACGACGCGCTCCAGTTCATGCCACCAGAACCGGGTCTGCTCGGCGACGGGGCCGGTCGTGACGAAGAAGGTGGCCGGCACCCCGATCTCTTCGAGGATGGGCAAAGCGGCCAGCGCGTTGTCGGCGTAGCCGTCGTCAAAGGTGACGGCTACGGCGGGGTGCGAGAGCTTGCCCCAATCGTCCTCGAACCTGACCAGGGGGAAGGTCTCTTTCAGGTAGCGCATCTGGGCGCGAAAGTTGTCCGGCGAAACGGCCAAAAGTTCCGGGTCGGAGGCGAGCTCGGCGACGCGGTGGTACAAAAGGACGATCACCGGAGGATCGACGAGGTTCAGCAGGCGGTTTAAGGGGGTGCAGAGCGCCGAGCGCAGCGATCTGCGGAGTTTTGGGGCGAGTTCGGTCATATTTGCGCGTCCGTGGTCGGCAAACTGCGGCGGGCTGGCGGGCATCGGCGCAGGCGGGGGGGACGGCAATAGGGGCTTTTAGTTGGCATAGATATAGAAGCCTAGTTCGTGATGATGAAATTCCCTCACTTTTACGAACGGCGAATCGGCAACGACGGCGGCGTGGCATTCGGGATTGAAATAGATGATGGTCGCTTTCCGCGGGCGTGACAGCAAAGAAGCTTTGATGTTCCCCATTACGGCCTGCATGACGGGGTAGGGAAACGGGCTGAAAAAGTAGAAATAATTGTAGTGGTCGAGGTCGGTAAAAACAGCCGCGTCGCTGACCGTCATGGCGACATTGCCTATCCTCAACTTCTTGAGATTCTCTTTGGCAATGTCAACCAGCTCCGGCGACAGCTCGACGCCGGCGATTTTAGCAAAAGGAAATTTGCAGAAGGCGATCAGCGCGCCTCCCTTGCCCGACCCGAAATCCAGGATGGCATCCGAAGGGGCGATCTTCAGCTCACGGAGCACCTTTTCAAGATGAAGTCCGCCCGAATTGGCGTAATAATGGCTTCGCTGCTCCGAGAGCTGAAGTTCATCGAGGTACACGTTTTTCAGGTCTATTTTTAGAACATGCACCCGTACGCGGAAAAGGAATTCCCGCCACTCTCCGCTCATAAGAAGCAGTAAGGCATTCCTTGCGTCTGTGACAAGTGACATGTGACGCTCCCGGTGAGCAACGGTGCAGAATTGGGGCGCGGAAGTAAAAACCGCGCAGGACATCCTAAAGAGTCACGGAGAAATCTCAATGGGATCGAGGTAGCCGGCACTGCGCCGGAAACGTTTGATCTTCCCGATTAGCCCGCGCAATCCGCCGCGCAACAGCGGTCGAATCGACTTGTTGAGATGTCTGACTACGATCAGTACAACGAGAAGGTTGCATTTTCCCTTTATGCGAAGCTTCGTCAACCTCGAAGAACTGTTTTGTACCAGCAATTCTTTGATGAATCGGGAAAACAATCGCAATCTTCTCATACCACTGGATGTTTCAAAATCACTAAGAGAAAGGCCTGTCTGCGCCTCTCTCCAGGCAACCCATGTTTCGATGAGCTCCGAAGGCCTTAAATCGGATAGATTAGCCAATATGGCATAGTTCCTTCTGATATAAATCAAAAAAGTTTCTCTATACAACAGCTTGGCCTTTACTATGTCGCTGCAGGAAAAGGTTCGATTCTGAACTACGAGATGTGGAGGCGTCAAATGAAATATCAGACCATGCTGCTCGGCATTGTCCTGAAGAGCGCTGCCCGGCAAGAGCTCCAACTCAAATACCTGCAATTTGTCCGGGGCGAGATTTAAGGCAAAATCCATAGAGGTTTTGAAGGAATTCAAATCATCGCCCGGAAGGCCGATTATCAACTGGATTACGTATTGGATTTTGCTTTTTTCAAGAAGCTTGATCCCGTTTTCGAATTTATTCAGATTTGTTTTTCTTCCTATAATTTCCAACGTTTCAGGGTTGGTAGACTGGAGTCCGATTTCCAAGAAGGCAACTCCAGCCTTTTCCAATAAATCTACGGTTTCCAGATCCAACAATTCAGCCCGCAACTCCGTATTGATAACGGTATCTTTATTGATTGAACCGATATACTTCAAAATCTCTTTTGCCCTTTTCGGGTTGAGATTGAAAGTCGGATCCGCGAGGTAGAGCCGTTTCACGCCCGAACCGATCAAATGGCGCAAATCCGCCTTCACTCGATCCAAGGAAAAGCACCTTACAGACTTGAAGTTTTTGTGATATGAGCAGAAACCGCACTCGAACGGACATCCTCTTTGCGTTTCGATGAGTATTTCGTGGGATTTATCGTCGATTCCTTCAGTGAACGGCGAGGGGATGTCGTCCAAATTTCCTATCAGCGGCCTTGCTTGATTGGAGCGAATCTTTCCGTCGGCTCTATAGCTGATGCCCTTTATTTCTTCGAGCCCCAGATCGTTATGCAAATAATGTTTCAACAACTCGGCGAAAGTTTGCTCGCCTTCTCCCCGAACGATTACGTCGACCCAGGCGTTTTCAGCCAAGATCTTATCGGCCGTCGCGGTCACCTGGGGGCCTCCGAGGACTATTTTCACGGCGGGATTCAATTTTTTCAACAGATCGGCTATCCCGAGTATTTTCTGAATATTCCATATGTAGCAGGAAAAACCTATCACATCGGGACTATCTTTTAACAGATCGTAGACGATGTGGTTGGGAGCCTCCTCGATGTTGTAATTTTTAATTGTGATAGCGGCGCTATTGGCCAACTCCTTATTGGCGTAAGCTTTCAGATAATGCAACGACAGCGGGTAATAATAATTCGGGTTGAAGCGCGTCGTTTTATATATTGAGACGAGAGTTGACTTCATTTTTATCAATCCACTATCCGCACTGCGCTTTTCCATTGCTTGATATTCACCCACTAACGTCTCCCAGTCTCGTGACCGATAATGAGACGCATTTTATAGTTTGCTCCAACCTTTGTAAAGCTTTTCATAATCCCAGGCGGTGAATCAGCCGCCACACGCGCCGGTCCACTTTGCGGTACACGTCCCAGAATAGGGACGCAGGGGGGAGGACGGGATCATGAGGGGGGATGCGGGAGGCCTCTGCGCCGAATTTTTTTTCCAGTCCGGCGATGAACTCTTCGAACAGGTCGTCGCTCGGGTGGCAATAGCCGGGGGAGCGGGCCAGGAAGACGCCCTCCGGCTCGAAGTCGCGCTCCAGAACCTCCGCCATCAGGCGGCGGATATGATTTTCGTCGTAGTCGACAAAGGCAATGCCGTCCCAGTCGATGTCCAGAAATTCTCCGGGCTGCGGCCCGTCCCAGTCGGCAAAGGTGCATTCCGCGTAGCTTACCGGCGCCCATTGCGCGGCGCCCGGCAGGCGATAGCAGAGCGCGCTGAAGTCCGTCTCGTATTTCACGCAATGCAGGTAATCGTAGCTGCGCCCGCCGAAATCGTCGTGCACCCAGCGCAGCTTGGTCACGATGCCGTTCATCAGCGCGTGCGAGAGGTAACTGCCGGAGTCGAGGCGATGGATGTACGGGACGCGCCGATTGACGAAGCGGGCCCGGCCGAGACGGCGGTCGATCAACAGGCCGCGCATGTCGCAGTGGAAATCCACATGGCAGACCGAAAGACCGCAACTGCCGCGCTCAAGCCACAAATCGTAGAGCTGGCTGTGCTCTTCGGCGACGAAGATCTCGGTCATGTCGGGCTCCCCGTCTTCCTGGGCCCCCAGCGCCTTCCGGTCACGCTCTCATGCAGTCGCCGCCACAGGTCGAGGGCGCCTTCGGGGAGTTTGGCTTTGATCCACCGGACGGCCGATCTTTTCCCGGAATCGGCCCATTGGGCCAGGCCGAACCAGAGGTGACTCAGCCGGCCGGAGAAGCTATCCGGCCAGATGGCGACGGCGCAACCGGCCTTTGGCTCGGCCCGCCAATGCGCCTTGTAGGGCTGATCGCCGCGCGACAGGTCGAAGGAGTCGCAGCCGGCGGCAAGAGCCAACCGTATCGAGGCCATGACGGAAAGGCTCCCCGGAGAAAATTCGCTCACCGTCGGGTCCATGCCGGCCAGGTAGGAGTAGACGGTTTTTCCGTCGATGAACTGGTACTCCACGGCGACCGGTCTCCCTTCGAATTCCAGCCAGACGAGCAACAAGTGGCCTTGCAGCAATAACTCCAGGGCCGCCTTTTCGTGAAACTCGCGAAACCTTCGGTCGCTGAAGCAGCCGAGCGGCTTGCCCGCTTCGCCCCAGCGGGCGGCATGGAGTTGCAGCAGCAGGTCGAAACCGCGCCGAAACCCTGCCGGGTCGTTCACCCTATGAACCCGCACCCGGCCCGAGTCGATGAGCAGCTGCTGCTTGCGGCAGCGTTTGCGTTGAATCCGGGAGAGCATCGACAGGTATTCTTCCCAGGTAGGGGGAAGCGCTATGGTCCAGCAGTTGTGAAGCCGCTTGCTGCGCACCAGGCAGCCGTTCTCGGCCATCAGCGCCACCGTGGCGTCGATGGCCGGGTCGTCGGCATCGACCGAATCCAGCTGCACGCTGGTCCAGAGCGGCCGCGCGGCGAGCAGGAATCGAGCCACGGCCCGGCTCACCCGCTTTTCCCTCCCTGCCGCGGCCAGCCAGCCGGTATGGTTGCTGGAAGCCTCGCCCGAACCGAGCAGCCGCACGGTGCCGCGCCGGCCGCGCATTTCCAGGTAAAGGGGCGCGAGCCCCACCAGCTCCCCTCCCCCTTCGTGAAAAAGGAGCACGCACAGCTCGTCGTGCGGCTTGGCATACTGCTCCCACCAGACCAGCAGCCATTCCGGCGAGCGCATCGGCGCGCCTTGCGCCAAAGCGCGCCAGGCGGCGCGATACGGTTCCAGCCCGGCAAGGGTCGCCACTTTGGTTGTTTGCAAGGGCGCGTCTTCCACTTACCAGTAACATCCTTTGTCGACCTTGTGTCTGCCGGCGGGGGTTTCACAGGGGAGAGGCCGCACCCAGTGCTCGTTGAACAAAAGCGCGGTCGAATCGGCGTATTCGCTTTCCCACCGTTTGCCTTTGATGCCGAAGAGTATCTGGGTTACGCCCCCAAGATGAATCGCCTGTTTCCCCATCCGCTTGACGAAGGCCCCGAGCGGCAGCCCGTAGGCGCCCGCCCCGATCAGGCAGATATCGAAATCGAGGCGGGAGATCTGCCCGCACATGTGGCGGTAGGCGTCGAACCAGGTCGCGAAACCGACCCGGAGCCCGGCCAGGGACTGCACCGACTGCAGGGTCTGCAGCTCGAAATCGGGGAGCACCTCGGGGGAGGCGAAGAGCACCCCCCTTTTTTGCGCGTACTGCCTGCGTATCGACTCGGCAAAAGGGTGCACGACCAGCACCTTTCGTCCCTCCAGCAATTTGCTCCAGGGGTTGGAGAACCGGAAAGGCTCCAGGCAGTCGAGATCGACCAGTTGTGCGTCCCGGCACCAGTCGTTGCAGATCCGGTCTTCGTACTTGTTGAACCAGACGCCCATCACGTCCACCCGGGCCAGATCTTCCAGGAACAATCGGCAGAAGGCGTCCAGGGAGGCGTCGTCGACCGGAAAGAACCCGGCGTTGTTGGCCATGGTGCGCCGGATCTTGCCGCTGTACCCCGCCCGCCCCGCGCCCCGCTTCTCCAGATAAAAGCGCAGGCACGACAACTCCACGGCGCCGATGCGGGCGACCAGCAACGGCTGGTTTTGCGCGACGGCGGCCGAGACCAGGTCGTGACCTTCCTGGGCGAAAGAAATCTGCCGGCGGTACCCCGTGCCGCGCCATTTGACCAGATCCTCCTTGGTGATGGTGATCAGGCGCAGGCTCTGCAGCAGGTCGAGCAGACGGTCGATGCGCAAAAGCTCGCGTTTTATGTAATCGTTGACACTGTTCATCTTCCCAGGAAGGCTCTCTTGTAAAGCGCAAACAGGTCCCGCCGCAAGAGGCAGGGAATGACGGCGACGGACGCCCCCTGCGCCAGCAGATAGGAGAAGACGGCGCCCATGACGCCGAATTTCCTGATCAGCACCAGGTTGGCGACGATGCTGACCAGCGCCGCCAAGGTGGTGCCGATCAGGTTGGCTATGCGCACGTTGTCGTTCACCACCCATAACGACTGGGCCAGCCCCTGGAAAACGAAGACGATCACGAAAACCAGCGCGCTCAGCACCGGCGCCGACGACCGGTATTGGGGACCATAGAGCAGGCTCACGATCCAGGGAGACGCCAGGGCGGTCAATCCGGCGCCGATCAAGGCCACCATAGCAAAAAAACGAAATATAATCACCAGCGCATCCCGATACTCGGCCTCACCGCGCCCTTTTTTCCGGGCGATGAAGGGAGCCAGGCTGGCAACCAGGGTCGCCGGGACGACGTTCAACGCCTGCACCAGGGTCAAGGCCGCCGCGTAGATGCCCAGTTCCCGCTCGCCCAGCATATCCCTGAGCATGATCTGATCGATGCGCATATACACGGTCACCATCGCGCCGCTCGCCACGAACGGCCAGCAAAGGTGCAGCAAATCCCTCGCCTGAGCCAGATCGGCCCGCCAGCGCCCCTGGGTGGGAAAGCGCCGGTAGGCCGCGATCAGGGCAACCGCCAGCGCGGCCGACTCCAGGGAGATGACCCCGGCGAAGGCGATCAGCGGGGCCTTGGCCAGCAGCAAGGCTACCTTTATGCCGTTGGAGAAGAGATAGGAGGCCAGTTTGGCGAGGACCGTCCTCTTGCTCTGGCTCTGGCTCTCGAACCAGAGGTCGACCGTATCGGAGGCCTGGAAAACCAGCATGGCGCCGACCACGGCCACCAGCAGACAAAGCCTTTCTTCCTGCGGGTGGAGCAGGCGCATCAGGACGACGGCGCTCAGCCAGCAGGCGGCGCCGGCCACGATCCGCAGCCTGAGCGCCGTGCCGAGCACCACCGCGGCGCCTGCGCTGTTTCGAGCCAGATCCCGCACCACGAAACCGTCCGCCTGCAGCCCCGAAACCACCTGAAAAAAGGCGATGAAGGCGATGACGTAGGCAAGTTCCCCGAAGCGGGCCGGGCCGAGATAGCGCGCGACCCAGGCGCCCACGGTCAAGCCGATCAGCATCCGGAACACGCGGTCAAAGAGCAGCCAGCCGGTGTTGCCGATGGCCCTTTGCATCGGGGGAGTGGTCGCCTCCAGCCATTCCCGGATGACGCCGGGGAGACATTTGTCCCGGAGTTCCTTCAGGGAAAGGGCGCTCATCCTGCCAGCGCCTCCAGGTAGCCGCTGCGGAATTTCTCGACCCGGTAGGCGTCCGAGAGCGCCTCGGCTTCCCGCGGCGCCAGCAATTCGGCGACGATCGCTTCGGCCAAGGCGGGGCGGTCGCCGTAGGGGACCAGGCGTCCCGATTCCCCCCCCTGCAGGATCTCCCTGATGCCGTCCGCGTCCGTGCCGACCACCCGGGTGCCGGCTGCCAGAGCCTCGATGACGGTAATGCCGAACCCTTCGAAAACGGAGGGAACCACCAGGCATTGGGCGCGGTTATACAAGGCGTTCAGCTGATCGTCGGCAACGAACCCCAGGAAGGTGACGTTCGACTCCAGGCGCAAGCGGCGGACCAGGGCCTTCATCTTATCCAGGCTGCTTCCCTTGCCGCCGACCAGCAACTGCACGTCGGGAATCCGCTCGCGGACCCGAGGCATGCTGCGAATCAGGAAGTCGATCCCTTTGCGCCTGTCGATGCGGCCCAGGTAGAGCAGGCAGTGGCGCTCCTTGGCAAGCCCGAGCGGCCGGAATCGCTCCGTGTCCACGGCGTTGCGGATCACCGTCACCTTGTCCGCGGCGATGCCGTAGCGCTCGACCAGCGCGTCCTTGGTCGCCTGCGAGACGGCGACGATCCGGTCGGCAAGCCGGTAGGTCCTTTTTTCGAAGGGGAGGAAGACGGCTTTCCAAAACTGCGCCCGAAGATGGGAAATCTGCTGCAGATAGGTGTGGTGGCAGGTGACGATCAGCGGCACCGGGAGCCGCCGCACGCAGAGCACGCCGCCCGGCCCCGCGTGGATATTGACCCGGTCCAGGCGGTAACGCTCGATGATGCGGCGGGCGTTGGCATGGAACCAGAGCGACACGCCGACCTGCTTCAAAAAACGGACCGGGAGGTAATCGATGTGGATATGACGAGGCAGGGAGTTGACCGCCGGAGAGAAGAACAACAGCTCCCGATCCTTCAGGCTGGAGAATATCTGCGATGTGTGCCGGCCGATGCCGCCGATCAGCGGGAAAAAATCGTATGTAATGACCCCGATTTTAATAGTTCACCCCAGAGAAATCGCGGTCTTCGCAGCGAGGGCCGCCCTTCCCGGAATATAATATAAACCTCAAATTAAGTCCACAGTTACCGTTGGCCGCGCCTACGCCTTAAGCCCCGGCCTGAAGCGCTCCCGGACCCTGAAGAACCAATCCTTCCTCATGCAGGGCTTTTCGACCAGGACGAACATGACCGTGCCGAAGAAGAGCACGGCCGGCACGGTCACCAGGCCCGCCGCCACCACCTCCAGCCAGGCAGGCAGGCGATTCAGGAAGGCGCACCCGGTCAGCAGGCGGCCCAAGGCGGAAATGACCGAGTAGTGGTACAGGTAGAGCGTGTAACACATGCCGCCCACCACGTAGATGGCCGGCTGGCAGAAGAACCTGCTCCCCAGCACCCCTTTGAAGGCGGCGACGTAGGCGAAAAAAATCGGCACCACGAGGAAGGACTCGCCTTTTTCCAGATAGGGCAAAAGGCAGACGGCGGACCAGGCGAGCACGGACACCAGGTCCCAGCGCGGCGATTTGGCGGGACGCTGCCGCCAGTCGGCCAGATAGAGGTCGACCAGCAGAAAGCCGGCCAGGAAATAGTGGGCAGCGCCCAGGATGGAAAGGTTGAGCCTCGGGAACCGGCCGATTTCGCAGGCGAGCGCGGCAAAGCCGGCGATCAGCGCCACCAGCAGCGCCCTGCGCCGGACCTTGGAGCGGATCGCGAACACCCCGGCCAAAAGCGGGGCCAGCAGATAAAACTGCAGCTCTATTTCCAGCGACCAGGCGACGAAGTTTATCTTGCTGATGCTGCCGTAGATCAGGTTGTGCAGGTACCCCATGCTGGCCAGCAGGTGGGGAAACAGGTCGGCGTAGCTGTCGGCGGTGGCCAGGGGAAGCAGCGCGAAGCGGAACAGCAGGTTGACGATATAGGGGGGCTCCAGCCGGGTCAGGCGGCGCAAAAAATAGCGCCCCAGGTCGGGCCGGCTTTCGGACAAAAGGCGCGCCTTGGCGAAGGGAAGCGCGATCACGAAACCGCTGATGACGAAGAAGAGCTGGACGCCGACGTGCCCATGGGAGAGGAACTCCGAAAGGAGATCGCCGTCCTCGGGCCTCCCGGTCTTGGAGGTGACGTACCAGTTCAGGTGAAACATGACCACGGCCAGGATGGCGACAAAGCGCAGGCCGTCGATCTCGGCTATGAACTGCCCGGTGGTCGTATCTCGCGAGGCGTTTGCTACCAGCCACTTGATGCAGCGACGCATTGACCTTCCTGTTGCCGCGGTTGAAGGTTATTTATCTCTTTTGTAGCGAGACAGCGAATAGCCCGACACCTTCATGATCAGTTGATTGCCGTTCAATTGCAGGCCGTAAACGATCGGCGCCTTGGACCAGTCGGGCTGCCCGTTGCCGACCGCAGCCAGCATGATCTCCATCCCTTTCAGCTCCGGGTTCCTCTCGACGGCCGCAGCGGCGTCCGCTTTGTCGGGGTTGACCTTGTAACGGAAGGCGACCGGCATGTTGGGAGAGATCATCTTGCCGTCGGCGGTAAAGACGATCTGCTGGCCGACAAAGGGACACGGCCTCCCTTCGCTGTCTTTGGCCCTTTCGGTAAGCTGCCATTTGCCTAACAGGGCCTTGCCGTCCAGGGCAAAGGCCGACGACGACAGGGAAAGAACGACGGCTGCGGCTGAAAACATGAAAAAACGCTTCATCGGTGAAACCTCCGGGGGAGATGTTGTCCAAGGGATGTGGATCGGCAGTTGCCGGGCGTCGAGACCGGTTTGGAACGCTCGCCATTGGCAACGCCCATCTAAACATGCGGCCGGTGCCGTGTAAAGAAGATTATCGCGTGTCGTCCTGCGGCAAGCGGCTCCGAGGGTCGGCGCCGGCGGCGAACTCCAGTTTTTTTACCCGGTACTGGACGTCTTCCATGAGCCGGCGGTTGACCGCCAGCAGGTCGGCAAGGAACGCGGTCAACATGGTCTGAAAGCCGACGCCCAGCAGTATGGAGGAGAGTATCAGCGACTGCACGTGACCTGAGCCGTCGCCGGTGGCGTAGTAGTACAGATACCTCCCACCGCCGAGCAGGCCCAGCAGCAGCGCCGTCAACCCCACGGTCATGAAAAACCTGAAGGCCTTGTAGACCACGAAAATCCTGACGATGGTGATCAGCGACTTGCCGATGTAGGAACTGTTGCTTCTCACCAGCCGCGACGGCCGCAGGGCGCCGTTGACCCGTATCGGCACCGAGGTGATGGCGATGTTCTTCTGCCCCGCCTGGATGATGGTCTCCAGCGTGTAGGTGTAGTTGTTGAAGACGTTGAAGCGCATGGCCGCTTCGCGGGTCATGGCCCGAAAGCCGCTGGGCGCGTCGGGAATGCCGGTCCTGCTGACGAAGCGCACCGCCAGGCTGCCGATTCCTTGCAGGAACTTCTTCACCGGCGAAAAGGACTCGATCTCGTTGATGGGGCGAGCGCCGACCACCACGTCCGCCTTGCCGGCCAGAATCGGGGCGAGCAGCGCCGGTATGTCCTGGGCCATGTACTGGTTGTCGGCGTCGGTGTTGACGATCACGTCGGCGCCAAGCTTCACGCAGCTGTCCAGTCCGGCCAGAAAAGCCCGCGCCAGCCCCTGATTCTTGGTGAAGCTGACGACGTGGTCCACGCCGTTTCTGACGGCGACCTCGGCGGTGTCGTCGCTGCTGCCGTCGTTGACGATCAGCCACTCCACGCAGTCGAACCCCGGCACGCTGCGCGGCAGGTCCTTCAAGGTTACCGGCAGGGCCTCGGCTTCGTTGAAGCACGGTATCTGGATGATGAGCTTCATGGATTTTTCCGACGGCGGACGGCCTTCATGGTTTCCGCCTGAATATGGGCGAGACGGCGACGCCCCATTTGTTGAGCCTGAATTGCAGCGCCGTGGCCAGCACGCCCAGGCCGTAGATCACGCTACGCCGGAAATTGATGGAGGAAGCCTCCGCGAAGTATTTGGTTGGGCAGGAGAGTTCGCCGATCCGGAAACCGAACCAAGCTATCTGGGCGATCATCTGATTGTCGAAGACAAAATCGTCGGAGTTCGCCTCCAGCGGCAGTTTTTCCAGCAACTCCCGGGAAAAAGCGCGGTAGCCTGTGTGGTACTCCGAAAGCTTTTGCCCCAGGAGGACGTTTTCGACCATGGTCAGGAAGCGGTTGGCCAGGTATTTGTACACCGGCATCCCCCCCTTGAGCGCGCCGGTCCCGAGGATACGGGAAGCGAGCACGGCGTCGAACTCGCCGTAGGCGATCATGGCGGCCATGGCCGTGACCAGGCGCGGCGTGTACTGGTAATCCGGGTGCACCATGACCACGATGTCAGCGCCCAGGCTCAAGGCGACGCGGTAGCAGGTCTTCTGGTTCCCTCCGTAGCCGGTGTTGGTTTGGTGCACCACCGTGGTGATGCCCAGGGCCTGCGCCAGTTCCGCAGTCTTGTCCCGGCTGCAATCGTCCACCAGCACGATGTCGTCGACCTCGGGAGGGATCTCCCGCCAGGTGACCTCCAGAGTCTTCTCCGCGTTGTAGGCTGGGAGCACCACGACCACTTTTTTACCGTTTATCACCAGCAAACTCCACTTCGATTGGTCGGTTGCCTGAAAATTCCCCGCCTACGCGTCCACAGCCGTGAATTCATTGAAATGGCTGGATTTTCCAGAGCGCATCATGCTACTATCTCAAAGCGGCGTCTTAATTAAGCCACAATGCAACTTATTGAATTTCAAGGGAGATGTCAAATAAAAACGGCCGCGACCCTTCAGAAAGTCCTGTTTGTCACTCCCCCGTATCACAGCGGCGTGGATGAAATTGCCGGTCGCTGGATTCCCCTCGGTCTGGTCTATCTGGCCGGCGCCGTTCGCCAGGCGCAGCTTGCCGCCGAAATCTACGACGCCATGGCCAAGGGTCACGGCTGGAGCGAGATCGAAGAGCGCCTGCGCCGGTCGCAGGCCGATTACGTGGCCTGCTCCGCCCTCACCGCGACCATCGACGATTCCCTGAAGACCCTGCAATTGGCCAAAAGGATCAACCCGCGGACCGTGACCATCCTGGGCGGCGTGCACCCGAGTTTCATGTACGAAGAGGTGCTGGCAAGCTCGGCCGCGGTCGACTATATCGTGATCGGCGAGGGGGAAGCCACCTTGCGCCATCTGCTGGAGGCGCTGCAAGCCGGCGCGGACCCGGGGACGGTGCCGGGCATCGCCTTTCTGCGGGACGGCGCACTGGTGAAGACCGCCGGCCGCCCTTTGCTGGAGAGCATCGACGAGCTGCCGGCCGCCTGGGACCTCTTGGAGTGGGCGGACTATTACAGCCTGGTGATTACCGGCTCCCGCCTGGGCGCCGTCAGCACCTCCCGCGGCTGCGATCACGACTGCACCTTCTGCTCGCAGCAGAAGTTTTGGGAGAAGAGCTGGCGCGCCCGCGATCCCCGCAAAGTCGCCGACGAGTTGGAACTGCTGTACAAAAGCTACCAGGTCAACGTCTTCCTGATTACCGACGAGTACCCCACCAGGGACGCTCGGCGCTGGGAAGCCCTGCTCGACGCCGTCATCGCCAAGGAGCTGCCGATCCATCTGTTGATGGAGACCAGGGCGGCGGACATCATCCGCGACCGGGAGATCCTTTGGAAGTACCGAAAAGCCGGGATCATCTACATCTCCTTCGGCATCGAGACCGCCGACCAGTCCGCCCTCGACGCTCTGAAAAAGGAGCAGGTGAGCGACGAAGTGAAACAGGTCTTCGATCTGCTCCGGGAGGAGGAGATCGTCTCCGAGGCGTCCTTCATGGTCGGTTTTCCCGACGAAACCCCCGAGAGCATAAAAAAGACCATGCAACTCGCCCAGCAGTACAATCCGGACATCGCCAATTTCTTCACCTTCACCCCCTGGCCGTATGCGGACGGCTATCGGGAGCTCGAACCGCTGATCAGCGTCCGGGACTATGCCAAATACAACATGGTCGACCCGGTCCTTGAGCCGCGCCGGATGAGCGCCCTGCAGATAGACGTGGCCATCGCTGACGGCTACCGTCGCTTCTACATGGCGAAGATCATGGAATTCATGACCATGAAGGCCTCCTTCAAGCGGGACTTCCTGATGCGCATCACCAAGCTGTTCATGGGGAGCCCCTTCGTGATGAAGAAGCTGCGCATCGGCATCCTCGGCAAGATTCCCGCCAAAATCGAAGAGATGAGGCGTGGCAAGGGGTAGGACGCTTCCCGGCATAACCGTAGGATGCGGTGAACATCGTGAACCGCATCATTTCCAAGCGACAAAGTGGCAAGGGGTAACACGGCGAGACTGGGCCGGGAGGAGTCGACATGCAGCCGATGCTGCCGCAGGAACTGGCGGGGAAAATAGTCCGGGGCGACGCGCCGGCGGTGGTGGACGTGCGCACCGGCTTCGAGTTCAAAAAAGGGCACATACCCGGAGCGTTGCACGTGCCGACCTGGAAGATCCTGCTGGGACTGGCGGCGCTGCCGTCCGACCGGGAGACCATCTTGGTGGTGCTCTGCGAGCTCGGCCCGCGCGCCGCCATTGCCAAGGCGCTGCTCGGGCTTTTGGGCTACCGCCAAGTCGCGCTGCTGACCGGCCACATGGCGGGTTGGCGGCGCCTGGGGCTGCCGGTGGAGAGGGTAGCTAGCTAGGGCTGAGGGCGTCTTTTTTTGTTGGCGGCGGGGCGGTCGTGGGAAGTATGGGAAGTATGGGAGTTATGGGAATTATGGGAAATCCTTGTCCGGTTTTGGGGTGACTGACAGATGGTGAATGGAACTGTGCTGATTGTCGAGGACGACCGCAACACGGCGGCCCTGGTCGCTACCTACCTGGAACGGGAGGGGTTCGCTACGGTGGTGGTCCACGACGGCGCTCTGGCGATTCCCGCCGCCGCCCAGTGCAACCCGGTGGTGGTGATCCTCGACGTGATGCTCCCCAACGTGGACGGCTGGGAGATCTGCCGAACCATGCGCAAGAGTTCGGATCTGCCGATCCTGATGCTGACCGCGCGCGAAGAGGAGGTCGACCGGGTGGCGGGGCTGGCGATGGGCGCCGACGATTACGTGGTCAAACCGTTCAGCCCGCGGGAACTGGTGGAACGGGTAAAGGCGATCCTGCGCCGCAGCAGACCGGCCGCCCTGCTCCCTGCCGCCACCGTGCTCTCCTTCGACGGTCTGGAGCTCGACCCCGAAAAACACAAGGTGGTCCGCGACGGCCGACCGGTGCCGCTCACCTCTTCCGAATATAAGATCCTGCTCGCCCTGATGTCCTCGCCCGGCCGGGCCTTTTCCCGGGAGGAACTGCTGGACCAGTGCTACCGGCGCGGCGAGGCGGTCATCGACCGGGTGATCGACGTCCACATCGGCAAGCTGCGTCAAAAGATCGAAGACGACTCGGCCCGCCCCCGCTTCATCCTTACCGTGCGCGGCTACGGCTATCGGTTCAGCGACGAGAGCGGCGAACCGGCGGATTAGATGAGACAGCGCCTGCTCTGGAAACTTTTGATCGGCCACATCGTCCCGGTCTTCGCCTGCATCGCGCTGGTGGTCTGGCGCTCCGTCGACCGGCGGGCGTCCGAGTATTACCGGATGCTCTCGGCCCGCTACCAGATCGCGCCTGCCGACGCGCATCGCCTCTTTCTGGACGCCATCCATCGGGACTTGATCCTGGGAACCACGGCGACGCTGGCGCTGACGCTCATTTTGACCTACCTGTTGACCCGCTGGGTATTGCGCCCCCTGTTCCAAATAACCGCCAGCACCAAGCAGGTCGCCGACGGCAACTATTCCGAGCGCGTCAAGGTGGTTTCCCGCTACGAGGTCGGGCAGTTGGCGGACGCTTTCAATCACATGGCCGAGAACCTGGAGAAGATCGAGGCGCTCCGAAAGAACATGGTGGCCGACATCGCCCACGAACTGCGCACCCCGCTCACCAACCTGCGCGGCTACCTGGAGGGGCTGAGCGACTCGGTCATCCCACCTTCGCGGGAGACCTTCCGCATGCTGGAGCAGGAGGTGCTGCGGCTCGTGAATCTGGTCGAGGATCTCCAGCAACTGGCCAGGGCCGACGCCGCGCGCGCCTTCTTGCAGCGCCAGGAACTTTCCCTGCATGAACTGCTGGAACAGATCATGGATCTGTACCGGCCCAACTTTCAGGAGAAGGAGATCGAGGTGCGCTGGCATCTGGAGCCGGGAAGCGAGCTGGTGACCGGCGACCGCGACAAGTTGCTGCAGGCCATCCGCAACCTGGCGGACAACGCCTGGAAATACACGCCGCGCCAGGGAACCGTCACCGTTTCGGCGCTGCGCGAGGAGGACGGCGTCAGGACCGTCTTCGCCAACTCCGGCGCGCTGGTAGCCGCCAAGGACATTCCCTACCTGTTCGAGCGCTTCTTTCGGGCCGACCGTTCGCGCTCCCGGTCGCGGGACGCCGGCGGCGCCGGCATCGGGCTGGCGATCGTCAAGGAGTTGATCGAGGCGCACGGCGGCACGGTTGGCGCCGAGAGCGACCAAAACGGCACGCGCGTCTGGTTCACGCTGCCGGCTTCCAGGTAAGTTCCCGCCCCCCTCCCCCTCCGGCAGGGGCGAATCTTGTATTCGCCCGTAAATCCGCGCTGTTTCGCCCGCTCTTTACCAAATCTTTACAGTACCATTATTCGCCCTTTACCTTTAACTGGTACATTGGCAACGCAACCACTGATAGCGGTTGCGCCGCAAGCAATCGAGCGGCAGGCAGCGCTTTTCATCGGCAACATCCAGGCCGCAAGCAGAACAATAATCTTCAACGGGAGAAACGATGAGCAAGATTCTTTTTGTAACCGCGCCGTACCACTGCTGGGGAGTTCAAGTCGTCGGCAACTGGCCGCCGCTGCACATGGCCTATCTCGCCGGCGCCTCGCTGGAAGCGGGCCACGAAGCCAGAATTTTCGACGCCATGAACAAGGGGCTCACCTTCGACGACATCAAACTGGAGATCGAAAGATACCAGCCCGACTTCGTCATGACTCTCGACTACCTGCCGGTGACCGGCGCCATCAGCACCGCAACGGTCCCCGACGCGCTGAAGATCCTGGACATTACCAAAGAGATCAATCCGGCCATCGTCACCCTTTTGGGCGGACCGCATCCGACCTTCATGTTCAACGAGATCCTGGAAGACGACCGCAACCACGTCGACTACATCATCAAGGGCGAGCCTGAGCAGACCCTGAAGCAACTGCTGGCGGCCATTCCCGAGGGGAAAGGCAAGACCGTCAAGGGGATCTCCTACCTCGAAGACGGCAAGGTGGTCTCCAACGCCAACCAGCCGCACATCGTGGAACTGGACGCCCTGGTGCCGGCCTGGCACCTTTTGGACTGGGACGACTACCAGTACCGGGTGGCGCCCGAGGGGCGGATGGCTTCCATCCTGACCTCGCGCGGCTGCGACATGGCCTGCGCCTTTTGCAGCCAGCGTATGTTCTGGCGCGAAGACTGGCGCTGCCGCAAGCCCGAGAAGGTCGTCGAGGAGATGGCCTATCTGATCGACACCTATCAGATCGCCTTCTTCACGCTGATCGACGCCTATCCGACCAAGCACCGCGATCGCTGGGAACTGTTCCTCGACCTGTTGATCGAGCGCAAGTTCGGGGTCCATCTGCTGATCGAAACCCGCGTGGAAGACATCATCAGGGACGCCGACATCCTGCACAAGTACCGCGAGGCCGGCATCATCCACATCTACATCGGCGCCGAGAGCGCCGACAAGGACACCCTGAACAGCCTCAACAAGGGGACCAGTTTCGAGCAGAACAAGCTGGCCCTGGACCTGTGCCGCGAGAACGACATCATCACCGAGGCCTCCTTCATGATCGGCTTCCCCAACGAAACCTGGGAATCCATTCAGAACAACATCGACTCCGCCATCTACCTCAATCCCGACATCGCGGTGTTCCCGGTGGTGACCCCCATGCCGTTCACGCCGATCCACGCCGAGATGAAGGACCGGATCAGGGTCTGGGATTACTCCAAGTACAACCTGGTCACCCCGATCATCGAACCGTTCGCCATGACCATGGAGGAGATCACCCAGGCGCTGGGGACCTGCTACATGCAGTTCTACAGCAACAAGGCCCCGGAGATCGTGGCGCTGGAAGACGGCTTCAAGAGGCGCTACATGCTGAGCGCGTTCAAACTGATGATGAAGGATCACGGCAAGTCTTTTGATTTCTCCGCCTCGGGCATGCCGATGCATTTCACCACGGACACCTTCAAGAGCTACTGATTCGGCTTCACACAAAGTAAAATGGAACAGCCGGGGGAACATCCCTCGGCTGTTTTTTTTGGCTAAAAGCACTTGAACCGCGAAGACGCGAAGGGCGCTGAGAGAATCGACAAAACCTGCTTTTGTCTTTCTCAGCGCCCTTCGCGTCTTCGCGGTGAAGTTTCTTCTTCGACGGTTTCAGGCCTTCATGCGCATCATCCCCGAAATGGCGCCGCTGAAAAAGGCCACCAGCCAGCAGCTGTAGATGCTGAGGCTGACGCGGTGAAACACGCGGTTGACCGCCTCTGTCTTGTTGGCTACCGAGGCGACCAGCGCCAGCAGGAAATGAAAGGCCATTCCGCCCAGCGAGGCGATGCCGGTGATGTTATGCCACTCCGGCGCCTTGCCGTAGGTTAGAGCGAACAAGCTCATCTGTCGGGTGCCGAAGTAATCGAACAACAGGCCGATCCCGAAAATAATCAAATGTTTGCGGTGCAGTCCCTGTTTACGTCCGCTAAAGACCGCCCAGGTATAAAAAACCAGTGCCAGGTTCATCCAGATTACAGCCTGTGCAAGCATCGACCGTCCCTCTTCCTCTAAGATAAAACTCTAAGATAAAAAAACGGGAGGAGATCAACTCTCCCCCCGTCTAAATAATGCAGCTTACATCGGACGCTCAGCGCCCGTCAACAAGTTAATTCCAGACCAAAGAGCCGGTCACCGAACCGACGGGGTAAGTGACCGCGCCGCTGGTGTTGCCGTTGGGGTAGATCGAGGAAACGTTGAGGCCGTTGACCGGGAACAGCATCGCTCCCGCCAGCGAACCGGGGGGGAAGAAGACCCCGCTGGCCACGACGCCCGTAGGGTAGCTGACGGTGCCGCTCACCGAGCTGACCGGGAAAGCGATGCCGCCGACTATGGTCCCCGCAGGGTAGCTGACCCCGCCGATCACCACGCCGTTGGCGTAGGTGGTGCCGCCGATCACCGTACCGGTCGGGTAGGTGGTGCCGCCGACCACGGTGGCGGTCGGATAGTAGACGCCGCCGATCACGGAGCCGGTCGGGTAGCTGACGCCCCCCATTACCGTGCCGGTCGGGTAAACGGTGCCGCCGCTTACCTTGCCGACCGGGAAGGCGATGCCGCCGACGATGGTTCCCGCCGGATAGCTTACCCCGCCGATCACTATGCCGTTGGGGTAGGTGGTGCCGCCGACCACCGTGCCGGTCGGATAGGTGACGCCGCCCACGATGGTGGCGGTCGGATAGTAGACGCCGCCGATCATGGTGCCGGTCGGATAGCTGATGCCGCCCATCACGGTGCCGCTCGGATACACGAGCCCGCCGCTGACGGTGCCGACCGGGAAGGCGATGCCGCCGACGATGGTTCCCGCCGGATAGCTCACCCCGCCGATAACAATGCCGTTGGGGTAGGTGGTGCCGCCGACTACCGTGCCGGTGGGATAGGTTACGCCCCCCACCACGGTGGCGGTCGGATAGTATACGCCGCCGATCACGGTGCCGGTCGGGTAGCTGATGCCGCCCACCACGGTGCCGGTCGGATAAACGGTCCCGGCGTTGATCTTGCCTACCGGGAAGGCGATGCCGCCGACAATGGTGCCGGCCGGATAGCTGACGCCGCCGATCACTACGCCGGTGGGATACACGGTGCCGCCCAGGATCGTGCCGGTCGGGTAGACGGTGCCGCCGACCACGGTGGCGGTCGGGTAGTAGATGCCGCCGATCACGGTGCCGGTAGGATAGCTGATGCCGCCGATTACCGTGCCGGTCGGGTACACGGTCCCGCCGTTTACCGAGCCGACCGGGAAGGCGATCCCGCCCACCACGGTGCCCGACGGATAGGTGACTCCGCCGATAACCACGCCGTTGGGATACGAGGTCCCGCCGATCACGGTGCCGGTCGGGTAGGTCACCCCGCCGATGACGGTGGCGGTCGGGTAGTAGACGCCGCCGATCACGGCGCCGGTCGGGTAGGTGATGCCGCCGATCAGGGTGCCGGCCGGATAGCTGGTAGAACCGGCCACGCCGCCGGTGGGATAAACGGTGCCGCCGGCAGCTACGCCGCTGGGATAGGTGACGTCGCCGACCACGATGCCCGACGGCACGGAAATAGCGCCGATGGAGATGCCCGAGGGAGTGATCACTCCGTTGACAACCGTGCCGGTGGGATAGGTGGCGTTGCCGATCACCACGCCGCTCGGGGGGGTCAAACCGCCGGTGGCCGCGCCGACCGGGAAGGCGACGCCGCCGACCACCGTACCCGCGGGGTAGCTCACGCCGTCGATCACCACGCCTGCGGGATAGGTCAGGCCGCCGATCACGGTGCCGGTCGGGTAGGTCACGCCGCCGCTCACGGTGGCGGTCGGATAGGTGACCCCGTTGATCACCGCCCCGCTCGGGTAGCTGATGCCGCCCATGATGGTGCCATCGGGGTAAGGCGCGCCGGTGACGATCGCGCCGGTGAATACCGCGTTGAAGGTCACGCCGACCACGTTGGCGTTGCCGACGGTGACCGATTGCGTAGCCGGGGTGAAGGTGTAGAAGCTCGACGCGCTCGGGCGCAAGGTGAAGGTGCCCGGAGCGATGCCGGTCAGGGTGAAATTGCCCTGATCGTCCGTTTTAGCGGTGGTGCTGCCGATGCTGACCGAGGCGCCGGCAAGTCCCCCGCCGGTAGAGAGGGCGATGTTGCCGGAAACGCTGTAGGTCACGGTCGGGGTGGTTACCGGAGCCGAGATGTTGCTGGCGACCGAGAAGTTGTGCGCGACGTCGAAGGCAACCACCTTGTAGGTGTAGGTCGTCGAACCGGAGGCGGTGGTGTCGCTGTAGGCGGTGGCCAGAGGGCTCACGGTATCGATGATCAGATAGTTCTGGGAGGAGTCGGCACGGTAGATCACGTAACCGGCCAGACCGGTGCCGCCCGTGTTGTCGAGCGACGGGGTCCAGGTAAGGGAAATGTTCTGCGAGGTGACCGCCGAGGCGGTCACCTTACCCGGCGCGCTCGGGGCGGTGGTGTCGGTCAGGTCCGGCAAGACCGGAGCCGTGGTCGCCACCGCGTCGATCGAACCGAGCATCGAGCCGGACTGGAAAGTATCGGGAAGGGCGCCCTGATTATTCAGGTCCACCACCACGGCGTTCACGGCGGTGGTGAGGGTAGCGGCCATGGTACCCAACCCGCTGCCGCCGGGCTGCAGATCGGCGGCAAAGGCCGAGAGGGTGACGGTGGAGTCGCTCGCCTGGGCGGCGGCCAGCGCCTGGATGAACACGGTCAATTGCGCGTTGGTCGGGGTGGTGTCGGCGGCGGTCGCCGGCGGCGGCACCTGGTCGAAGCCCAGTCCGAAAAACGCCTCCAGGGTGACTGTGGCCGTTCTCACGCTCTCACCCAGGGTGCCGCTCAAATGCTCGGTGGCGAAGAGGAAAACGGTCTGGGTGGCCACGGAGACCATGGTCTGCGGGATGACAGCGCTGCTGGCGTTCCCCTGCGAGACCACCGAATAGATGGTGTCGTCCAGGGTTGAGGCGAACACCAGCTTGGCCAGCGAGGGCGCCAGTTTCGCCAGCGCCCCGGGCTTGGCCTGGATCAGCACGGCGCTGGTGGTATTGGCCGGAATCTGCAGCGTATAGGCGCCGTTCAGGTCGGTGTTGACCGAATAGAGGCTGATCGGCTTGGTCGGGTCCCAGACGCCGGTTTGGCTGATGGCGAAGGCGGTGACCTTGGCGTTGGCTACCCGCAGGCCGTTGCTGCCGGAAACAATGCCGGAGAGAGATTTTGTCGCGGTGACCGCGGCAGTAGTTGTCGATAATTGAGAGCTGCCCGAACCACCGCATCCAAAAAGGAGCAGTGACAAAGAGGCGAGCAGGAATGCTCCGACCGAGAACCTCTTCCAGTTGTTACGCATACAAACTCCTCCTTCTGTCCTATAGGTATACTGTTTAGTCGTGTTGGAACGGTTAGGGCACTCGCATTACAACTGGGACCGTGCCTACATCCCCGGTAATCCTGCAGCCGCAAGATGCGCCCCAGGTTCCCTCACTTATCCTGCGAGACGGCAAGATGCGCACCGCCCGTCTCGGAGCGGCGCCGACCGCCTGCTGCCTGCGGCGGCGAAGAGCTCGCCGCTCCCGGTCTGCCGCGGCAGCCGGATCGCCGACCGCTCGCCCTGCCCTTCTTTAGAACCAGCTGCCGCCCGGATGGTTGAGCACGTGACAGGCCACCGTACAGGAACTGGCCAAGCCTCGTGCGTACCCGAGCGCGTCCCGCAAGGTCTTGTCGGCGGTCGCCGGCCGCTTGTTGCCCGGGCTGAGCGTGGCGAAATGCAGCGGCAACGCCGGGAGCGCCGGCACTATGGCCAACTTGTTGCTGTCGTGGCAGCTCAGGCACTGGATCCCCTGCAGCCGGTGGAAGATGTGCAAAGTGGCCGAGCCGTCTCCCGCCACGTGGCCGGAGGAGTTGCTGTTGAACTGGCCGCTTTCGGTATGGCAGTTGGTGCACGTGGACAGGTTGAAGCTGCCGGCGTCGCCCCATTTCACCGTTTGGCCGCCGTGGCAGCTGACGTTGGAGCAGGCCAACAGGTTCGGGTCGAAGCTGGCGGCGCCGCTGGCCGCGTTGAAGGTCCCCAGCACGTCGACCACGGGGTCGCCGACCGTAGCGTGGTTCGGGTCGATCCTGCTGAAAGCGGTGGCGGTGGCCGCGTTGTCGTGGCACGTCGAGCAGGTGACCTGCCCGTTGGGAAGGCTCAGGTGCTGGGCGTGGGCGCCGAAGCCGGTCGGCGGCAGGCTGACGTGGCAGGAGCCGCAGCCGCTGGGCTTCGCCACCGGGCTGCTGACATGGCAGGAAAGCCCGTAGCGCGCGGTGTCGGGGTTCAAGCAGGAAGGCGCGCTATCGAGGCTGACCACGCCGGGGTCGCCGGTTGCGTGGCAGAGCGCGCAGGAACTAAGGGTCTGTTTTCCCTTGACGCCGACGGCGCTGGAATAGCCGTGGAAGTTGGCGGACACCGTCTTGGCCCAACCGGTGGGATGGCCGAGCTTGCGGTCGAGGTTCGGATGGCAGGCGACGCCGTTGAAGGTGGCGCTGAAGCAGCCGAGCTGCGAGACCCCGCCGGCGAGATCGGTGCCGTGACAAACCGCGCAACCGGTGGTGTCCGGGATGGCCGGTATGCCGGCGCCGGTGGTGAACAGGGTCGGGTTGGCCTGTTTGTAGGAAACCCAGTGCTGCTGCACCCAATTGGTGGGATGGCCGAGCTTGCGGTCCGCGTTGGAATGGCAGGCGACGCCGTTGAAGGTGGCGCTGAAGCAGCTCACCTTGGAAACCCCGCCCAAGAGATCGGCGCCGTGGCATTCCGCGCAACTGGTCGAGTCGATCAGGGGCGCGATGCCGTTAGTGGCGGCCAGGTTTTTGTTGAGCTGCTTGTAGGCGCCGGGGTGCTGCTGAACCCAGTCGACAAAGCCGGGCGCGACCACGTGCTTGCCGGCGGAATCGATCGCCGCCGGCGCGCCGCTGTTGCTGTTGCTGCATGCAGACAGCGCAGCCAGTGTTAGGGTAAGGAAACTTATCTTGATCAAAGCTGTCCGCATACGCATATCCTCTCTTAATGGTGGCAAACGACGCATCGCTCGTTGTTGGCTCTGCCGTGGCAGCGGTAGCAGCTCGCCGGGTCAAGTTTGCCTTCGATTTTGTGCAGGGTAAGGAAATCGCCCCGATGCGGCATCATCCGGTCGGGACGGTTGCCGTACTTAAGCGACGGCTTCATGGCCGCCAGGTTGCTGTGGCAGTCGGCGCAGAAGGAGGTCTTGTGGCAGGTCGCGCAGAGCACGTCGTCGGTCGCCGCGTAGAACCGGTGGTTCTTGATGAAAGTCTGGGTGTGGTTGAAGGCCGCGAACGGCTTCATGGTCCCTTTCTGCTGGTCCTCGTGGCACTCCGCGCAGCTCACCGGCCCGGCGGCCAATTGCTCGGGATGCGAGCTCGGCAGGTTGGGCAGCCCCTTGAATTGGGCGCAGGCGGCGACCGCCAGCAGTAGTCCGGCTAACGCCAGGAAGTTTTTGATATGCGCGCACCGTCTCATTTCGTGGCTCCTTTTCCGGCGGTCAGGTTGTAGGTCAAGCGGACCAGCCCTTTAAAATCGTCTCTGTACTGCGGGTTCTGTCCGTAGCTCAAATCCCCGGAAAGGGCGAGGTCGGTGGTCAGGTGGTACCCCAGCGAGCCCTGCGCCTCCCAGGCGCTGTCCCGATTCTCCACCGGCTTGTCGAACAGGTAGCCGATCAGGTCGAGCGAGGCGAAATATCCCTTGGTCTCGTGCATGGCCCAGCCGCGCAGCTCGTGGAAGGAGCCCGAGGTGTTGGGTACGTTCGGCACTACGGCGAACTCGGAGCCGGCGCGCAGGTAATGGTAGCCGAAGCCGCTTCTCACCGAGTTGTCGGCGAAGTAGCCGCGCAGCTCGCCGCCGAAGCGCTCCGCCTCGCCGATGTCGCGCCGGTAATCCTTGAAGTCGCAGGAGATCTCGACCTTCTGGATGGTGTAGGTGGCGCTGCCGCCCAGCACGCGCGACTCCTGCGAGAGGTTCTTCAGGAAGTCGGTCCCCGAAAACAGCGCGGAGGAGTAGAAGTAGTCGCGATCCCGATGGTGGTCGTAGCTGCCGGCCAAAACCAGGTTTTTCAAGGGGGTCAGTTGCAGCAGGTAACTATGCTCGGCGAAACGATCGGTCTGCGTGTTGTAGCTGGAGTGGCCGGAGAGCTGCACCATGTTCAGCGGCGACAGCCAGACATCGGCGCCGATCAGTCGGTGGCTGCCGTACGCCCCCTGAAGGACCGTGGGAGTCCCGGTCGGCTGCACCGGCCTCTTGCTCTCGGTGACGCCGGACAACCCCAGCTCCAGCTTTCCTGCCAGGCGGTAGTTCAGCCGGCCGCCGGCGATGCCGTCCCCCTTGCCGTCGGAGTTGGCGTGCGGGATGTTGATGGTGTGGACCGTCGCGCCGCCGAAGGCGGAGAAGCCGAAGCCGTAAGGAAGATCGGTGCGGAAGCTCGCCCCGTCCACCTGCTCGTTGACGACCCCCTCGTTGATGAATATGCGCCCGGCCCGCGCCCGCGCGTTGGCTTGATCGAAGCGGTACTGCAGATAACCGTAATTGAGGCTCCCCTGCAAGGTCTCGTTGCCGTCGGTGGTCGGCTTGGGATCGCCCAACTGCGCCGTCCCCCAGCCGTAGGCGTGCACCGAGAAGTTTCCGGAGCTGTAGTCGACGCCCAGGAACTCGGTGAGCGGCGCCAGCCCCCTGGTGCCGGAGTCGGGAACCGGGGACTGAGCTTCCTGCTGGAAGCGCATTATGGTGGTCGAATCCACAGATCCCTCCGCGAAGGCGAGGGCAGGCAGGCCCGCGATCAAAATGGCTGGTACCAGCCGGCATAACATTTTCTTCATATAAGCTCTCCTGTCGCTGTAGGTAAGCATTGCAAGGCTTGGTGAAATAGCGGCTTTTCGGTCAGGCCTCCGGTGAAACCACGGAGTTGCTTTATGCTCCCCGCTGCCGCGGTGGTAGCGCCAAGGCAGCCTCGGCGCGCACCTAGCACGATTGAGCAAGTTCGCTGCAGCGCCTATTCTCAGGCCGGTACCTATCTATAGCATTTCACATGCCATAGCGGTTTGCGCCGGCGATATTAGCACAGTGGACTCCCCTACGGGTCATAAAAAAACCCCGCCTCTTTCGAGGCGGGGCGAATCGCTGCCAATTACAACAAGTGCAAGCTTGCCGATGCTACGGACGCTCGATGGTGGTCCAAACGCCGGCGTTGGTCTGCAGTGCGTTGTCGGCGGTGGAGGTGGAACCGGAGCGGGTCCAGCCGATCAGGTACAGCATCGCCTCGGAGGTGCCGGGAGCGATGGTGGTGATCGGGTAGCTGGTGCCGGTCTTGACGGTGTCGGCATTGTAAGCCCTGGCGCCTTTGGCGAACAGCGGCTGGCCGTTGGCGTCCAAGAGGCCGGAGGCGACTGCCGTGGCGCCGACGGAGAGGTTGATGACGCCGTCGTCGAGGAAGTCGATGGCGTCGTACAGGAGCCTGCGGGAGTAGCTGCGGGCGTGGGCATAGGCCGCCGGGTCCTTGGTGAGCACCTGAATGTTGAAGCAGGCGCCCATCAGCTTCTTGCCGATGACCTGACTGCCGGTGCCGTTGGTCCAGTTACTGACTGCGTTGGCGCTCGTGTGAGCCAGGCCGCCTTTGAAGAAGTAGGGGTAAGCGGCGGCGTCGTACTCGATGTTGTAGTTCTTTTTCAAGAGCGAGACGGCCAGCGTCAGGGCGGCCTGGTAGGCCTCGCCCTGCGGCTCGACGAACACGGTCTTGAAGTTGGCCGAAGTCAGCGGCACGGTGTTTTCCGAACCGTGGCAGTTGGTGCAGACCTGGTTGTAGGCGTTGGCGTCGATCGCCAGGGTGTGGCCGTGGGCGGCGCGGTCGCCGGCCGGAGCGTTGAAGGCGTTCATGTGGCAGGTCACGCAGGGGCCGTTGGCGTCCAGTTGGCCCTTGATGAAGACGGCCGGGTTGTGGCTGTCGCCGTTGATCATCGGGGTGCCGAGCTTGCGGTGGGTGCTGGTCACGCCGCCGGCGATGCCGTAGGCGGGCACCGAGACGTTATCGGCGGTCAGCGACTTGCCGTAGGTGGAGGTGCCGAACGCGGCGGAGGCCGAGGTGAACTGGGTGAAGCCGGTGGACATGTACATCAGGCCGGCAGCCGGCAGGTAATGCGAGTTCTTGAACGAGGCCTTGGTGAAGTCGGTGACCGCGTCCACGCCGTTCTCGCGAGCGGAGTGGCAGGCGATGCACAGGTTGGACTCGCCGGCGTCAGGGAAGGCGACGGTTTTGCCGCCGATGGTGTACTGGGCGGTGAAGGGGCCGGGCTGGCGGACGTCGAAGCCGTTGTTGCTGTGGCAGGCGTCGCAGGCCAGCACTTCGCGCGCGGAGTCGCTGGCGGTGGCGACCGAGTCGCCCTGGTACACGGTGAACTTGCTGACGGCGAAATTCTTGAAGCCGGTCGCGGTGTGGCAGCGCTGGCAGGCTGCCTGACCCGGTTGCTGCATGTCCTCGGTGGACCAGGCGGCGCCGTTCACGTCGCCGTGAGCGGACTGAGCCCAAGCCTGACGCTCGGCGGAGCCGACGCCGTCCAGCGGGTTGTGCGGCTCGTGGCAGGCGGAGCAGTTGTTGCGGTAGTTGGTGGCCACGTACATGGCGGGGCGCGCTACGGCGCCGGTGAGGCTGTTGGAGTGCACCGGGTTCAGGACCGAGCCGTGGCACTCAAGGCACCTGCCGTTGGCGGAAGGGGTCGGGTCGTTGTGCGACGGGCCGTGGCAGCCGGCGCAGCCGGTGCCGGTCACGCCGTACTTGGCGGCCATGGTCCAGGACGTGTTGGAGTAGTGGCCGGACTGTTTGAAGTCGGCAACCAGGCTCTGGCCGGAAGCGTCCAGCGTCGTCTCATGGCAGCTGACGCAGGAGGCGTCCTGGTCTTTAACCAGCGGCATCGACAAGGCGATGGTGCCGACGTCGGTGGTGGCTCCGGCCTTGACCACGGCGTTGAGAGCAGCCCCTTCGTAAAGGACCTTGCCGGTGGCGTCGAGCGCCTTAACCGTCATAGTCACCTTGCCGGGATACACGCCGTTCACGGTGCCGCCGGTGGTGGAGCCGGTGACGGCGATGGTGTTCCTGACCACGGGAATCGCGCCGGTGGCACCCGTGCCGACCACGGTGAACTGGACGCTGGCGACGCCTACGGGCACGGCGGCGACGGCCTTGGCCGCGCTCTTGCCGGCCTGGGTCCCCCACGACATTTTTGCCGTGAGCGAACCGGACGCGCCGTTGTCGGGTGCGAGGGCCGTGTTGTTGGCGCCGCAGCCCGTCATCGCCATGAGCAGCATGGACAACAACAGAAATGGAAGGCTACTGAGGCAAAATCTCTTCATCTCTCTTCTCTCCTTTTGAGTGGTTTACGAACCGAAGTTCGTTTCTGCCCGATTGCAGTCGACGGTGACTACCCCTTACAGCGAGATTTGCGCTGGTTAGAATTGGATGATTACGCCGCCCCCACCCGAATTGGGCGCCAAAGCGGTGAAGTCGACCCCCTTGTCCGCGCCGTTCACCAACAACACCGGCGACTCGCTGAAGATGGAACCGGCCAAGGTCGGCGTCAGCGTGTAGAAACCGTTGGGGATGCCGCTGATGGCGTAGTTGCCGGCGGCGTCGGAAAACGCGCTGAAGCTCAGCTCGGCGCTGGTCACCGGCCCGGTGTAGGTCGCCAGCGACTGCGAGGTCAGCTTGGCGGTGAGGGTTATTTTGACGTTGGCAAGCGGTGCGACGGCGCCGATGTTGGTCACGTTGCCGGAGAGCTTGAAGGTGGCGGCGTCCGCGGCGAAGTCGGCGAAGGCGTGGTCGCTGTTGATGGTCACCGTCCTGCTCGCCGGGGTGAACGCCACTGCCGCCGCCGTATAGATGTTGTCGCGGGCGACCGTGATCACGTAGTCACCGTTGTTCAGGCCGCTGATGGAGTAGTTGCCGACGCCGTCGGTGACGCCGGTTACCGAGAACACGGAGCCGACGCGTTTGGCGGTCACCGTTACCCCGGCAAGGCCCGCTTGATTGCCGCTCGTCACCCGTCCGGAGACGGCCTGGGGTTGGGGAGCCACCGAAGCCAGAAAGTCCGGCACGCTGCTGGCGCCGGTCACGCTTAGGGTCGAGTTGGCCTGGTCGAACAGGTAGCCCGCCAAGGAGGGGGTCACCGTAAAGCTCCCCTGCGGGACGCCGCTCAGCGCGTAGCTGCCGTCGGTCGCGGTCTGAGGGCTGCCGTAAACCGTGCCGGTTGCGGTGTCGGCGACGGTCACCGTAACCCCGGCAAGCCCGGCGCCGGCCAAGAGCGCCTTGCCCGAGACGGTAAAGGTGGCGAAGCCGCTTCCCAAAGGATAGGAGAGCGCGGTGCCGGTGGTCGGGGTGACCGTGGCCGCGCCGCTAGTCGCATCCACCGAGATCTTCGCCGCGTCGAACACGGCGTCCAAACCGGTATGGTTCGCGCTGTAGGCGGCGGTGATCGGGTTCACGGCGGCAACGCCCGCGGCCGTAAGCTGGGGTTTCAAAACGGCCTGCACTCCCAGGAGGGATTGGGCAACGTTGTTGGATATCGCCTGCAAAGAGGCGCCGGGAGCGGCATAAATGTTGTCGAGGTTCGCGCCCGCTCCCGCGGCTACGGCGGCGTTGGCCAGCACCAGGTTGCTCATCGGGTTGATGTTGGCCGTTCCCGCATCGGCGGCCAGCGAGTAGAGGGTATAGGGAGTGCCGCCGGCCGTGTTGCCGACGACCCTGAGCATGAAGGGCTTGGTCCAGGTGGTCGGCAGGTCGAAGGAGAAACTGCCGTCGGTGGTGGTTTTCGAGAGCGTATGGAGAGCGGCGGCCGAGTCCTCGATGGAGACGGTGCCGGTAATGACGGCGCCCGCGGCGGCGACGCCTGATACCGTTTGAGCCGGTGCTGTTGCGCTACCGCCGCCACCGCCGCCGCATCCGGCGATAAAGAACAAAATGGAGAGCGCGATACCTGCCTTTCTTTGCCACATAGATTTGATCAATTCCGTTTTTCCTTTTTGCTGGGTGTTGCCTGTTTTCAGTGGTGCCATGAAGCGCGTTCTTAATTTGTGGGGCTATCTCATAGAACATCTCCTGTGCTTTGGGGGTCGAACTTTTGGTGAAAAGGCGGCGAGATCGCCATTGAACTGCGCGATAACGCCGAGCCCGGGGGTGTCGCGCCGACGCCGCCGGGAGTGGAGTGCCGCGGCGCGCGCCTGTTCCGGCAGTTCCCCCCTGGACGCCATTCGGCTTTTTGGCGTGTCCTACTGATCCATAGCATTTCGCATGCCATAGTGCAGGCCTGCGAATCAAAAGCCCTACCTCCCGACCCCACCGCCGTTAAGTTAAGGATGGACGTGGAGTAAAAGCCCACCGTATCTGTAGGTCGCGTTGAACGGCTTCTCCGTGAAACGCGACATTGCAACCGTGGCGCCGTTGCGGCGTCCGCGTTTCACACCTCAACGCAACCTACGAAATAGTGCCGAATAGTCAGGTAGTTATCTGACGGAGGCATTCCTGCGCCCGGGGCTGTACGCGCGACCTTATTTTCAGGAATGCAGGGATCAGCCGTTGTGGGCTGCGTCGGGAGTTGCGACTTGAGGGACCAGCAACAGGAGCGATACGGCGGCGGCGCCGGCAAGGGCGGCGCCGAAGAGGAAGGGGGCAACGCCGCCAAAGCGCTGCCAGATCAGGCCAAACAACAGGCTGGCCGGCAGAGCGCCGGAGCCCACCGCGAAGTTATACCAGCCAAAGGCGGCGCCGCGCAGAGCGGCATCGGACAGGTCGGACACCAGCGCCTTTTCCACCCCTTCGGTGAGCCCATAGAAAAGGCCGTAGCAGGCGAATAGCAGCCAAATCTGCCACTCGGCGGCGGCGAAGGCGTAGCCTAAGTAGCAAAGGGAGTAGACGCACCAGCCGGCAACGATCACGGACTTTCTGCCGATCCGGTCGGAGAGCGAGCCGAAAGGCATGCTGGAGAGCATCTTCACCAGATGGAAGAAAGCCCAAAGGAGCGGGATTCTGAAGGCCGGCATGCCGAGTTGACCGGCTTTCAGGAGCAAAAAGGTATCGGAGGAGTTGCCGAGCGTGAACAGGAACAGCACCAGCAGGTATCTTCTCAGCGGACCGGCGGGAAGCAGGGAGAGCCGCAGCTTCGTTTTTTGCGGCGCGACTCTTTCCGTCTCGCTCACCTTCCAGACGATCAGCAGCACGGCGAGCGCCCCCGGTATGGCGGCCAGCCAGAAGACGCTCCTGACATCGGCGACGACATAGGCAAGGAGCGCCGTGGCGAGCAGCGGTCCGACCAGGGCGCCGGCGTGGTCCATCGAGCGGTGGAAACCGTAGGCCTTGCCTCGCACCGACGGGTCAACCGAGTCGGCGATCAAGGCATCGCGCGGCGAGGTCCGGATCCCTTTGCCGACCCGGTCTCCGGTGCGGATCAGCAGCACCGTCAACGGCGAGCCGGCTGCGGCGATCAGCGGGCGCATCAGCGAAGAGACGGAGTATCCCAGCAGCACCAGCCGTTTGCGGCGGCGCACCCGATCCGAGGCGATGCAGGAGAGGAGTTTCAAAAGAGAGGCGGTGGACTCGGCCACCCCCTCGATCACCCCGAGATATGCCGGTCCAGCGCCCAGCACGCCGGTGAGAAAGAGCGGCAGCAGCGGGTAGATCATTTCGCTGGAAACGTCGGTAAAGAAGCTCACCAATCCCAAGATGAAGACGTTGCCGGTAATGCCGCTGAACATGGCGCACCTCCGAGAGACGATTTGGCCAAAGCTAAGACAGCATGCCACAGGCAAAGGTCCAGTCAATCGGGAGCAGTCATTAGCTCTTAGCAATTGTGTTGACATTTGCAGCCGGATTTATTACCTATCTTCACACTGGCAAACCAAGATCAGAACCAACCGTTTTGCCACGGAGAAAATCTGAGCACATCTGAGAACGGCGCGTCAAAGGCTTTAAACAAGGGGTAAGTCTAAAACCAAAGGCTAGCTTGCTCAGATTTCCTCAGATTTTCTCCGTGGCCAACGGTTTTGGTTTTAACCCAAGGAGGCAAAGCGGCATGCACAAGGACCAGAAAACAGGGTTCATCGGCGGCGGGAATATGGCGGAGGCCATCGTCAAGGGACTTTTGGCCGGCGGGGTTCCGGCCGCGGACCTTGCCGTCTCGGAGCCGTCCGAGCAACGCAGGCACGTCCTCGCCGAGAGATACGGCATCCGAGTCCTCAACGACAATGCCGCTCTTTGCCAGACCAGCGACACCATCATCCTCGCAGTGAAGCCGCAGGTGTACGCGGCGGCGCTCAAGGGAGTCGACGCGCCTGCCGCCGCAGGCAAGCTGTTCATCTCGATCATGGCCGGCGTCAAGACCTCCGCCCTGGAGTCCCTGCTCGGCTCGGAAAGCAAAGTGGTGCGGGTGATGCCCAACACCCCGGCGCTGGTGCTGGCGGGGGCCACGGCCATAGCCGGCGGCGCCCGGGCCCGGGACGAGGACTTGGCTTTGACGCGCAGGATCTTCGACCTGGTAGGCACGAGTTGCATCGTGGAAGAAAAACTGCTGGATGCGGTGACCGGCCTTTCCGGCAGCGGCCCCGCCTATGTGCTCACCTTCATCGAAGCGCTCAGCGACGCCGGGGTGAAGCACGGCTTGAGCCGCGAGGTGGCGACCGCCCTGGCCGCGCAGACCGTCTACGGCACCGCCAAGCTGCTGCTTGAGACTCGGGAGCATCCGGCGGTGCTCAAGGGGAACGTCGCCTCTCCGGGCGGGACCACCATCGCCGGCATGCACTCGCTGGAGCGGGACGGTTTTCGCGCCGCCACCATGAACGCGGTCGAAGTCGCCGTGGCGAGGTCCAAGGAATTGGGGGAGAAGTGAAAACAAGGACGACAGTGATCGTGCGCGGGCACGTGCAGGGAGTCGGCTTTCGTTACTACACTGCCAAGACCGCCAAGCGGCATCAGCTTACCGGGTGGGTGATGAACCTTCTGGACGGTTCGGTGACGGCGTGTTTCGAGGGGGAGGAGGAGGAGGTCCGGGCCGTGGTGGAGTGGTGCCGCAGGGGCCCCGACGCCGCCCGGGTCGAAGAGTTGGTCGAGCAGCCGGGCGAATACCTCGGCGAATTCGAAGAGTTCGGCATTCGGCACGAGCATGAGTAGACCTATTTTATCGGCCACCCTTTCTCGAAACCTTCCGGGTAGAAGCGCTCGCGGGTCCTGTTGAAGTAACCGTACTGGATTTTCGGGAAAGCCTGCTTCACCTTTTCCAGCAGCCGATACATGCCGATCCCCCTCTCCTGCACTCCCATTCTCTCGTTGTAAAAAGCCGGATCGATGGAAAGGTTCCTCATCTGCAGCATGTCCACACCGGTGGTATCGATGAAATTCAGCAGCGCCTCCACTTCAGAAGGACTGTCGGTCACCCCCGGAGAGACCAGGTAATTGATCATGGTGAAGAGCCCCTTCTGCTTGGCGGCCTTGACCGATTCGACCACATCGGCGAAACGATAGCCGTTGGGCCGATAGTAGCGGTTGTAGAACTCCTCCTGCACCGAGTTCATGGAAAAGCGCATCGAATCCATGCCCGCGTCGCACAGCATCCGAATCCGCTCGGGCAGGGAACCGTTGGAGTTGAAATTCACCGTGCCGCGGGAGCTTCCCGCCTTGAGCCTCCTGGTCGCCTCGGCCACCGTATCCGCCTGCATGATGGGATCGCCTTCGCACCCCTGCCCGTAGGAGACGATGGGGTCGGGGGCCTCCTTCAGGTGCGGCAGCATGAGTTGCACGATCTCCTCCGGCGTGGGCACGAATGGTATCCGTTCGTGGTTCGACGGGCAGCAGTCCGATGGTTGCAGGCTGATGCAGCCGAGGCAGCGGGAGTTGCAGACCGGCGAGGTCGGGATCGGCGCCTCCCAGCGGCGAAAGAACAGGTTCTTGGCCGCGAAGCAGTGATAGTCCACGGCGCAGCGCGACAACTGCTCGATCAGCCTGTTTTCCGGGAACTCGGCCAGCATGCGCCTGACCAGCGGATCGAGCTTGCGGTCGTCGTAGTTCTTGGGAAGCCAGTTTTCGTTGTCGTCCACCCGGGTCGCCGCCACCACGAAACGCTCGCTTTGCTCGTCCCAGCCCACCGCCGTGTAGGACCAAAGCGGCAGATGCACCTTCTTTTTGCTGTAGTCGCAGGCGGGAAGCAGCGTCCGCATGTAGCCCGGAGCCATGAAAGCGGAGACCGCCTGCACCGCGATGCTGCGCCGCCCCTCCTTGACGCGGGCGACCGTGGTGAAGCACCGCTCGCGGGAGTCCCAGGCGATCGGGGGAGTATCCGGAATAGTGAAGAGCCGGCTATCCTCGGGAAGCGGGATCAGTTCCACCGATTCCGGCAAAAGCGGCTCGTTGCCGCTCATGCCGGCCATGTTCAGGTGCGGGTGATCGAAAATATTCCCCTGGCTGTCGGCGTAGAGGAGTTTGGGGAGTCTTTTTGCTTTCATATTCGTCCAATGGGCGCCGGCGTGGCCGCTCGCAGCTTTAATCCAGATTGAGGTGCAGTGACCTACAGTAGCAAAAAACGGTTGGAGGAGCAAGGAGAAGGCGGGAAAACAGTATTGCGAGCCTTCCACCTCTCCTCCAGCACTCCCATCAAGGGCGCTGGCGTTAACTTAAGCTTCTGCCATTTTACTGGCAACACCGCTGGTTATCGGCTACAATCCGGGCCATGAAAACCCTGCTCACCACGCTGCATGCCAAATACGTTCACTCCTCCCTTGCCCTCCCCTACCTCGCCGGCGCCTGCGCCGATCTGCCGGGCTTGGATTTCCGGATACTGGAAATGACGGTGAACGAACAGCAGGACCAACTGCTTTCCCGGCTCTACGCCGCCCAAGCCGACATCGTCCTCTTCTCCTGCTATATCTGGAATACCGAACTCACCTTGAAGCTCGCCTCCGATCTCAAACAGCTCGCCCCCGGCACCCGGATCGTGCTGGGCGGCCCCGAAGTCTCCTTCGGCGCCTTCGAGATGATGATGCGCAACGGCGCGGTCGATTGCATCGTCCGGGGCGAAGGGGAAGAGAGCTGCCGGGAGTTGCTGCAGGCGCTACAGGCAGGCGCGCCGCTTGCGGAGATTGCCGGCATCACCTACCGCGAGGGGGAGGAGGTGGTCGCCAACCCGGAGCGCGGAGCCATCGCGGGGCTGGATTCCATTGCCTCCCCGTTCGCGGCGGGTCTGGTCGACCTGACCAAGCCGCTCGTCTACTACGAGACTTCCCGCGGCTGCCCGTTCTCCTGCGCCTTTTGCATGTCCTCCATCGACAGCGGCGTTCGCTCCTTCTCCATGGAGAGGATCCGCCGCGACTTGCAACTGCTGATGGCTGCGGGCGCGCAGACGGTGAAGCTCGCCGACCGGACCTTCAATTTCGACGCCGCCAGGGCGAACCGGATCTGGCGCTTCATTCTGGACGAGAACCGCGCCAGCAAATTCCACTTCGAGATAGCCGCAGAGCTTCTCACCGAAGAGAACCTTGCGCTTTTGGCCGAAGTCCCCGCCGGCATGTTCTGTTTCGAGATCGGCGTGCAGTCCGGCGGGCAGGAGACGCTGGAATCGGTGGCGCGCAAATCGAGCCTCGACAAGCTGTTTGCAAACGTGCGGCGTCTGAAGGAAACTACCCGCGTGACGGTGCACCTGGATCTGGTGGCGGGGCTTCCCGGCGAATCGCTGGACGGCTTTCTCGCGTCCTTGCAGGATCTCTTCGCGCTGGCCCCGGACCACATCCAGGTGGAGCCGCTCAAGGTGATGAAGGGGACGCCCATGCGCGGCATCGCCCGCAAGGAGCACTACGCCTACGCCGAGGCGGCGCCGTACAAGGTGCTGCACACCCCCTGGCTCGGCTACCTGGAGATCCGTCGCATCGAGGGGATCAGCCGGCTGTTGGATCTCGTTTACAACAGCGGCAGGTTTGCGGCCAGCCTGGACGAGTTGGCGGCGAGCGCCCCCCTGTCGGAGGTCTTCGCCGACGCCGCCGAGTATTTCGAGTTGCGGGAGGTGGCCGCCAATCTTTCGCTGCCGGTTCTTTTCCAGACTCTCTGGTGCTTTGCCGGCTCCAGGCTTGAGGGCGAGGCGCTGGAGCGCCTGCGCGACGCGCTCAGCTTCGATCTCTGCCTGACCGGCTACCCCGGAGGGAACGCGCCCGACTTCTTCGCGCCGACTGCCGAAAAGGTGGAAAGGAGCGCGCCGGCCGACCTGCCAACCGCCGCACCCGGAGAGCGGCTGAGATACTACCGGCGCCGGTTCGCCAGGGATTACCGAAAGAAGCCCTGCGCCGAGCAAGCAACCGAGTTGACCTTCATCTATCGATCCTCCCCCGGCAAAGGGTTGCAGGTCGAAGTGCTTTAACCGGATCTGCAGTTTCGTCGTCTACCGCTAACCACAACCCGGAACGCGGTGCCTGTCCCCCTTCCCTGCTCCTGTCCCCCTACCCTGCTCATGCGTGGAACGGGGCACGAACCGCATCGGAAAATGATGCGGTTCACGATGGTCACCGCATCCTACAAAACCGACCACATAGTGCCGCAGCTCCACGATTGCTCGCTTGCACCATGCCTATCCCTGTGAATAATTAGACAGATCCAATTCAGCCACACATTAAATATCTGCGCGTAGGATGCGGTGAGGCACGAACCGCATCGGATTGGCAATGATGCGGTTCACGATGTTCACCGCATCCTACCAGCTCTCGCCCGCTGGATGCAGGGCGAACACAAGGTTCGCCCCTACGGCAAGCACGTCACCAGGAGGAACCGAAACTAGAGGAGGATATCTTGGAATTTTTCACGGTTTCCTGCCTGCGCAGGGGGAAGGTATCAATGGACGGCAGTTACTTGGGTGAGAACAAGAGCGGGGAGACGCTGCGGGTCTTCCAGTGCGGCGCGGGGTTGCACGACATCTCCTTGGAGTGCCGGATCGGGCAGAGGTGCCGCGAGATGACCCAACGGGTCATGATCGCCGGCACCAACGCGATACTTCCCAAAGAACTTCGCTTTTACTGCAGCTTGTGATAGCCGCCTCAAACGGACTTCAATATCTCCAGCACGAAATCCCAATATTTGCCGACGCTGTCGATCTCTATCCGCTCGTCGGGCGAGTGCACGCTTTGCAAGGTCGGGCCAAAGGAGATCATGTCCATGCCAGGGATGCGCTCGCCGATGATGCCGCATTCGAGTCCGGCATGGATGGCCTTGACCTCGGCCTCTTGGCCGTAGAGGGAGCGGTAGCACTGTTTGGCGACCTGCAAAATGGCGGAATCGAGGTTGGGTTTCCAGCCGGGATAGCCCACGCCCGCCTCGATGGCCGCGCCTCCCAGTTCGAAAATCGCCTCGACGGTCTCGACCACCTCCGCCAGACGAGAGCCAACGGAGCTGCGCTGGCTGGTGATCAGCACGATTTCCTGCTGACCGGTGCCGACCACGGCGAGATTGGTCGAAGTCTCCACCAGCCCCGGGATGTCGGCGCTCATCTGCTGCACGCCGGTGGGCATCGCGGCGATGGTCCGGCAAAGCCTGCCCTGCAGCGACGCTTCCAGTACCTGCGCGCCTGGCGCTGCGTCCTGCCTGGTCAGGGACAGCAGCAGATCGGGCTCGATGCGGGAAAGTTCAGCTTGGAAGCTCGCCTGCAGCTTCGCCACCAGCGCCTCCGCCTCGGCCAACTGCCGGATCGGCAGGTACAACAGCGCCCGGCACTCGCGCGGAATGGCGTTGCGCATGTTCCCGCCGTCGATCGACGACAGCCGCGCCCCCATCTCCGCCAGCCTCAGCAGCGCCCGGTTGAGCAGCTTTATGGCGTTTCCCAGCCCCTTGTCGATCTCCAGACCGGAATGCCCCCCCTTCAACCCTTTCACGGTCAGACAGAGCGCGGCGGCGTCAGCCGGCGCGCTCTCCGCCGTCATTTGCCACCGTCCGAGGGTATCCTTGCCTCCGGCGCAACCGACGAAGAGCACGCCCTCGTCTTCCGAATCCAGATTCAAAAGGATCCTGCTTTCCACCAGCGCCGGGTCGAGGTGCTTCGCCCCCTTGAGGCCGGTCTCTTCCTCCAGGGTGAAAAGAAATTCCAGCGGCCCGTGCTGCAACGAGCGGTCCTCCATGATGGCGAGGCTGGTGGCGACGCCCGCGCCGTTGTCGGCGCCAAGCGTCGTGCCGTTGGCCGTCAAAAAGCCGCCGTTGCGGACCAGTTCGATCGGGTCCTTAAGGAAATCGTGGCGCTTGTCCGAGTTCTTCTCGCAGACCATGTCGAGGTGGGACTGGAGGCAAACGCCGCGCACACTCTCACGACCGGGGGAGGCCGGCTTCTTCACCACGATGTTGCCGCAGGCGTCCTGCGCGGCCCGCAGGCCGAGTTCCTTGGCCCGCTCCAGGATGAATTCCCCGATGGCCTCTTCATGGCCCGAAGGCCTGGGTATGCGGGCGATTTCCGCAAAACAGCGCCAAAAAAATTCCGGTTTCAATCCCTCGATTGCTTCTGACATCGGACGCTCCACAGGTTAAAATGATTGGCGGTTAGGCCGGCACCACCACTACGACGTGGGCAAAGATAACAGATTTGAAAATTAAGGAAAGCGTTGTTTGCCGCAAAATTAGCAGGTGCATGGTTCAAACCCGCCCGTTCTGCCGACGACACCTGTCAGAAAGCCCCCGGAGAGCCGGACACTTCCAGTCCTTCCAGGGGCTCTTTGTTAATCGTTGCCGGATTACTTATGGTAATCGAGGCGAATGCCGATTATGACGCCACAAGCCTGATGGTCCAAAGGTCGTCGGCGAGGTTATCATCCATCAGGTAAGCGTAGGGCAAGGTGAAATACCCCTGCTGTCCCCATCCCGCGCCCCAGGAGTTGCGGATCAGAAAGCGCTGTTGCGCATCGTCGTAGCCAACCGCCAACACGGCGTGGCCGCCAAGCACCTGCTCCCCTGAACCGGGCATCGGCGCGTTACCGGTTTGGGCCACTTGCTGACTTTCGAAGCTATCGTAAACCGTAAATCCAAAAACGAACGGGTAGCCGGCAGCCAAGCAACCTTTCATCTGGTTGAGGTCCTGGCTTACCCGGCTATATTGGACCACCTTGTCTCTAAGCGCATCTTCATAGCATTGAGGCGTAGGCGAGATGGCGAACTGGCTAATGTCATAAGGCCAATCCTTTTCCGCACAGGCGCCCTGTGAAACCACACTTTTGATGCCGTCCCTGATCTGAGCGCCGCTGTCCGAGGCAACGGTTCCTTCTATGACGCGCTCGTTGTAATAGATGAACAGGCGTGAAGGCACGAAATCGGGCAATTGCTGCTTCAAGCGGTCGAACTCCAGGGCCGCGGCAATGGCGTTGCCGGTGCAGCTGCCCAGTTGCCCCTGGTCGTAAACAGCTGGACACTGGCTGCTCAGATCGATCTGCGACGGCAGTTCCTTCAACACAGCAGGGGGAGCGGCAAACAGGTGATCTCGATGATCGGGCAAATCAGGGATCCAGCCATAGCGTTTGATCTTTTGTATGCTCATCGTTCGCATTTTGAAACCTCCTCTGACTGTAGTGGTGAGGTTGCACGTTCCCTGGTCCGCCAGGGAGCGCTACGGAGGGCTGCCCCAGGTTGTGGAATTTCCGGGGGTGAGCCGGTAATTGCGCCAAAAGTTGTTATCCCAGAACTCGCTGCCCAGCACCCGATAAACCAGGGCGAACAGCACCTCGGTCGCAGAGCCAACGGCGGCCGTGGCGTGCCAGACCTCAAGACCGCTTTTCATGGTGGAGGAGTAGCCGGCAGAAGCGGTTTGCACCGTTGCCCAGTTGTCAGTGCTGAAAACCACCCCCACCTGCTTGGCGAAGTCGAGATTCTGCACGCCGATCTGCACGCTCAAGGCCCCGCCGGCCAGTCCCGCATAGCCGAGCACCACCTTGAAATCAGCCCCGGCAAGAGCTGCGAATTCATCGAAGGCCTGTGGGAACTTGTAGTTGCTGCCGCCGTTATTGTCCCAGAACGTGGTAGCGTTCACCGTGTACTTGGCAACGAAATCGCCTTCACTGTCAGTAGCCGGCGCACTCCAGAGTTCAAGATTTCCCGGCAGCGACTGTTTGAAGTCAGCAGCGATGTCATGCCAGCTACTTCCAACTTGCGCCCAGATAGACACCTGCTTTTGAAAGGCGAGGTTTTGAACTACCACTTGGAAAGAGCCGTTATAATCGTAGCTGCCGGTACCTGAAGGAAACGAGTTGCTAAGCGCTAGTGCGAATACAACTGGTGAACTCATGTTCTCTTCTCCTCTTGTAAGTCCTGAAGTTCCTTTGATCACCTCTCCGGGAAAAGACATTGCAGAATTCTAAGACAGTTGTCGTCGAAGTCAACAGAGCAAAATCGGCAACTGCTCGTTGCAAGCGACCTCATGACCGACAATCGCTTCAAAAGATCGTCGTCAATACCGTCCCGTGCTCCATGCGCAGGCGATGTGTCAGGATATATTCGGCAGGCAGTTTTTTTACGGAAAATCCTGTAAGACTGCAAAGCCTCACCAGCAGCGGGTTTGCCGCCATGGCTGATTTGCATTTTTTTCCGTGAAGTAGTATCTTGAGGATAAAGGAAGGTGAGAAAAAGAGGAACGTGCTTCAGCCCCCACGCAATGTCGCGCGTAGAAGTTACAAGGTTTTTCACCTGAAGCACCGACTAAAATACACCAAGAGGTGAACTGCGCGAAGAGCTGGCGGAACAGATGCCGGCTCTTTCTGTTTTCAAAAAGCAAAAAGCCCCCACCCGGTTTCCCGGGTGGGGGCTTTTCATTTAAATTCCCTGCGGCGACCTACTCTCCCACACAGTTACCCATGCAGTACCATCGGCCCTGAGAGGCTTAACT
>CAIYDQ010000073.1 GCA_903925075.1 uncultured Geobacter sp.
AATTTCGCCACCATTTGGGATCAGTACGATTACCGCAAGGACGCGATTCTAAATTTCCTCAACGACAACCGGATCGACATGGAGCAGATCGACGCCATTGCCTGCCGCGCCGGCAACATCAAGCCCGTCTCCAGCGGCATCTATCGAATTTGCGAGAAGATGGTCGAAGACATGAGGAGCGGCGCCTACGGCATCCATCCGCTCAACGTGGGAGGGCTGATAGCGTACAACCTGGCAAGTCAGTACGGCATCCCGGTGCTGACGGCCGACCCGTCCATGACCGACGAACTGTGCCCCTCGGCGCGTTATTGCGGCATGACGCAGGTCGCGCGGCGCAGCAGCTTCCACGCATTGAACCAGAAGGCCACTGCCAAAAAGGTCTCCGCCGAGCTCGGCAAGCGCTACGACGAAGTCAACCTTATCGTGGTGCATTTGGGGGGCGGCATATCGGTCGGCGCTCATAAAAAGGGGAAAGTTATCGATGTGAACAACGCCTTGGACGGCGACGGACCCTTTTCCCCGGAACGGGCCGGGGCCGTGCCGACCAGCGACCTGGTCAAGATGTGTTTCAGCGGCGAGTACAGCAAGGAGCAGATCCTGAAAATGCTGACCGGGGGAGGCGGCTTAACCGCGCATTTGGGGACGACCAACGCCGTCGAAATAGAAAAGCGCATCGCCGACGGAGACCAAAAGGCAGCGGAGGTGTACGAGGCGATGGCCTATCAGATCGCCAAGGAAATCGGGGCGTGCGCGACCGTGCTGGAGGGGGAGGTGGACGCGATCGCTCTCACGGGTAGCCTCGTTTATTCCAAGGTCCTGCTCGACAGCCTGCTGAGAAAGACCTCCTTCATCGCCCCGGTGCATGTGAATCCGGGCGAGAACGAGATGGAAGCCTTGGCGGACGCCGCCATGCGGTATTTCAACAACGAGGAAGAACTGTCGGTTTATAACTGAGAGAGCAATTTTTACCTACCTGTCGCGGCGCCCAAAACCGCAGACCCCGCCCGGAGTCTGCGGTTTTTTTGTAGCGCAACAACTTTGCGCGCTAGGACTTGCCCGCGTGAAAGACTGTGTTATGGTTGGTAGCTGTTAATTTGACCATAAAAGGACAAAGGACGGCGGCTTTCGCACCTCTACGACCATGCCTTTCAACTCCCTTACATACTTTCTGTTCCTGCCGGTCGTTTATCTGCTCTTCTCCGTTGCGGGTGACCGGGCGCGTTGCTGGGTTCTCTTTGCGGCAAGCATGCTGTTTTATGCTGCCCTGGACGTGCCGTACCTGCCGGTCGTGCTTGCGCTGGTGGCAATAACCACCTACGGCTCCGGAATATGGCTGGATCGGGCGAAGACCCCGGAGGCAAAGCGTAGGTGGCTATTGATTGGAGTTGCGGTCAATGTACTGATACTGGTCGCAATGAAATACCTTCCATTTATTTCAGAGAACCTGAAGGCACTCTCCACCCTGCTATCCTTGGATATCCCGATACGACCGGTCAAAACATTCGTTGCCGTCGGAGTGTCGTTTTATGTCTTCCAGGCCATATCCTACCTGTTGGACGTCTATCTTGAGATCGAGAAACCGGAGCGGCATTTCGGTTACTTCGCGCTGTATCTTTCCTTCTTTCCCAAGCTGCTGCAAGGACCGATTGAGCGCGCAAGCGATCTGCTCCCGCAACTCAAGAACGAGTATCGGTTCAATTACGACAACATGCGCTTCGGCATGTTGTTGTTCACCTGGGGGTTGTTTAAAAAAGTCGTGATTGCCGACCGCCTTTCCCTGTATGTCGATCATGTCTATAGTAATGTCCACGCCTTTAAGGGCTTGTCCCTGCTGTTGGCAACCTATGCCTATGCCTTCCAAATCTATATGGACTTCTCCGGTTACACCGACATGGCTCTTGGGAGTGCGCTGCTCTTCAACATCAACCTGACCCGCAACTTCGACAGCCCATATCTTGCCACATCGGTAGCTGATTTCTGGAGACGGTGGCACATCACTTTTTCCCGCTGGATCCTCGACTACATATTCAAGCCGCTACAGATGCAGTGGCGCAACCGCAAAAAACTGGGCACTGCAGCAGCCCTCCTGGTAACTTTCCTCATTTCGGGGATCTGGCATGGTGCAAGCTGGGGGTTTGTTGTCTGGGGTGCTCTGCATGGCCTATTTATGGCGTGTTCCGTTTTGTATAGGCCCTACCAGAAGAAACTGCATAAAGCACTTGGGATAGAGCAGGGCAAGTCCCTGAAGCTGTGGCAGATATTTGTGACTTTCAATTTGGTGAGCTTTGCCTGGGTGTTTTTTAGAGCAAATAACCTTAAAGACGCCGTCTATGTACTGTCGAATATGTTTTTAAACGGGTTGAGAGGTGTGCGCTGGGGATTTTTGTTGTCCTATGGCACTTCAGAAATAAGCATCCTGATAATTGCCTTGCTGTTGTATGCATATTTAACTGCTCAGACTAAAATAAAATGTTTATTCGATAAGCCTTCCTGGTTCAGATGGTGCATTTATGTGGTGTGCGTAATGGCAATATTGCTGTTTTCGAATTTAAGCAACGGCAGCTTTTTGTATGCAAGATTCTGAGTACTCACATGGAGCAGGTCAGGATATATCCCATGAAAAAGCTGATTCCAAAAATATGTATTTTATTGATGTTTATCGAAGTAATCGCACGATTATTGTCACCGGTCGAGTGGTACGGCGAGATAGAGAGTTTGGCCAAGGACAACCCCGTGAAATATATTTTTATCGGGTCGTCAAGAGTGGGATGCTCCATTAATCCATCGCTTTTCAGTCAAACAGTTGGCTCAGGTGATAATCAAGGCATTACCGTTAATTTGGCAAAAGGATATACCACTCTTGTAGAGCATCTGTTCGGCATCTTGAGAATCGCGGATGCTACTCCCGGCAAACTCAAAGGAACGGTTGTATTTTTGGAGGCGCCTCAAGGCGATATAGCCGTTGGAAACTGGCAAGACGGTTGGCTGCATCAAGAATACCCGGAGTTATTGGCGACGACGATGAGGACTCACGATCTGGGCGCCTTTTGGCTCAAGTCGAACGCCGACGTTACTTCGAAGTTGATGGTCACCTCCTCCATGTTATCGGCAATTCCAAAACTGAAGGGGCGTTGGCGCACGGTATTTTCCGGAGACAACTTCTTACCCAAAAACAGCTCAAAATTGGCAAAGGGGCCGTTGTGGCTGGCTGCCGAAGTGCGTACCGACGACGACGGCATAAAAAACGCCCGCAACCTGGCGCTTGCCGATGCAGACAGAAGAATTGACAATCTGAGGCCATTATCAGCCGACTTTTGGGATAAATCGGTTCTTAAAAGTTTGAATGCGCAGGTGACTTCCGCCGGAGGGCGTCTGGTATTGTTTCGCATGCCCATCAGTTCCATTCAGGCGAGAATCGGCTCGACGGAGGTAGGTAGAAAAAACGATGAATTGGTGTGTAACGCCCTAGCGTCGAATGGTATTCCCATATTGGAACCCAATATGATGACCACGGATGCCGATTTCCCCGACCTTTGGCATCTAAGAGGATCGCGCAACGCTGAGTACACCCAAAGAGTGGCACAAGCCTATCTTGACATGAAGAGAAATTAGATAAAGATTCCGAGGGCTTTACCCATCAGCTCACCGCTGTAACTACCCGGACTAAGCCGGGGCGGACATCAATTTAAGCCATTGCGAAAAATCGCTCTCCTGCAGTTCTCCGCTTGCCAAAGCCAACACCGTAGCCACGGTTTCGGCCTCTGGCGCCGTCAATTCCCGGCCATTCAAAAAAAGAAAAACGTAGGCGGCAAGAAACCCCGTGCGCTTGTTCCCATCGACAAAAGGGTGATTGCGCACGATGCCGTACGCATAAGCCGCTGCCAGATCGAACACGGAAGGCTTGCCATAAAGCGCCTGGTTGCGAGGGCGGGCAAGCGCCGACGACAACATGCCGGCGTCGCGAATGCCGGGGCTTCCGCCATGCTCGGCAATTTGTTCGTCATGCAGAGCTACGACAACCCCATCCAAAAGCCAACGCCAAACCACGGTCACTTGGCAAGCTCACGCAAGGCATTGCGGTATTTGGACATGCCGCGCTGTGCAGCTTCCATCTGAGCCTCGAATTCCGGATCGTAGGGGGTGACGGTGTAGCCGTCCGGCGTTTCGGTCAAGAACACGCTATCCCCTTTTTTCACCCTGAGGCGTGCAGCGACCTCCTTCGGAAGGATCAACCCTGTAGAGTTGCCGATTTGTGTTACGGTTACGCGCATCTTGAGTACCTCGTTTTTGTTATAACCCATATTATAACGTAGGCCGGCGCGGGTCAAGACTTTGGCGACTCCCGCCTACTTCCCGAAGCTGCCGATAACCTTCTGAGCCTCCGCCGCCCGGACCGAGCCGTCCCCGGAACTATCCACGCAACTCGTCACCGCCCCAACCCCCAACGACATCCCGATCGCCGACCGCACCTCGACAGCGCTCACCGCGCCGTCCTTGTCGCAGTCCCCCGGATAGATGGTTACCGCCGGGGTGCGCACCGCCCACACGTTCCTCGTGTCCGACTTGCCAACGGTCAGGGTCAGGCCGGAGGCAAGGGTGAGCGACCAGGCATTGCCATGGGAGGCGCTGTCCGTGGTGGAAGACCAGTAGGAATTGGCCTGCACATTGGCGAAGGGGTGTCCGGCGGGGATGATGGGGAGGAAAGGATAGACAACCATGCTGGCAATCGAATAGTCCAGAAGGCTTGACAGCTCGTTGAAGTTGGGAAGACGCCACTGCCCGGCGCTGCTGCCGTCGGCAAGCCCGCACGAGCCGTTCTTGAGGTTATTGCTCCAGGTCAGGGCGTCGCTCCACTTCAGGGTGCCGGCCCCCTTGGCGATGCCGCCCGCCGTCTCCGTGCAGTTGGCGTTTTTCATCCAGGTGAGGCCGGTCAGGTTGTCCACCACCGTCCCGTTTCCCTGGTCGCTGAACCGGGGAGAGGGCCAGGCGACCCCTTTGCCCAGATCGCCGCCGTCCCCGGAGGCGTAGCTCGCCGTCTGCCCGGTCCCTGGGACGAGGGAGGAGGCGGCCGAGTCGCGCACCGGCCAGGCGTTGCTGTACCCCCCCTTGGTACCCATGTTGCTCCCCAGCAAGCTGTACAGGCCGACCGTCCATGCCTTGCCGGTCGAGCCGGTGGGAAAGCTCGCGGCCGAAGTGGACGTCCAGTACAAGGGATTGGCCCCCGTGTTGGCGAAAGGATTCCCGGCGGGAAGCATGACGTCGCTTTCCCGCAGCGCCACGAGGCTCGTCATTTCGTTCATGTTGGGGAGGCGCCACTGCCCGGCGCTGCTTCCGTCAGTCAGGCCGCAATGGCCGCTCGCCATGCCGGTCGACCAGGCGAGGGCGTCGTCCCAGGTGAAAAGCCCGGTGCTCAGGGGAGCGCCGAGGCCGTTTTTTCGATAGATGCCGGCGACGGTATCCTGGCACTTCGAGTCTTTGAGCCAGACGAGCCGGGTGAAGTTGTCGGTGACCGTGCCGTTGCCGTTGTCGGTGAAGCGCGGGGTGGGAAGGGGGGCTCCGGCCCTGGAGTCCCCGTCCTGGCCGGTACCGGCGCAGGCGACGGTGCTGCCCGTGGCGCTCCAGCAGGCGGTTTGGCCGGTTTGCTGCGGTCTGGTGGCTGCGCGCGCGTTGGCCGGGGAGAGGGAAAGCGAGGTAAGAACAGCGGCGAGAGCAGGTAGGGCGGCGATTTTGCGCATGATGAGCAGTCCTCCCGGATTCCGAAGAAAAACAATCAAAGGCGGGGATTTCTGACAGAGAGGTTCAACTCGATCAGACGAGCAATCTTATAGCAGAGTTGGCAGCGGAGGTCCAACAAATAAAAAATGGTTCATTGAGCATTTAGTGTGATAGGTGGCAAGGAAGGCAGTGTTGAGGCGGCCAGGTAGGTCGGATAACCCACGTTCTGAACGTAGGAGGGGTGCGTTTCTGCCTCCCTCCGGGAAGGTAGACGGCATGGTTGATCACGACAGTCGTGGCGCCGAGTGCCGGAAGGAGGATGTGTTGTTGCATTACTTCGTTAGCGCACTGTCCAGGGTCGGACAGCTGATAAGCAAAGATCTCGCTTTGGCTAAACTTAGTTTCAACCCTCGCCCGCCTTTATTGGCAGGCGCTGAGCTACAAAGCTACAAAACTCTGCATTAAGACCAGCGTTTCAATCCTCCCCGCGTTTTTTGCGGGTGCGGTGCGACTCAACGGAAATGGTTCCGACGGGCTTGGTACCATCCTGCCCCTTTGTTGCAAAGCGCCGCATAATCAGCTCAACCCTGAGTTGAACACCACATCAGCCAACAACCTTGCACATCTAGTAGGTCGTGTTGAACGGTTCATCGTGAAACGCGACATTTGCCGCCGTCGCGAGATAGGGTTCGTACCTCAACACGAACTACGGAAATGGGTGCTGAATACACTTACTGGCTGTTGTAATATTTGTTTCAATCCTCGTGCCGTTTTCGGCACCGCCCAATGTCGGCGGAAGGCAGCCTTAAATAAGTTTCAATCCTCGCCCGTTTATAGGCGGAAGCCTCCACTCCTGAGACTCAAATTTTGTCGATCACCGTGACCCCTTGGGGCATGTCTGCCTGGCTTGGAACGGCAATCTGGTATTGACTGAACGTGCGTGCCGGCTTGTCCGCCACCTGCGCCTGCACCATGTCGAAAAGCTTGTGGGCCGGCGCATTCCCCATGCTTGAGGCATGCTTGAATATGACCAGCTTGCGGGCCGACATCTGGCCGCGCGCCGCCGAACGGTCGTGCTCGAACATGTTCACGAGTGCCTGCCAGAAGAGTTCGAGGTCTTCCTCTCCGAAGCCGGTCTGGGACGCGAGCGGCGCGGAAACGAAACCGTGGCATCGGTATAACGCGTAGGGAATGGTGAATTTGCGCCCCATGCCGCGGTTGTCCCCCTGCTGCCGGCCGGCTTCCGCTTCCGTTGTGACCGCCATCCGCGTGATGATGTGCTCCATCGGAACCACTTGATCCACGCTGCGAGCGAAGGTGAGTTGCACGGGGCCGCGAACCTGGCCCGCGTTCTTGCCGGTCGACATCACTGCGCCGAAGGTCCGCACGTCGTAATACTTGCGGCACATGAATTGCCGCGCAGCGTCGGTCTTATCGCCCTTTTCCTTGAACTTGACCTCTTTCTGCTCGTGGGCGTTGTCTATCAGGTTGTTTAAGACCGCTTTTTCCTTGACGAAGATCTCATTGCCGGCCGACGACCTCTTTGCCAGCTGCACGTAGTTCCGGATCTTGCGCTTTAAACATACGTCGGTGACGAGACCGTGCCCGGTTTCAGGGTCCACCCGCGGAAGATTTCCCGCATCGGGATCGCCGTTGGGATTGCCGTCTTTTACGTCGAAGAACAACACGAAATCATAGCGGTTTTCGATGGCTGCATCCATGTCTTTCTCTCCTTAGTTGGCCGCTTTTGTCAAAAACGACAGGCGTTGATGATAGTATCCGACGGCAAAACGCCCCTGGTCATGAAGGTTCAAGTGAGCCGGGAAATCCTCCAGCCTGGAAAGGATCTCTTCGATCAGCTTTTCAAGCTCGTCGACCACTCGGCTGTTTTCGAGTTTCGCCTTGCGGTAATGGGTCGACACCAGATGCGGGAAGACCGCCATCGGCGTGCTGGAAGCCAGGCCATAAAAACTGTCCCGTATGGTGTTGTTGATGCCGTGAAGCGCGGCGCTTCCGTGCGCCAACTCCAGCGCGCAGAACAACCGCCCCATGAGATATCCCGGCGAGCCGTTCGAGGCGTCGAGCGAGACGGCCAACTTCTCTGCCGAGTTGTCGCTTCGGGCCTGCCGGGCCAACACCCCTTTGATGATCGCGGCGCGGGGATAGGTTACGTCGCGGTCGGCGCGGCAACGCCGGATGACGGAGGCGAGGAGCGCATGCGGGTAGGGAGCGCCGCTGACGATTGCCTTCATGAAAGCGCCGGCGAGATTGGACTGGATGTTCTCCGAATTGCCCAACAACGCCGTCGAGGCGAGCAGCCGGAAAAGCGACAGGCGCGCCGGCTGATGCGGCTTGCGAGCCATGCTGCAGTCGTCGAAATGTTGCCGGATATGGCGGACAATTCCCGCCGCCGTCTCCGCATGCCAGAAACGCACGGCGATGCGCCCGCCGTTGGGAGACAAACCGAGCAGGTAAAATTGGGCGGCGTCGTCGTGCAACGCGGAAATCCCCGAGCCTTGGCATTCAAAAAGAGCGTCGACGGCGGCGTTCAGCCGGTCGGGGTTCTCCTTGTGCGGCTCGTTGAACAGATCGGCGAATATCTCCTCCAATCGGCTCTTGCGCTCCGCCCAGAAAACCGTGCTGGCGTCCCCCACCTGCATGCGTTGCGGGGAGCCTTTCGCGAGCAGCGTGTTCAGCGCTGTGGTGTAGGCGAATTCGGCCCGCCTGCCCACCGGGGCGTTGAGTCCCCGCTCCTTGCCGAACCACCGAAAGGCGTCGTGATTGAACGAGACTATGTTGGCCCCGGAGCTCTGCGCTCCCCAAACGCCTTTGATGGAGGTGTGCAGCCACGCCGGGAAGTCGTTTTCCCCCGTGACGAGGCAGGTCTGGCCCCCTTCCTGCTGGCTTTTCGATTCGGTCGCTGCCGCTATTGCGGCGACCACCGCCGGCCGTTGGCAGACCGGAAACGCATCCGTGTCCAACTGGAAAGTCAAATTGCAGCCGCTTTCCTCGATCCCTTTCCAGGCGGGATGGGAAAAAATGCCTTCGAAATCTCCCCTCTCCAGAAAGGAGAGCACCGCGCGCACCCCTTCGTCGAGAACGGGATCGGGAAAATTCTCCCTGATTGCAGCTAAAAAGCGCCGCTGCTGTTCTTGGGCTCGCTCTGCCGACTTGCCGTGGTCCGCATCAAGCTCCGGTTTAGGACGCGCGAACAGGTACGCGGGGGTGTCCCAAAGCAGATTCGCAGCTATTCCTCTGGTTTTCTTGACGCCCTTCGGAACGGTGAACGAACGCCCGCCCGCGTTTTTGCCGTCGGCCTCCCGGGTGTCCAGCAATCCGACGAACTCGCCCTTGCCGTTCAGGACGACCAGAAACGGTATTCCCTTTCTTTCGAACCCTGCCGCGGCAACGCCGTCCTCAGCGGACATGCGCTTGTAATAATCTGCCAGCGCTCGCAGAATCATGTCCTTACCTCGCCGCTCGCGAAGGAGGGTATCTGCAGCCTGCCGTCTCGAAGAGTCGCCGGGAAAAAATGCGGCATTGGCGTCTCATTGCTGTAATCGATGTCGTGCAGCATGTAGCCAAGTTCGCACGTTTCCCGGATCGGCTCGGGGAGTGGTTGGCCGTGAACTACCGGCTCAAAGTGTGCCGCGAATTCCCGGCAGCCGAGGTAGGGAGAATGAAAGCACTGCCCCCTTTTGGCTCGGCGTAAAAACATCTCCTGAAACTTGACGGTAGTGTCGGTTGGCCTTGCCTTGTCGGTCAGCTCCAGACGCGCATGTATCGTGTACGCGACCTCTCTTAGAAAAAGCCCGGCCCTTTGTTGGCGCTGCTCCTCGATGAACAGCTGCGGGATGCGAGGCGACATCAGATCCCCGACCTCGTTGCGCCTGACCGATTCCCAGCGGATGGGCTTTAGCACGTCGATCTGGGAAACGCGCCAAACGATGGCCGGGTTCCAAAGGACCGCCTCCAGTATTCCGCGTGCGGCCGACGGCGTCATGACGTCGTAGGAAACCCGCTCCGCCTTCATTTCAGGCCGCGTGAAACAGGCGTTTTCTCCCCAGACCTTTAGCCGCAGCAACCGACTTCTCATTGTCGGCTCACTCATAGTATCCTCCGTTCAGCGCACTTGACGGCGCTTCTTGCAGGCAGGCAATCGACGGATTTGCCGGAACGGGAAATGTTGCCGACGAGTGTGATCAGCAAGGCGTCTATACGGTCCAAGATTTCTTCCACATTGCCATCTTGGTAGTCTCGGCCGTAGATGCGGCGCATATGGCAGAGCAGATCCTCGAACTCGGACACGCAGCATGCCCCATGCCTGGCCTCCTGAGGCAAGGTATCGTCCAGCAGCAGCCTTTTCATCTGCAAGAGACTAATCTCTACTCGCAGCTTCGCTCGGGTCGGGATGTCGCTTTGTTTGGTCAATTGCAGACAGTGGTTTACGATAGCGTACTGTTGATCCATCCCGTACCCCCTTGCGCACTTAATTAGTTTTACTTACCTGGTGCGCTCAAATAATGTGAAGCTGTAAATTAAGTGTTTATTATTTTACTGTCAAGTGTTTTTTGGCGCCTTCTAAAAGAAATATGCTTCGGCCGTTTGGTTTCTTATTTAAGAGGCTTTGCTGAAAATGAGAAGGACGAAATCCCCCCCGCTCTCCATCTATGCCCCTCTAGCACTCAAACTGCGCTCGGGTCCTTGAACAATAAAAAAAACCCGCTAACTCTCTCTTAGAGATTAGCGGGTTCAGCCTGCAGAGTGATAGTGATCCGCAACAAATAACAGCCTCATTCAGTCGTTCAGATGAACGCGACCAGGAGCTCTAAACAGGCTTGTCAGGATATTTGTCAGCGTTGCCACTGTTCGCAGCGTTAGCAACGCAACAACCCAAGACCCCCTTGCCGTCCTTGAGAACGCGAGGGAAGAGGCAACCTGAAAAGATATCAATGTATCAACTTATCTATCCCCGGTCCCCTCCGCTTCCCAAAGTTTCCGGCTGTCTTCTCACGGTAGACGCCGGCGAAGTGGTAGCCGACCGCCGAGGGTTCCACGCTGCCCCTGCCGGCAAAGCGCTGTGTACGCGCTGACAAGCCAAGTGCATGAAGAAAGCCTGTACCGCAACAGAGAGACTCAAAGAAAAAAACGACGCCGCCACCCGGTGCACTGAATGTAGCAGTCCGAAAGCCGAGAGAAATGCAACCGATCCAAGCGCGTGGCCGATGACCTCGCCGGCAACGATAGCGGGTATCAAAAGGACACACGATCCTTCCTTTCTGAAGTAGAAAGAGACCGCTAGACCGATGGTGGCGCTGAAGGCCACCGGCGCCAAGACGATTCCGCCGAGCGCACCCGAAAGCCACGTGCCACAGAGTATCCACCCAAACACCCCGCAGCAGCACCCTGCCACTGCCGCCTTGATAATGTCCTCCTTGCTTTTTCCCGATTGCCAGGCAAGGGAGCCGAAGAGCGCCATGATGGCGCCTCCCCACCCCATGAACGTTCTCATGGGGGTGACGCCCGCATGGCTGTGTCCCCCTAGGCGCTTCAGGAAGTACTGCTGGAAGAGAGTGGCACCAAGATGGCAATCAGGACTGAATGCCAGGGCATCTGCGGCAAGGTATTCATGGCCATTGGGGTTGCCGTTCCCCCAACAATTCGAACGACCTGAGAGGAGCCGAAAAAATTTTTCAAAGAACGAATTCCTGGTGCCAAGACTATTTTTGCGTCTTGTAACTACTCGTAAAAGAAGAGTTTTTAAAATCCAACTGTAGATGATGAGCTAGAGTTTCGGCAGTAACTTCAGAAGCTCAAAGGTGTTAACGAGCTAAGGCGCCAAGTAAGGGTCGGCGATTTTCAAGACTTGCAGATCTCCAATCGAGAAGTTGTAGAGCGCGGAGTACAGGTGCCCGAAATCGTAAACCGGGACAGATCTATTTGTTTCCAATGAAGTTGCAATCTGCCACGATCCATTAGCGTAAAATAAATCTGTCCCGGTTTTCTATCGTCTTTTTCCTCTTCTATCGTCCAAGACAGGGCAATAAGGCTTTTGCTGATAGCTTTGTGCACATCTGTTGTTTCAGCACCTACTGAAAATTACTCTGTATGATATGCCGGAAACGCCAATACCATTTTAGCCTGTATTTACTTCTTATGAATTTTATCGTATAACGGTGTCGAGGCGCACCAGCGCGTCAGTGGCTGTGTGCCGCCGAGTAGTTGGCAGTTTAAAGACAAGTCATTTGCACTTTTGCCTTACAAGTTGCCTCACCCCCCAAACACTTGTTAGCACTACCAGATATATTCCGATTTTCTTGACAGAGAGGACGTTCTTGAAGATTTCTTCCCCTAGATTCGTGACAAAAAAGAAAATTCCACCCCAGAATATGTAGCTTAAAAAGCTGCTAGCCACTTTGTATATTTCAATTTTTGACAATTCAAGATGCTTGTGTGCTAAAAACCACTCTCTGTATTCAGCCGGATAGTACGGTTTAACTCTAATAATCATGATGCAAACTATGGTGACAGGGACCATGAAAATTAATGTCTCAGGAGGATATGGACTGTTCGCGCCATCAGTTAGCAAGGATTTAGATATTGTGTAAACAAAAAAAAACATACCTAGAGCCATCAATGCGCCAACAATACGAGCGAATCTGTTGAACAGTCTCCAATGTACTTTTTCGTATGCGGACGGTTCTTTCATTTGTTTCCTTGCCAACGGTTCTGGCGGTGAGCGGGTTTCATCGCTCTACCGACCTGGTTGGGCTGCTTGTCCTGAGACATTTAGCTGATTTGAGAAACGCCATATTTTTATCCAGTATATAATCCAGCAAATGACCGCAGGAATCCCTACAACAACGAACAAATCAAAATAATGGTACGGAATTATAGCAATGACAATAAGAATACTTGCGGCAAGCCCTATAGTCTGACCCGGAGCTTTGTCTGTTTCTATGCCTCTCTTTGAAAATTCGTTGTGCAGGCTTTCAGCTAGTTTAATGACTACCACGAACTCCCACACAAAAGTAAAAACCGGAATAACAAGAAGCCATATTAGGTTTGGAGATAATGCGCGGGACTCCGGTGAACACCTCAACATTGTCCTCCTTAGAGTCAAAATGAATGGTATATAGAAAGCCGTACTAATAACTAGGCTATTCAGGATGTCAACCATGTCTTTTCCATTGTGTCCGTTTATTGCCCAACGCGTTATTGATGGGAATTCTGGCCATCCCCCCAACTTTACGAATAAAACTCCGTACCGAAACTTACAGGGGGAGGGGGACGGAAACTTACTGTCTGAACCCCTTCTTCCGTCATCGAATCCCCAGCCAGTGGACGAGGTGAACAGCGTTTATTGCCCGCAGGGATTCCCGCCCGTTTGATTATGCGACCATCCCCGGCCACACACTTACTAGCACCCCTCCGGCTGCGCATGTGCATACCCATGCCTGCCCCATCTGGGCAGATCCCAAAAAAGGACTTCCAGCACTTGCAAGGCGAAAAGAAGGGTGTATAAGCTACCTCTAATGATTTCAAATAAGAATCTGGAGGCCCATATGACTTTGCAGGTTGCCGTTCCTACCCTGATCAGCCTTAGTACCTTAGCCTCGCTCGGTCCTGTGGAGGCCGTGGCCATGAAAGACACCGTCATCAACGCGCTCACCGAACACCCCTTCTTCAAGGATATCCCGCTCGACCCTTTGGCCGCGGCGGGGACCAATCTTGAGGAAACCGTCAGGCTTACCGGATTGGGAGATCATTCCAAGATCCCGGACCGTACCACGCATCTTAGCAACGTCATCAAGGAGCTTACCAGGGTCGCCTTCCACGTTCAGTTGCAGGCAATGGACGAGGAAAGCCAGTTGCACACCTCCGGACTTCCACTCGCGGAGCGCCGCACGAGGGTTCCCAAGAACCGGGGGGCCGTCAAGACCCTTACGGGGTTTAGTGCGACGAACGTTGACGAACCGGGTGCGGCCCTGCTCAATGCGGACAGCCAGGAAGCCGCCTTCGGGTACCAATTCCAATTTACTAAGCTGGACCCGGCAGTTGAAGAGAATTGGGTCGATGATGCCCCTGGTCCGCATAGAACGTGCAAGAAAATCATGGTCCACGGGATGGACCCCCTCAGCAGATACTCCTTCAGAGGAAGGGGAATCGGGGACGACGGACCCGGTCCGTGGTCAAAAGTCGTCACCATCTCGATTACCTGAACCAAAATCGCGGGGTCCCACGGCAACGTGGGACCCGTCGCCTCTACAAGCAGAGCGGACCCTTGACACCAACTTTTATTACCAGGAAGCCCACTAGGATTTTAATGATTCTTCCTCGCATCCCACGTCCCGTGACAGGGAGAATAGCCCGGCTATTATCCCACATGCCTTCGCTATTGGAGGAACTCACCCCGTTATTGCCCTGCCTGCCATCCCTATTACCGGAGCCCAGCCGGTTATTATCCGACCTGCCTTCCCTATTGGGGGAGGCCACCCCGCTATTATCCCACAAACCATCCTTATCAGGGGATGTCACCCGACAATTATCCGACCTGCCTTCCCTTTTAGGGGAGGCCACCCCGCTATCACCCTGCAAACCATCCTTATTACGGGAGGCCATCCTACATTATCCGATCTGCCCTCCCTAATAGGGGAGGCCACCCCGCCGGTATCCTGTCTACCATCCTTACTAGCGGAGGCCACCCGGCTATTATCCGACATGCCTCCTTATTTAGGGAATGCCACCCCTCTGTTATCTTACCTCCCATCCTTATTACCGGAGGCCACCTAGCTATTATCCGGCATGCCTTCCTTATTGGGGGAGACCACCTCGCTGTTATCTTACCTAACATCCTTATTAGCGGAGTTGACCCGGCTCTTATCCGACATGCCTTCCTTATTCGCTACCTGGGGTGGGCAAACGGAACCTGTTCCCCGCTCCACTCCTCCCCCTTATAAGCCAAGGAAACCGTTCATTATTTTTTGCAGCTCGGGGACCTCGATGATGCCATTTTCGTTTGTATCCACTGCGGAATCCACAGGCTTTAGCCCCAGCCACATCCTGATCGAATCTTGCACGTCACTGGCCGTCACCGTGCTGAGTGCGACGCCGGTAACTCCCGAGAAGTAGCCCTTCAACACTCCGTCGCCGTCGGTTCCGGCATACACTATCAGCGCGTTGCTGGGGTCGACAACCAGCGAAGTCACGCTCGTCCCGGAAAACCCGTCCCCTACCGAACTCCACGTTGCGGCGCCGTTGATGGACCTGTACACCTTGCCGTTGATCGCAACGTAAATCGTTTTGCCGTCGATGGGATCGATAACCAGGGCGGTGACCGTCGTTGCCGGCAGTCCGTGGTTGACCGCGCTCCAGGCGCTGCCGCCGTCGGTAGTCTTGTACAGCCCCTTTTCAGTTCCGGCATAGGTTGTCTGGTGGTCGGAGGGGTCCATCACCAGCGAGGTCACGGATACGGAGGGCAATCCCTGGTTCTGCACCAAACTGTGGAGTGCGGAGACGCTAGAGTGGGAATGGACGAGTTGGGCGGTGCTTGAAACTCCGGTACTGGACCCGGCATAGATATCGTGCGTCTTAAAATCCACCATCAGTGCAGTCACGGGTTGCTGATAAAGCCAGGGAAGAAACTGTTCCGTCCAGGAAAATCCCTTATCTACGGACTTGTATACCCCATCGCTGCTTGTCCCGGCTAAGATGCTACCCGTACCGGGATCCATGGCCAGCGTCAGGATGTCCGGATACTTGTTGGCGGCGTCTTTGGGCAGTCCGTTGTTGGCCGCACTCCAAGAACCGCCGCCGTCGGTGGATTGGTAGACCCCTTCGCCAGTACCGGCATAGAGGACTCGGGGATTGGTCGGATCTATGACCAAGGCGAAGATCCATGTGAGCCGGTTTCCAATCGCATTCGGATAAGTGTCGTTGTAATAGCCATAAAAATAATAGCTCGAGGTCCGGGGAAGGCCGGAGGAGACGGCGCTCCACGAGCCGCCGCCATTGATGGATTTAAATATCCCTTTCTGCGTAGTCGCGGCGTATATCGTCGCAGTATCTGTCGGGTCGATGGCCAGTGCGGTAATTTCGGCGTTGCTCACTCCGATATTGCTGCTCGCATAGCCGCTGCCGTCTACCGACTTCAATACCCCGTCCAGCGTCCCGGCATAGACGGTCCCATTCCCGGTGGGATCGTCGGCTACCAAGGTGACGATGGTGTTCGCGAGCCCGGTATCGATGCTGTTCCATGAACCGCCGCCATCGGTCGAGGTGAGCAAACCTCCAAACTCCGTCACCGCATGGATCGTCCGGGAGTCGACCGGTGAAACGGCGACAAATCTGATGGGCGGTTCAGGCGCCGGGGGAGGGGGGCTGGGTAGTATCTGTTGCATCGTGACGGATGCCACAGCCTTACCCGGTGCTGTTGCCGAGGCTGTTGTCTTGACGCCGCTCCAGGAATTGCCGCCGTCGGTGGTTTTGAAAATGCCGTTTGGCGTTGCGGCATAGAGGAGTTGACTGTTGTGCGGGTCAAGCGCAAGAGAAGGGATTATCGTCCTGAAGTATGCGGACACTGAAAGCCCCGTGTTGGCCGCCTCCCAGGATGCGCCGGCATTTGTGGATCTATACACCCCGCTCGAGGTGCCGGCGTAGAGGATGGCCCCGTCGTTTGGATCGCTCACCAGGGAAAAGACGGCCAGTGCGGTGTTGGCGGAACTAGTCAACCCTTGGCTCGCTTCATTCCAGGTCTCCCCGCCGTCAGTAGAGGTATACACTCCATTGTCCGTGCCCGCATAGAGCCTCTGGCCGTTATTTCGGTCGATAGCCGTGCAGTAGACGTTCGGGATGCCGTCGCCAAAAATGATGTTGCCGCTGACGAGTCCTTTTCCGGCTGATTTCCATGAAAGGCCGCCGTCAGTCGTTTTAAACACCCCTTTGGAGGTCCCGGCATAGACGATCTTGTTTTGCGAGGGATCGATGGAGAGCGAGTCGATGAATAGTCCGGCCATTCCGGCGTCGGCCGCGTTCCAACTCGCTCCGCCGTTGGTCGACTTGTACAGCCGGCCGACCATGGAGATGGCGCCGGCCGCGATCCCGGCATAAAGGGTCTGATTGTCGCCGGGATCGACAACGAGCGTGGTAACGCTTGCCCCCGCGAGGCCTCCGGTGTTTTGCCATATGGTCGCGGCGGCGGTTACCGTAACTGAGAACGCCGGCAACGAGGCACTTGCACCGCTGTTGGCGACGCTAATGACGATGTTCGGGTAGGAGCCGGCATTGATGTTGGCGGGGGTGCCTTGCAGTGCGCCTGTGGCCGGGTCGAAACTGGCCCAAGAAGGCTTGTTGGCGATGGCGAAGCTGGTGACGTTGCCGGCTGCGGGCATGAACCAGTAGGCGCTCCCTGCGGTGACGCCCGCGCCCGGAGTGCCGGAGATGGTCGGCGGCGGCAGCGATGAAACGGAGATGGAGAAGGGGGCAAGCGATGCCGCGCCGACGGCGTTGGCGACGCCGATGACGATGTTCGAGTAGGCGCCGGCGTCGGCGACGGTCGGCGTGCCGGTTAATGCGCCGCTGCCGGTGTCGAAGCTCGCCCAGGAAGGTTTGTTGATGATGCTGAAACTGACCAAGCCGGTGGAGCCGGTCATGGTCGGAATAAAACGGTAGTCGTGATCCGCCGTGACGGCGACAGGGGGAGCACCGCCTATGGCTGGCAAATCCAGCAGCGAAACCCCCTTGAAGACACCTCTTAAGGTACCTGCATAGATGGTTTGGCTGCCGGTCGAGCCGATGGCTAGAGAGTCGACAAAGATACTTGAGCTATATGTCTGATTCGAGGAGAGGCCGCTGTTGACCTGATCCCACGAGCCGCCGCCATTGGCGGTCTTGAAAACGCCGCTTCCCGAGGTGCCGGCGAAAACCACCATCCGGTCCGTTGGATCAACGGCGAGGCACGTAACCCAACCGGCGATGATCCCGGGGTTGACGGCGCGCCAAGACGCGCCGCCATCGATAGATTTGAAGACACCGTTGGAGGTCCCGGCAAAAACGGCGGGATGGTCACCCGGCGCGATGGCTACGGCATTGACGCTAAGCTGGTCGAGCCCGGTGTTGACCGCACTCCAGGCGCTGCCGCCATCCACGGACTTGTATACCCCGCTGCGCGTCGCAGCATAGATGGTCAGGCCATCAGCCGGAGCGATAGCGACTGATTTGAGGTATGGCTCGTAAGCGCCCGTGTCGACCCAACTCCAGGATCCACCGCCGTTGGTCGACTTGAACAAGCCATTCGATGTCCCGGCAAGGACGGTCTGGCTGTTGGCGGGGTCGATGGCCAAAGAAAGAACAGGAACAGGCGTTCTGCTCCAGCTGCCGTTGTCCATCCCGGCGAGCGCGCTCCACGCGGCGCCTCCATCGACCGACTTGAATGCGCCGTTGGAGGCGCCGGCATAGATCGTCCGGCTGCTGGCCGGATCGATGGCCAGGGAGTAGATATCGGTGATGGGAAGCCCGTCGTTGCTGGCGACCCAGGTACTGCCGCCATCCTCGGATTTGAATACGCCGGCCGGTGTGCCTGCATAGACGATCTGGCTATTGGATGGATCGGCGACCAGGGCATGGCTTTCCGTGTTAATCCCGTTGATTGCGCTCCAACTGCCGCCGCTGTCGGTGGACTTAAATACCGTCTCTCCCGCGGCGGCGTAGATGGTATGGCTTTCTCCGCCCATGGACAGAGAATCGACGTATTTATCAGTAAGTCCGGTGCTCGCCGGGGTCCATGTCCCGCCCCCGTCTGCGGATTTATATACTCCGCTTCCGTATGTCCCTGCATAGATTGTTTTTGCGTCGGCAGGATCGATGGCCAGTGACCTGATATTGGAGGTTCCACCGTAATAACCGTAATAATCTATGCTCCAGCCGAGGGACACGACACTCCATCCCCCGCCACCGTTGAGGGTCCTGAATACCTCATCCCCCACGGCCGCATAAAGAATCTGGCTATCGGCAGGGTCCATGACCATGGCAGTGACCGAGAGTCTGGGAAGCCCCGAGTTGACGGCGGTCCAGGAATCGCCGCCGTCGCCGCTCTTAAAGATTCCGCTGCCGTCGATCAATGCATAGATGATCCGGCTGTCATTTTTGTCGATGGTAAAGGTGACGATATTCATGGTGGCAGCAAGGGTGACCCAAGAGTCGCCGCCATCGACTGACTTGAAGATACCGGATGGGGTTCCCGCATAAATGATCTGGCTGTTGTTGGTTTGATCAAGATGGAGCCACTTTACGGATGCCTCGATCGGTCCCTTGAGAGCGCTCCAGGAGCCGCCGCCATTTTGGGATATGAACACACCCCGATCGGTGCCTGCATAGATGGTCCGGATGTGGGCAGGGTCGGCGGCCACCGAATAAACGGATCGGCCACTGATGCCGATGGAATCCCAGGAGACGCCGCCGTTGACCGATTTTGAAAGTGCGCCATACCCTGCGGCGTAGAGTATCTGGCTGTCGGAGGGATCGGTTGCCAGCTGATTCCAGATTAGTTGGCGCGGAAAACCGGCCTGCTGCCAGGAAGTGCCGGCGGTTGCGGGTAGAGCCCACAGGAGCGACAAAATCAACAACGCCCGCCGCAATGTCCATTGCATCGTTTGTATCACGGTAACCTCAAGAGAGGAGAGGGGGACGTATATCATGGGCCTTGGGGGGCGACGTCCCCCTCCTTCCTGCGGATGCCCCGCAGGATCAGGGTCCGACCAGGTACCAAGCCGTCAGCGTGTTCCCTGCCGGGACGACTAAGTATCCTTCACCCGCGCCCAACCCGGTCAGAGGTTGAGAAACATTTTGTTCATCCGGCCCAGAAATATTGGCAGCTGCTTTTTCGCTCCATATCAACGAGCCGGTGGCGGCATTGACGGCATACACATTCCCGGAGCCGGACCCGACTATCACGGACTGGTTGATGACGATGGGGGCGGATACCAGGCTACCGTCTCCGGTAAACCGCCATAAAACCCTTTGGGTACCAAGGTCGATGCCGGTCAGCGTTCCGGAACTCAGAAAGAAACCCGACTGGGCAGAGAACGCCGGAGCGGCATTTGACGCGAAGGAGCCAACCATCGAACCGGTGCCGGCATTGAACACCAGGTCGCTGGAGTCTCTCACGTACAACTGACCGTTAGCATAGACTGACGTCTTCCCGCCCCCTCCTTCGCATCCGCCCGAATAGCGCCAAAGTAACGATCCGGTCAGAGGATCGAATTTATAAACATGACAAGGATAGGAAACAAAAACTCCATCGCTGGAAATGGTAGGCGAACTCATGTCGCCATTCTCAACCGCTGAGGTCCAGAGCACGGTGCCGTTTGATTCATCCACGGCGTAAATCGTCCCACCACTTCCGGCACCGCCTACATAAACGATGCCGTTGATCGCCGTCGGAGGAGCACTGAATAAGTACTGGCCCGGCAGTTTGATGCTCCAGCCGGGCTGACCGGTTGCCGCATCAAACGATAGCAGCAGTCCATCGCAATTGACCACGAACAATTTGCCGTGATCGTAGGCATGACCCGACCAGAAGTCGGTTCCGGAAATGGCAATGGGTCCCCAGGCAACGCTGCCGGTTTGCTCATCGAGCGCGTAGAGACTGGTGCCATAACTACTAGAGTTGCGTGTTGTGACAAATACCTTGCCACCCGCGATCAGCGGGTAGGAAACCGCTCCATTGAGGGTCGCGCTCCAGGTCGGGCTGCCGGGGAACGTGACAGCCGAGCCGAGACTGGCATAACCGGAGTGAGCATAGTCGATCTGGTAGGCGACTGCCTGGCTAAGCGGCGGAGCCGGTGACGGAGTCGGATGGAAATTGTTGACCGGGGTTGAACCTGCAACAACCGCTACGAGCGAGGAGATTGATCTGTAGTCTGCGTTCGAATAGGACGACGGCTCGTACTGAGCCCCGTCCAGGTAAACGAACCTGAGGTACTTAACCGTTGACAGATCCAACTGCCCGTTCGACGATACTGTAGATGCAGGCACGATCGACAGTTCTCCGTTCGCGGTTATCAAGCTGGTTCTTGAATGATTTTGGGGTGAGAATTCCGTGATTGTGTAACCGAGATAGGATTTATTGACGTCATATAGCCAGCAGACCATATTGTATGCGTGGGGTTGTGCAGCCAGAAAATTCGTCCTCGCCGCAGCGAGTCCCGTCGTCGTTAATAAGCCACCGTTGGCTGCGGAGTATTGCAGCGTGTAGCCCTGCTCCGGGAAGCGTCCGAGTGCGGCGATATACTGCGACGTAACCGGCGAGGGAGTCCAGTCCTCCTCTGTATAGACATCTTGGTGCGTTGCGTCGGTAGCGCTGCCCGGTTCGTGGAAGGCTCGTTGTACTGACGAAATCTGTCCGTTCTTCAGTTTGAGCTGAAACACCCACGCGCCCGCTAGCGGCATCATATGAGGATTATCCCCATAATAAATATTTCCGGCAAGGTAAGGTTTCCCGCTGCTACTGGTACCTTGCTGACCATTAGAGGCCGGAATCGTCCATTGCCAACCATTTGGAGCTGTTACGCTAAAACTATCGATGTCAACTACGGCAATCGATTCGTTGTAATATACTTTTATATCCAAATTACATGTTGGTCCGTTATTGGAGTAGTCAGGAGCGATGTTATCGTAGAGCCAGCCAACGCTTGTGATCAGGGCCGTCTCGCTTGAGACTGAGCTTGCCGCGGGCCCGCCGCCCCCACCACACCCCGTTAAAGCGAGCATGAATATTCCGATCACCACATTGCTTACATTACATTTCATCTCGTTTCCTCGTTTTGTTTATTACTTACTCCAAGAGTAGAGGGTGGAACGTTAAGCCGGGTTCCATCTATACACGACTCAACAGCTAGTTTCAAAAAAAATCATAATGGATCGGGATACATCAAAATGGTAATAAAATTACCATTCGCAATTTTTACGCAAAAGTTTTAGATACATACGGCAATCTTCGAAATGGTAATTTTATTGCCATTTCAAGGTTGTTGCCCAGATGACTATGAAATCCAGATATATATCAGCGGGTTAGCCGCCGACGATGAAAGTCGTTAGTCGGATTATTTAGTGCTAATATTCGTCGGTGCGAAACAGTTTCAACGAAATGCCGGGTAACGGGGGTGGAGCGAAAACAGCGGATAGGCAGGCGTTCGGCGACCGAAAGGCCCCCCTTGATGGGGGCTGGGAGGAGAGGGCGAAAGGCTCGCCATAGCGACTTCATGGACTTCATGGACTTTAAAAATTGAAGAACCCGCTACTCTCTTTTAGAGATTAGCGGGTTCAATGTGCCGGGTGAAGCTCTTAAACAACCTCTAGGTCAAGTTCCACAAAAACATCTCCCAAATATCCTTCCAGCTCTTGCCGATCTCGGCGACCACGGAGGGCTCGAAGCCGCAGTGCATCATGCACTGGGCGCAGCGCACGTCCTTGCCGACGCCGTACTTCTCCCACTGGGTCTTCTCCATCATCTCCTGGAAGCTCGGATAATGGGCGTCGGTGATCAGGTAGCAGGGGGCCTTCCAGCCGCGGGTGTTCCTGGTCGGATTCCCCCAGGGGGTGCACTCCAACTGCTTCTCGCCCTTCAGGAAACGCAGGTACATGGGGGTGGAGTAGAAGCAAAAGCGCTTGCTCATTTCGTAGACCTGCTCGAACTTCTTCTGGATCTCGCGCCGCTCCAGGAAGAGCTTCTCGCCCACCGCCTCGTAGCCGAATCCGGGCGCCACCAGGAAGCCGTCGACGCCGATCTCTTTCAGATGGGAAAAGAGCATCTCGATCTCGACCAGGTCGGTTTCCTTGAAGATGGTGGTGTTGGTGCAGATCCTGAACCCCAGGGCCTTGGCTTTCTTGACGGCGGCCATGGCTATCTTGAAGGTCCCTTTGCGCTCCAGGATGCGGTCGTGGGTCTCTTCCATGCCGTCCATGTGGATGTTGAGGATGAAGTTGGGATGCGGCTTCAGGGTGTCGAGCGCCTTCTCCAGAAGGAGCGCGTTGGTGCAGAGGTAGATGTGCTTCCCTTTCGCCAGCACGGCGTCGATCAGCGGGAAGATGTGCGGATAGAGGAACGGCTCGCCGCCGGTTATGGTGACTACCGGGGCCGGGCACTCGTCCACGGAGTCCAGGCACTGCTGCAGCGTCATCATGTCCTGCATGGTGTCGGCGTATTCCCTGATCCTGCCGCAGCCGGAACAGGCGAGGTTGCACAGATGGGTCGGCTCCAGCATCAGCACGAGCGGATACTTTTCCTGCTTCTTCATCTTGTTGGAAATGATGTACTTGGTGAGATCGTAATTGAGTCGCATGGGGAAACGCATGGTTAATCCATCCCTTTTGTCGCTGCTTTGTTGATCGTTCGTGTGACACAGTAAAACGAGACAATCAAGGGGGTGATCCTGACCCTTTGACTGTCCCGTCGGTAAATTCGCTGCCGGTTGTCTATGTTATTTCACCACGCAGAGCTGCGGCGCCGCTGTTTTGCGCCCCTTCACGAAGGCCTCGCAGTTGGCCGCGATGCCGGGGCCGTTGATCCCCAGGTCGGCCCGCAACTGGGCCTGGCTTCCCTGCTCGACGAAGGCGTCGGGTATCCCCAGACGCTTCACCCGCACGCCTGTCATCCCCGCGTCGGCCAAAAGCTCCAAAACGGCGCTGCCGAATCCGCCTTGCAGCGCGTTCTCTTCGACGGTGACCAGGCAGCCGGTCTTCTCGGCCTCGGCCAGGATCAGCTCGGAGTCCAGGGGCTTCACGAATCTCGCGTTCACCACCGAGGCGAGGATCCCTTTTTCCTTCAAGATCGCCGCCGCCTGCAGCGCCGGATAGACGGTGGAGCCGATGGCGACGATGGTCAGGTCGCCGCCGTCCAAAAGCAGCTCGCCCTTGCCGATCTCAAGCTCCGTGATGTCCGCGTCGAGGGGGACGCCGAAGCCGGCGCCGCGCGGGTAGCGCAGCGAAACGGGGCGCCCCGAGTAGAGGGCGGTCTTCACCATGCGCCGCAGCTCGTTCTCGTCCTTGGGCGCCATCACGGTCAGCTCGGGGAGGTGTCGCAGGAAGGAGAGGTCGAAGGCGCCGTGGTGGGTCGGCCCGTCGTCGCCCACCAGGCCTGCGCGGTCAAGGGCGATGGTCACCGGCAGCTTCTGCAGGCAGATGTCGTGGAACACCTGGTCGTAGCCGCGCTGGGCGAAGGTGGAGTAGATGGCGGCCACCGGCCGGAATCCCTCGGCGGCCAGTCCCGCGGCGAAGGTGAGGGCGTGCTGCTCGGCGATCCCCACGTCGAAAAAACGATCGGGAAAGCGCTTGGCGAACGGGGAAAGCCCGGTGCCGTCCGGCATGGCGGCGGTGATCGCCACGATCTTGGGGTCGCTCTCGGCGAGCTTCACCAGGGTGTCGCCGAAGGTCGCCGTGTAGGAGGGGGGAGCGGGCTTGGCCGGGGCCGCGCCCACGGGTGCCACGGGGGCGGCCGGCGCTATGCCGTGGAACTTGTCCGGCGTGTCCTCGGCGGGCTGGTACCCTTTCCCCTTCTTGGTCATGACGTGCAAAAGGATCGGGCCTTCGATCTGCTTCAGGTCCTCCAGCACGCTCAACAGGGTAGGGAGGTCGTGTCCGGCGATCGGCCCCACGTACTCGAAGCCGAGCGCCTCGAAGAGCGTCCCCGGGGTCAGGAACCCTTTCAGCGAATTCTCCGCGCGCTTGGCGAAATGCAGGATGTTGCCGCCGATGGCGGGGATGCTGGCCAGAAGCCCTTCCATCTCCTTCTTCAGGCTGCGGTAGTAGCTACCGGTCATCTTCCTGGAGATGAAGGAGGAGAGCGCGCCGACGTTCTTGGAGATGGACATCTCGTTGTCGTTCAGCACCACGATCAGGTTCTTCTTCAGGTGCCCCGCCTGGTTCAGCGCCTCGAAGGCCATGCCGCCGGTGAGCGAGCCGTCGCCGATCACCGAGATCACCCGGCTCTGCTCCTCGTTCAGCGCGTTGGCGACCGCCATGCCCAGCCCCGCTGAGATGGAGGTGGAGGAGTGGCCGGCGCCGAAGGCGTCGTGGGGGGACTCGGAGCGCTTGGGAAAGCCGCTCAGCCCCTTGTAGCAGCGCTGGGTGTGGAAGTTGTCGCGGCGGCCGGTCAGGATCTTGTGGGTGTAGGCCTGGTGGCCGACGTCCCAGATGATCTTGTCCCGCGGGGAATCGAAGCAGTAGTGCAGCGCGATGCTCAGTTCGACGCAGCCGAGGTTGGAGGCCAGGTGGCCGCCGGTGGCGGTGACCGTCTCCAGCAAAAAGGCGCGCACCTCCTCGGCAAGCGGCTCCAGTTGCTCCTCTTTCAGCTTTTTCAGGTCACCGGGACCGTTGATCTTGGCTAACAGTTTGTACATGGATCTCCTTTGAGAACCCGAGAGTAACCTTACTTGGCGTAGCCGTGGCTGCGAAACCAGGCGACGGCGCGCTCCAGCGACGCCTCGACCGGCGTCAGCGGCAGTCCCAGCTCGGCCACCGCCTTGCCCGGATCGAAATACATGAACTTCTTCGCCATCTGCACCCCGGCCAAGGGTATCAGCGGCTCGCGCCCGGTAACGGCCGAGAGCGCGTGGTTGGCGTAGGCCGCCAGCAGTATCGGGTAGTAGGGAAGCTTCACCCGGGGTGGCTTCATGCCGGTGATCTCGGAGAGCATGCCGAAGATGCGCGCCAGCGTCAGGTTCCGGTTCCCCAGGATGTATTTCTCCCCGACCCTCCCTTTTTGGGCGGCGAGGATGTGGCCGCGGGCGCAGGTCTCGACGTCCACCAGGTTCAACCCCGTGTCCAGATAGGCGGGCATCTTGCCGTTCAGGAAATCGACGATGATCTTGCCGGTGGGGGTGGGCTTGATGTCCATGGGGCCGACGGGGGTCGAAGGGTTGACGATCACCAGCGGCAGGCCTTTCTCCAGGAACTCCTGCGCGGCGCGCTCGGCCAGAAACTTGCTCTTCTTGTAGTCGCCGACCATCTGGCTCAGCTCGACCGGCGTCTCCTCGTTTCCCGGCGTGCCGTCGCCGGGGTTCCCCAGGGTGCCGACGGAGCTCGTGTAGACCGCCTTCTCGACCCCCGCTTCCAGCGCGGCCGCCAGCACGGTGCGCGTGCCGCCCACGTTGACGTCGTACATGGCCGCGGGGCTCTTGGTCCAGAGCCGGTAATCGGCGGCGGCGTGGAACAGGGTCTGGCAACCGGCGAGCCCCCGGGCAAGCAGGTCCCGGTTGCTCAGGTCCCCCTCCCAGATCTCGACGTCCAGCCCTTCCAGGTTGCGGCGGTCCGAGCCGGGACGCGCCAGCACCCGCACCCGGCAGCCGTCCTTCAACAGCTCCCGGACGATGCTGGCCCCTATGAAACCGGTGGCCCCGGTGACGAACGCCTTCATCCGCGGGCTCCCGTCACCCCTGACCGCCGGTCAGGTTGCGGTAGGTCCCCAGCGCCATCAGCGGGAAGCAGTTGCGGTAGATGTGATACTTGATCATGAAGAACTTGGGAAAACCGGTGCCGGTGTACTGCGTCTCGTCCCAGGTGCCGTCCCCTTTCTGGGTGGAAAGAAGGTACTGCACGCCGCGCGCCACGGTGGAGGAGCCGGCCTCGCCCGCCGCCATCAGGGCCAGAAGCGCCCAGCCGGTCTGCGAAGCGGTGCTGGCGCCGATGCCGGCCAGGGTGCGGTCGTGGTAGGACTCGCAGGTCTCCCCCCAGCCGCCGTCGATGTTCTGGCGCGACTTGACCCAGTTCACCGCCTTTCTGATATAGGGCTGCTGCAGATCCTCGCCGATCGCCGCCAGGCCGCACATCACCGACCAGGTGCCGTAGAGGTAGTTCACCCCCCAGCGTCCCCACCAGGGACCCTCGGGCTCCTGGGTCTTTCTCAGGAATTCGATGGCGCGCTCGGCGGCCGGGAAATCCTTGGCATAGCCGAAGGTTCCCATCAGCTCCAGCATCCTGCCGGTCAGGTCGGCCGTGGGGGGATCGATCAGCGCCTCCAGGTCGGCGAAGGGTATCTTGTTCAAGAGGTACTTGGTGTTGTCCTTGTCGAAGGCGCCCCAGCCGCCGTTCTTGCTCTGCATCCCCAGGCACCAGTTGATGCCGCGCTTGATGGCGCCGTTCATCGACTTGCCGTCCTTCACCTGGATCCCCTTCAGGGCGATCATGACGAAACCGGAGTCGTCGACGTCGGGGTACCAGTCGTTCAGGAACTCGAAGGCCCAGCCGCCGCTTTCCAGCTCGGGGGACTTGATGCGCCAGTCGCCCGGTTTTCTCACTTCCTTGTCCAGCAGCCACTGGGCCGCCTTGACCAGGGAGGGGTGGTCCGGCGGCACGCCCGAGTCGGTGAGCGCCTTCAGCGCCAGGGCGGTGTCCCAGACCGGCGAGATGCAGGATTGCAGCACCAGTTCCTGATCGCTCTCGATGCAGAAGTTGGCCAGCGCCTCCAGCCCCCGGGCGACCGCCGGGTGGTCGTTTTGGTAGCCGAGGGCGTGCAGCGAAAGGATCGCGTTCAACATGGCGGGCTGGATGCCGCCCCAGTCGCCGGTCGATTCCTGGTGCTCCAGCACCCACTTCTCGGCCATGGCCAGCGCCTTCTTCTTGAAGGGGCGGATCGGGCTGCTCTCGTACACCTTCAACAGGTGGTCGGCGCCGATGAAGAAGTTCTTCCAGGTGAGGATGCCGTCTTCCTTGGTGAAGGTGTAGTCGATCGGGCGCGGCGGCCGCACGAACAGCTCCTGCACGCGCATCGGCGGGGGGAGCTTGTGCACCGGGCGGCTGGTCATGACGATGGAGAGCGGGATGATGGTGGCGCGCGCCCAGCTGGAGAACTCGTACATGTTGAAGTAGGCCCAGTTGGGGAGCAAGGTGAGCTCCACCGGCATGCTGGGGACGCCGAACCAGGCGAATTCGCCGAACAGCGCCAGGAATATCTTGGTGAAGACGCGGGTCTTGATGATGCCGCCCTGCTCCAGCACGAACTTGCGCGCCTTCACCATGGCCGGGTGCTCGGCCGGATAGCCGGCGAGCTTCAAGGCGAAGTAGGCCTCGACCGTGGTGGAGAGGTCGCCGGGGCCGCCGTAATAGATGGTCCAGAAGCCTTCCTCGGTCTGCTTGGACAGCAGGTAGTTGGCCATCTTGCGCTGGCGCTCGAAGTCGACCAGTTCCAGGAAGTGGAAGAGCATGATGTATTCGGCGGTGATGGTGACGTTGGATTCGAGTTCGGCCCACCAATATCCTTTCGGGAGCTGCTCTCCGAAGAAGAAATCGCGGCTGGCTTCGATGGCGACGTCCAGCGGGCTCTTCGCCTTGCCCTGCTTCCGTTTCCAGATGGAAGGGGGAAGGTGATGCACCTTTGCTCCTGACTTCTGGCCGGCACTTTCATCGGGTTCCACGGCGGCGCCGTTGAACGAGGTGAGCGCATTCGATATGGGGTGCTTGAAGGGTGAGGTCACCACATACTCCTTTTGGCAAGATTGGCGCAAATTCATCAGTGTAGCCGTTGGGCTAATAAGTTACAAGCTGCGAGGCATACCACATTTTTGGGCAAAGGTATACTTTTTTTTCCGCAGCCGGGCATCTTTTATCAATGGAAACCCATAGTTTGCTGGTGATTGTTGATTTATGCGGCTTGGGTGTGCTAGTTTGCACTGCGCAATTTCGCGCCGATCAAAGCTCCAGAGGTTATATGAAAGAAACGCTAAAAAAGGGAGGGATGCTCTTCTCCCTGTCGGCGCGGCGCCCGTGGCTGGTACTATCAGTCGCCCTGCTGCTGTCGGCGCTCTCCATCTGGTTCACCTGGCAGCGCATGGAGTTTCTCACCGGACGCGACCAGCTGATGCCGGAGAACACCTCCTTCAACCGCGACTTCGCCGCCTTCCGCGCCGAGTTCGGCGACATGGAGGACATCGTGGTGGTGATCGAGAGCGCCGACGCCGAGCGCGCCGGCCTCTTCGGCAAAAGGCTCTACGACGCGCTTTCCAAAGACAAGGAGCACTTCTCCGAGATCTTCTATCCTTTCGCGCTCCCTTTTTTCCAGAAAAACGGGCTGTTGTTCATGCCGCTTGAGGACATCAAGGAACTGCACCGAAACCTGAGCCTGGCGGCGCCGGTGCTGAAGGAGCTCTCCCGCGCGCCCTCGGTGCAGACCCTTTTCACCTTTCTCACCCGCAACATGGAGAGCTACGTCGCCGGCGACACGACGCAGCTCCCCGGCATCGTCTTCATGCTCGACAAGCTGGGCGCGGGCTTCGCCGGCTTCGGCGCGGGGCAGGGCGGCCCCCCCTCGCTGGAAGGCTTCTTCATGAGCTCCGATTCCTCCTTCGCCCGCGCGGGGAGGCAGCAGATACTGACCGCGCTGCCGGTTAGAAAGAACGTGGGCTTCGTGCCGGCCGGCGCCGCCATCGCCAAGATCCGCGCCGAGATCGGCAAGCTGAAGGCGCTCCCCGAATTCAAGGGGGTGAGCGCGGGGCTGACCGGCTCGCCGGTGCTGGAAAACGAGGAGATGGCCACCAGCCAAAAGGACATCACCCTTGCCACCTGCGTCTCGCTGGCGCTCACCGTGGTGCTGCTGCTGTTGGCCTTTCGCGGGGTGCTGAACGTGTTCGCCGCCATGGTCACGCTGCTGGTCGCCATCTCGCTCTCCTTCGGCTTCGCCACCCTGGCCGTGGGGCATTTGAACATCCTCTCCATGGTCTTCGCCATCATGCTGATCGGCATCGGCATCGAGTACGGCATCCAGCTGGTGCTGCGCTACCAGGAGGAGTTAAGGCTGGGCGAGAGCGAACTGGACGCCATCGCCATCGGCCTCAACCGCAACGTCTGGGCCATCGTCATGGCCGCGGCCACCGTCGCCGCCGCCTTTTTCACCTTCATCTTCACCGATTTCAAGGGGATCGCCGAGTTGGGCGTGATCGCCGCCGGCGGGGTGGCGATCTGCGTGGCCGTCACCTTCACCGTGCTCCCCTCCATGCTGGTGCTCTTGGCCCGGCACCGCAAGCCGCGTCGGGTGGCGGGCGCGGCCGGGCGGGCGGGGGAGGGCAGGCTCTCCTTCCTGTTCGCCCGCCCGAAGCTGGTGATTGCCGCGACCGCCGCGCTCTGCCTGGCCTCGCTCTATCCGCTCTCCCGGATCGACTTCGATTACAACCTGATGAACCTGCAGGCCAAGGGTCTGGAGTCGGTGAACTACGCCTACAAGCTGATGCGCAGCAAGGAGAACGCCGGCTATTTCGCCGCGCTGACCGCGGGAAGCAAGGCGGAGCTCGCGGCCAAGACCCGGGCCCTGGAGGCGCTGCCGGCGGTGGACCACGTGGTGAGCGTCGACTCCTTCGTGCCGGACCGGCAGCCGGAGAAGCTGGCCGAATTGGCCGCCATCCGCCGGGAGCTGAGCGACGTCAAGCCGGTCAAGTACGAGGAGGATCTCTCGCTCATGGAGCTTCCCACCGTGTTCGAGAACTTCAGAAACGCCGTGGTCAAGCTGAAGGGGCGCCTGGAAGCCGAGCGCCGTCCCGAGGCGAAGCAGGCGGCGGGCTTTCTCGCCGTGCTGGATCGCTTCTTCGCCGGGCTGGAGAAGGAGCGGGACAAGAACGCGGTCGGCATTTTGCAGGATTTTCAGGGGGGGATGTTCCGGGAGCTTCCCGAGAAGATAGCGCTTTTGAAGGAGAGCCTGAACGCCGCGCCGGTGACCGAGGCCGACGTCCCGGAGCAGCTGCGCAGCCGCTTCGTCGGCAAGAGCGGCAAGTTCATGCTGCAGGTGGCGCCCAAGGGGGAGATCTTCGATCTCAAGCCGCTGAAGGCGTTTCTGGACGACGTGCGGCGCGTCGATCTGCACGCCACCGGCGAGCCGGTCATGGTCTACGAGTCGATGACCATCATGCGCGACGCCTACCGGCTGGCCTTCGTCTACGCCTTCGTCGCCATCGTGGTCATCCTGCTGATCGCCTTCAGGAGCGTCAAGTTCGCCTTGATCGGGCTGGTGCCGCTGGTAATCGGGATACTCTTCATGGTGGCCGGCATGTGGCTTTGCGGCATCAGCTTCAACTCGGCCAACGTCATCGTCATGCCGCTGGTGCTTGGGATCGCCGTCGATTCGGGGATCTACATCATCAACCGTTTCCGGCGCGAGGAGGGGAGCGCCGCCTCGGTGATCATGAGCAGCACCGGAGTCGGCGTGCTCCTGAACACCCTGACCATCATGGCGAGCTTCGGCGCGTTGATGGTGGCCCATCACCAGGGGGTGTTCAGCATCGGCGCGGTCATGTCGCTGGGGATGATCGCCTGCCAGATCGCCTTCATGATCTCGCTGCCGGCGGTGCTGACCCTGGCCGGTAAGAGATGAGCGGGGCCGAGGCGGCGCCTTTGATAGCAGCAGCTCCGAAAAACGATTCCCTGCGCGGGGCGGTGACGCTTGCCCACTTTTTCCTGAGGCAACGGCTGCGCCCGGGAGACCTGGCGCTCGACGCCACCTGCGGCAACGGCCTGGACACGCGGCTCTTGGCCGAACTGACGGGACCAGAGGGACGGGTCTGGGGCTTCGACCTGCAAGCGGCGGCAATCGCCGCCACCCGGGCGCTGCTGGAGCGGGAGGGACGCCTAGCCCAGGTCACCTTGATCGAGGCCGGCCATGAACGTCTCGCCGAGTTTGCGCCCGCCGGCCTTCGGGCGGCCGTCTTCAACCTGGGCTATCTCCCCGGCGGCGACCCCGCCTTCACCACCTCTCCGGCCAGCACCCTCTCCGCGCTGCGACAGGCGGCTTCGCTCCTGGCGCGACAAGGGATCATCGTCGTCTCCCTCTACACGGGGCACGAGGGGGGAGTCGAGGAGGCGCTCGCGGTGGAGAGGTGGGGCGCGGCTCTCGCGCCCAAGGAGTTCAACGTCTGGTGCAGCCGCCAGTTGAACCGTCCCGCAATCGCACCCTACCTGATGCTGGTGGAGCGCACCCGATGAGGCCTGCATGCTGCGCGAACTGATCCCTTTCCTGATAACCGCCCCGGCGCTCGCCTACGCCTGCATCACGCTCTACTGCGGCCGCAGTTTCTTCGCCAAGCCCCGGGCCTTGCCCGACTTCGCCCCCCCGGTCTCCATCCTCAAACCGGTGAAAGGGATGGACGCCGACAGTTTCGATAATTTCGCCTCCCTGTGCCGTCAGGATTACCCGCAGTTCCAGATCGTCTTCGCGGCGGCTTCGCCCGCGGATCCGGTGATCCCGGTGATTGAGCGGCTGATGGCGGCCTTTCCGGGGGGGGACATCGCCCTGGTGGTGGACGGCGCCATCCATGGTGCCAACTACAAGGTGTGCAACCTGATGCACGCCTACCAAAAGGCCAAATATCCGCTGCTCATCGTCTGCGACAGCGACATCAGGGTGCGGGAGAGTTATCTGCGGGAGGTCTGCGCGCCGTTTGCCGATCCCCGGGTGGGGTTGGTCACCTCCTTGTACCGCAGCTCCGGCGTGCGGGGGGTGGGCTGCGCCGTCGAGGCGCTCGGTTTTTCCTGCGAGATGGTGCCCAACGTGATGACTGCGCTGAAGTTGGAGGGGTTGAGTTTCGCCCTGGGCGCGTCCATGGCCCTGCGGCGCAGCGCGCTGGAGCGGATCGGCGGTTTCCGGGCGCTGGTCGACTACCTGGCCGACGACTATCAACTGGGCAACATGATCCATCGCGCCGGTTTTCGGCTGGAGCTCTCGCCCTATTTCGTGGAGAGCGCCATGCACGGCAGCGAGACGGTAGCCGAGGTGCTGGTGCGGCAGCTGCGCTGGGGGCGCACCATGCGCGTCTCCCGGCCGGGCGGTTATCTGGCCTCGGGCGTCACGCTCCCCTTCCCGGGGGCTCTGGTGGCCCTGGCCGTTTCCGGGTTTTCCCGGCAGGGCGTGGCGGCGGCGGCGCTCCTCTATCTGGTGAGGGGAGCCGTGGCTTTGGTCTACAGCCGCGTCTGGGTGAGCGATCGGCTGCTGCCGCGCTGGCTCTGGCTGCTGCCGCTAAGAGACGCGCTCTCCTTCGGGGTCTGGGCGCTGTCGCTCGTCGGCAACCGCGTGGTCTGGCGCGGCCACCGGTTCCATCTGTCCAAGGGGGGGAAGATCGTGGAAATACAGGAGAAAGGCTGAGGCAAACCTGAAGGCTTGGCCACGGAGAAAATCTGAAAAAATCTGAGGAAGGCTTTGGGTTAAACCAAACCTAAAACACGAGAATTCAAAAAGAAAAAAAGGGCGAACACAAGGTTCGCCCCTACGGTGATTTGTATCGTGACGCGGAAACGCGGTCCCTACCTGCGTCGCCCGTGTCTCCAGAATCAGGTCTTTACCAGAATCAAGCCTTACCCGCTTTTGGCCTTAACCCGTTTCTGGCCTTTCTCAGATTTTCTCCGTGGCCAACGGTTGAGGTTTGTTCTTCTCCGATTTCCTCGTCACTTCCGCAGCAGCCAGAGGATGAAGGAGAGGATAACCGAGACGATGATGCTGGTGGCAAGGGGGAAGTAGAAGGTGAAGTTCTCGCGCTTCAGATAGATGTCCCCGGGGAGCCGCCCGATCCAGGGGATGCGCCCGGCCAGGGTGAGGAGCGCGCCGACCAGCGCGATCGCCAGTCCGAGCAGTATCAGGGCTTTGCCGAGCGAGGGCATGGGAGTCTCCTGGCTACTTCTTCAGGTAGCGTTCCTTTTCGCTGTAGATGCAGCCGCAGTACTTCTGGCGATAAAGCCCCATCTCCTTGGACAGGTTGATCCCTTCCTGCCAGCCGCGCCTGAAGTCCTCGTAGTGAAACTTCACGCCGTAGCGCTCGCCCAACTGCTCGCCGCACTCGCGGATGACCTCCTGGTTTTGGTACCTGCTGTAAAGGAGCGTGGAGGAATAACCGGCAAAGCCCAGCTCGGCGGCGGCCTTCGCGGTCTCTTCCAACCGGGAGCGGTAACAGTAACCGCAGCGGGTAGCGGGATTGCCCGCCACGTTGGCCAAAAATTCCTCCAGCCGATACTCGTCCCGGTACACCACCTCCAACTCCACCGACTGCGCATAGGCGCGCAGGGCGTCGAGGCGCTGCTTGAACTCGGTGTAGGGATGGATGTTGTGGTTGTAGAAAAACCCGGTCACCTCGACCCCGCTGGAGCGCAGCTCTTTTACGGGATAGACGGCGCAAGGTCCGCAGCAGATGTGGAGCAGCAGTCGCATGTTTTCTCTCGTCCTTTGCCTTTCCCCGGTATATACCATTTAACGCCGGAAAACTGTAGTTAAAAGTGAGCCATGACTCACCGGCGTTTTCGCGGATTTTCCTATAGTTTTTGTTAAGTTGACTTCACATCGGCAATATTGTAATAATTGCGCTTCAATTCCCTCGCGTCCGACGACGCCCGGAACAACCGCCGGCTAAAGTTCCCTTTATTAGTCTCACGCTCAGGTTTCCCTAACACGGGAGGACACCGAAATGAAGAAGCTCCTTATCGCCATGCTTCTAGTCGCCACCGCTGCCACCGCGGCCCAGGCGGCCCTCAAGGTCGTCGGCAAAGGGGAGGCCATGCGCCTCGACCCGTCGTCCTTTCCTCCCGCCATGAAGGCTAATTACGAGATCTTCCGGGTCAAGTGCGTGAAATGCCATAGCCTGGAGAGGACCATCGTCGCCATCCAGACCGGCATCGCGCCCATCTCCGACCAACCCTTCGACCACAACGCCACCAAGGCCTACGGGCTGAAGATGCTCAGAAAGCCGGGCTCCGCCATGACCAAGGCCGACGTGAAGGCCACCGTCGAGCTGATGGATTTCCTGCTCACGCAGGCGGGGCGCTGATTGCCATGAAAAACTTCAAGCTACGCACCCTGCTGATCGGCTCCTTCCTGATGATGGCTTTGCTGGTGGCGTTCACCGGCGTGTTCGGCGCCCTGAGCACCAAAAGGGTCGGCAGCCAGATCCAGAACATCCTGGAGCAGCTCTCCAAGCAGCAAAAGCTGGTGCTGCTGATGGGGGTCGCCCAGAAGAACTGCCACGTCAGCCTGATGCAGACGGCGCTGGTGCGCTCGGAGCCGGCCAGCTTGCTGGAGTACGCCGAAGACTACCGCGTGAAGCGCAACCTGCTGCGCACCCAGGCGCAGACCATCCTGAACGGCAACGAGAAGCTGGGCGTGCTCCCCGCGCTCAAGGGGAGCGTCGTCGAGAAAAGGACGCGACAGTTTCTGGTCAGCTGGGCGGAGTTCGAGAAGGTCGCCGAGCAACTGATCGCGCGCAAGAAACAGTTGCTGAAGAACGTCACCCCGGGCGCCGTCAATCAGGCGGCCAAGGACGCCCTGGCGGACCAGAGCCTGAACGCGCTCGCCAACGAGCAGCTCTCCGCCGCCAACGAAAAGGCCAAGGCCGACCTGGACGACATGCTGATCGAGGTCGGCATCCGCATGACCGAGGCGAGCGCCGAGGTGAACCAGATGCAGAGGACGGCCTGGGCCACCTTCTCCGTGGTGACGCTGGTGGCGATCGCGCTGGCCATCGCCCTGGGGCTTTTGATCACGCGCAACATCGTGGCCAGGATCAGGATCATGGCGGCCGCGGTGAACTCCGGCGCCGAAGGGGATCTTACCACCAAGGTGGTGCTGGATTCCGACGACGAACTGGGTAAACTAGAGTGCGATTTTAACGAGATGGTGGGCAAGCTCTCCGGCATGATCGGCAAGGTGTCCCGCTCCTCGGTGGAACTGGCCGGCATCTCGGACACCATGGCCAAGGCCTCGCACTCGGGGGTGCAGTCGGCCAAGACCCAGGCCGGCTGCGTCGCCAGGACTTCCGCCGCCATCGTGCAGATCAACGCCTCGGTGAAAGGGGTGGCGCAGGGGGTCGATTCCCTCTCCACCTCCGCCTCGGAGAGCGCCTCCTCCATCCTGGAGATGGCCTCCAGCGTCGAGGAAGTGGTGCAGAACGTGGAAGACCTGGCCAAGTCGGTGAACGAGGTGAGCTCCTCCATC
>CAIYDQ010000074.1 GCA_903925075.1 uncultured Geobacter sp.
CAGGGCGACGGCACGGCGGCGGCCGCCGTGTACCTCGGGGTAGGGCTGAACGCCACCAACGCCCCCGCCGGCCCCGCCGACATCAAAACGGTCCCGCCCACCCAGTTCCTGGATGCCGCGGTCAGCAGCGCCGACACCTGGCTGCAGGTAACCGTCCCCTCGCGGGCTCTCGGCTGGGTGGAGGTCCGCTCCCCCTCCATCAAACTGGAAACGACCGGGTCGGCCCTGCAGGTGCCCGTGCCCTCGACCAAGGTGTTGCTCTCCGCCGACTCGACGGGCAAATTCGTGCCGCTCGCGCCCTTCAGCTTCACCGAGCCCGGCATGTACGAGCTGTACTACTACACCCAGGACGTCCAGAACAACCTGAAGACCCCGATGGTGCGCGGGGTCGTTTACAAGTCGGCGGCGCTGGGCGCGCAAACATCGGCCGTCACCCTTACCTCGCCCGCCGACGGCGACAAGGTCAAGACCACCGCCGTCTTCCAGTGGACGGGCGCCACCGGCCCCGACAACGATCCCTTCACCTACACCCTGGAGATCGCCACCGACGATGCGTTCACGAATCCGATCCGCCAGGAGGAGATTCGCACCACATCTGCCTACGTGCTGGACGGCCTCAAGGACGCGACCTCCTACTACTGGCGGGTGAAGACCGTCGACCAGTACGGCGCCAGGGTCTCCAGCAGCGTGTCCCGCTTCAGCACCGACAACACCAACGGGCTGGGGGGGCTGATACTGGGGTATGTCCGTGGCAGCGCCACGGGCGTGCCGATCTCCGGAGTATCGATAATCATCAACGGCAATATCGCCGCCGTCTCCGATGTTGGCGGCGCCTACTTGCTGTACCGCCCCACCGGCAATTTTTCGGTCAGGGCCAGCAAGAGCGGTTACCTGGACCAGAGCCTGTCTGCGGTGGTAACGGCGGGCAAAGCGGTTCAGAAGGATTTCAAGCTGGAAGCCGCCGGGGCGCCGCCGGCAAAAGCCGGCGACTGCGACCGCAACGGCACGCTCACGGCGGTCGAGGTGCGAGACGCCGTCGGCATGTATCTGGGGCTGAAGCCGGTTTTAACCTGCGTCGACTCCGACAATGGCGGCGCCGTCAGCGGCGCCGAGCTCCAGAAAGTGATGAACAGCTTTTAGGCTCGTAGTTGCAGTTGTAGGTCGCGTTGAGGCACGAAACGCGACGTAGCGATGCCGGCTTCGGCGGTCATGTTGGCGACATCGCTGCATTGCGTTTCACGGTGCAGCCGTTCAACGCAACCTACGGAGTCGAATTCAACCGGCGCCCGGTCCTCAGACCGGCGCCGTTTTTTTTTCAGCGGAAAATTTGCCGACTGTCCGTCCAATGAGAAACACAGGAACATAAGGCATCCGATATTGCATGGGAGGTGGAGCATGCGAAAAAAGATCGACGGAGTCAAGGCGCACATCATATCCATGAGGATCAGCGACGACGAGAAGGAAGCTCTGCGAACGGTGATGAAAAGCATGAAGCTTGGCAGCGTCTCGGACGTGATGCGGGAGGCTTTCAAGCAGATTGCCAGTCAGTCGACTGCATCGACCATCGCCCCCGGCGAGACAAGCGCGCTCGGCGCTCGGCAATAGCCGCTCTCCCCCATTTTACTCTTGACTTTCGTTGCGCACTCTAGTAGCGGAGATAGCCTAACGAGCGCCTCCGATTCGACTGGCGACGTGTGGGAGGGAAGACTTTAACATGGGATTTTCGAGTAGCTGGCGGATTAGAACGGTTTCGGTGGCGCTATTGATGTTGAGTTCTTCTGCGATGGCCTTCGCCGCCGAACGTCCCGACGTCGTCCGCTACGATGCCCAGTACCTGAACCATTCGCTGGTGGTCCATGTGGAGTGGCAGTCGCCCAACCCGGTGACAAAGGTGAGCCTGTCGGCGGGGAATCAGAACAAGGAAATTCAGGTCGATGAGTACGACAACCGGCGCAACCCTTACGGCTATCAAGGGGAAGCCACCGTGGAACTCCCCTTGAATCCCGTTTCCCAGCAGGCCGTGCCTTACGTGATCCAATTGGAAGACGACCTGCACCAAAAGAGCCGCATGCTGACCGATCAGGTCGCCATGCAGCCGGCACAGCCGTCGTTTCCGAACGGCCAGCCGGCGCAGGACGACAACTGGGGCAGAAATGGTCTGTCGGCAATGTCCGGTCAGCAGGGCGCCGGAGCCCAGCAGGGCGTCGGCGGGTTTCAGAGTGTTGGTGGGTTTCAGGGCGTCGGCGGGCAGCAGCCGGCCGGGAGCGGCGGCGCTACGGGGATGGTCAATACCTTGGTCGGCCTCTACGACAAGTTCGATTTGCCGCCGGTCTTGGATGCGCTACAGACAAACGTGCTTAGCCCGGATAGCGTTTCCTTCGCCTCCAGGGCCGCTGACGACAAGTCGTTGTTGGAGATCAGGATCAAGGTTTACAGCGCGGCCGGCACGCTGGTGGGTTTTCAATCGCTTAGCGGCTTGGGCAAGTCGTGGCAAGGGAGCAGTCAGATCTTCAAACTCGGCGGGGGGAAATTCCGAGTTTCAGCGCAGGCCATCGATAACGCCGGCAACACCTCGAAGGAACAAACCGCTCAGTGCGAGTTGAGCGGCCAGCAGATCGATCTGCCGGCGGTCCAGGAAACGACGCCGATTGCTCCCACCGCCCAGCCTCAGACGGGGCAACCCGCGAATCGTGGGTATTAACCTAAAAAAGCATCTGGCCACAAAAACGCACAAAAGACGCAAAATAAATCAAGGCATACTGCAATAAACCACCTACCGAAATAATCCTTAAAAAGGTACATACAAAAAACGCACATGCAGTGGCACAGCGTCCTGTGTCTCTACATGTGCGTTTGTGTTTTAAGGGTGGGATGCCCGCAGGAACCTCCCCGCTAGCGCGACGAGATGGCGACCTTTGCGTCATTCAAGTAATCGTTGCCGTTCATGATGGTCTGGCGCAGAATGCCGGCGTTCTCGGGGGTGATGAGCACCATGTTCTCTTTGGTCACCTCGGCTACCGGCAAGATCAGCAGGTTGTCGCCCAACTCGGCGATCTTGCTTACCTGATCGATGCTGTCCGCATAGCGCACGGCTCCGTAGGTGCGCACCACCGAAGGCTTGACGTTCTTGACGCAATAGACGGTGGTCAGCCTGCCGTCGGCCTTCGTGGCAATGATCGGCAGCATCTCTCGTTCGAAGAACTGCCCCTCCAGGTTTAAAACTAGCCCGGTCACCTTGCGACTCGTATCGTAGCTGGCAATGTCCTTGTTGGTCCTCCCCTCCCTGCCAGCCGCCGGTGCGGCTTCCCTGACTGCCGGTGCTGCCTCTTTTGCTGCCGGTGCGGCGTCCTTGACTGCCGGTGCGGTCTCTTTTACCGCCGGAGCGGCGTCCTTTGCTGCCGGAGCGGCTTCTTTTGGAGCTGAAGCGGCCTCCCTGGCAGGGGAGGAGGGGACATTCAAAGTCAGGGTTTCGGCTGGCACATAAGCGGGGATTTTCATCTGTTCCAGGTTGAGAGCGCTGGCCAATCCGGGGCCTTTGCAGCCGTTCATCTCAGCACCCAGACAGACGCGCATCTCTACCGTGGCGACAGGCAGGCCGTCGTCCCATTCCACTTTGGATTCGTAGACCTCCGCCCCCTTTACCATGCCCTGAACACGGGAGTTGATCCTGTCTTCCACCAGGACCATGTTCTCTACCGTGGTGACTGAGTCGATCTTCACCCCCTTGATAGTCTCCAGCAGGGAGCGTTGCGCGAGCACCTCCGCGGCCCTGATGGCGTGCATCTTGTCGATGCTCTTGTTGCCGGAGGGCTTTGCCGTGCCGACACCGATGCCGGAAACAAACCCGCCCGTCCAAACTATCGAACCCTTGGTCGCGTCTGCTTGGGCCAACGATGAAGTGGCGCAGATTGCCGCCGCAATCACGAATGCCTGCTGGTAGTTGATGCTCATTTCCCCTCCTGTGCGAAGAATGAATAGCCTTCAGTTTGCATACTTTCCGGTGGCGCTGTTGTTGCCTTCCTGCAGGTCGATATCCTGTGGGATGGGAAGGGTCCAACCGGCGACGTCCTTAAAGCTGATTTGGTGCTTGCCGGCGCTCAATTGCAAAGCGGCAGCGCTTGATTGCCACGCGCCGCCATCGACCTGCCACTGAGCGCCTGCCGTGACCGCAGCATCGGGAACCAAGGTCACCACCAGTTGGTACTGCTTGGGCGCGGCGCTCAAGGTGAAGGTGGCCGACTGTTCCTTCGAGGTGTTGCCGCTGCTGTCCACGGCTTGAGCGATCACTCGGAAAGTCCCGCCGCCGGTTGCCTTTACCGGTTCCGTCGATCCTTGCCACACCTTTCCGAGGTTCCCCATTTTCTGCTCGCCTATCTTATTGCCCGCCGGATCGTAGACACGGAAGGAAACCTCTCTCAACCCCTTGTCATCCGTGGCCTTTGAGGAAAAGGAGACATTTTCTGGGCCAAGGATGTTGACCTTGATCTCGTCAAGAGCAGGGGGGGAGTCGAAGCGATCGAGAACTTGTTCGAGTTTGCTGGCCAGGTCAAGACGGCCTCCGCCGCCCGGCGCAGGCGCCTGTCCCTGGGTTTGAGGCTGGGTCGTCAGGACGGCGTGGATGTTCGACCTGCCCCAGCCGTCGTCTCCGTTGCCGGGAGCGGTTCCCGGCATGCCGCCCATGCTGGGCGAACCGGGCATGCCGTTCATGCCGGGCGAACCGGACATGCCGTTCATGCCGGGCGAACCGGACATGCCGTTCATGCCGGGTGAACCGGACATGCCGTTCATGCCGGGTGAACCGGACATGCCGTTCATGCCGGGCGAACCGGACATGCCGTTCATGCCGGGCGAACCGGACA
>CAIYDQ010000075.1 GCA_903925075.1 uncultured Geobacter sp.
CAACGCAACCTACTGTCTGCCGCCTGCCGTTACCGTTAAGGACCGGCTTCCGTAGGGGCACGGCGCGCCGTGCCCCTACGATGGTCCATTCAGATTATCCGTGGCTAACCGATCGATTTCGCAGTCTTCTTGCCTCCTCCCCATTAACCTATTTTTAGTTGACTTGGCCTGCGCTATGTACTAGATTTTTCGGTTAATATCCTCGCGCCGCCCACAACAAAAGGAGTCCCCCTGATGTTAGAAAGCAACCTTCCCGAAGGCCTCACCTTCGACGATGTTCTGCTGCTCCCCGCCCACTCGCTCATCCTCCCGCGCGACACCGATCTCACCACCAGGCTGACGGCCAACGTAATGCTGAACATGCCGCTGGTCAGCGCGGCGATGGACACCGTCACCGAGTCGAGGGCCGCCATCTGCATGGCGCGCGAAGGGGGACTGGGCTTCATTCATAAGAACTTCACCATCGCGGAGCAGGCGATGGAGGTCGACAAGGTCAAGAAGAGCGAGTCCGGGATGATCGTCGATCCCATCACCATGCGGCCGAACCAGCGCATCAGGGAAGCCCTGGAGATGATGGCCAAGTACCGGATCTCCGGCGTGCCGATCACCAAGAGCAACGGCCAGTTGGTGGGCATCCTCACCAACCGGGACCTGCGCTTCGAGACCAACCTGGATCTGCTGATCTCGGATCGCATGACCAAGAAAAACCTGGTGACGGTGCCGGTCGGGACCACCCTGGAACAGGCCAAGGAGCACCTGAAGCACACCCGGGTCGAGAAGCTGCTGGTGGTGGACAACGACAAGAACCTGAAGGGGCTGATCACCATCAAGGACATCGAGAAGATCAAGAAGTATCCCAACGCCTGCAAGGATTCCCTGGGGCGGCTGCGGGCCGGCGCCGCCGTGGGACCCACCCCGGACGTGGACGCCCGCATCGACGCGCTGATGAAGGCCGGCGTGGACGTGGTGGTGATCGACACCGCCCACGGCCACTCCCAAGGGGTGCTGGAAGCGATCGCCAGGATCAAGTCCACCTTTCCGGGGCTGGAGCTGGTGGCCGGCAACATCGCCACCGCCGACGCGGCCGAGGCGCTGATCAAGGCGGGCGTGGACGCCATCAAGGTCGGCATCGGACCGGGCTCCATCTGCACCACCCGCGTGGTGGCGGGGATCGGCGTGCCGCAGATCACGGCCATCGCCGAGTGCGCGCGCATCGCCAGAAAGCACGGCATCCCGCTGATCGCCGACGGCGGCATCAAGTATTCCGGCGACATCACCAAGGCGGTGGCGGCCGGCGCCGACGTGATCATGATCGGCTCCCTGTTCGCCGGCACCGAGGAGTCCCCGGGCGACACCATCCTCTACCAGGGGCGCGCCTACAAGGGGTACCGCGGCATGGGATCGATCGGCGCCATGAAAGAGGGGAGCAAGGACCGCTATTTCCAGGGCGACGTGGAGAGCGACGTGAAACTGGTTCCCGAAGGGATCGAAGGGATGGTGCCGCTGCGCGGACCGCTTTCCGCCAACGTGCACCAGTTGATGGGCGGGCTGCGGGCCGGCATGGGCTATACCGGAAGCCGCACCATCGCCGATCTGCAGCAAAACGGCCGCTTCGTGAGGATCACCGGGGCGGGGCTCAAGGAGTCCCACGTCCACGACGTGATGATCACCAAAGAGGCGCCCAACTACCGCGTCGAGAAATAAGAGGGAACTATGACCACAGACATCCATTCCGAGAAGGTGCTGATCCTCGATTTCGGCTCCCAGGTGACCCAACTGATCGCTAGAAGGGTGCGCGAGCAGAGCGTTTACTGCGAGATCCATCCCTACAACATGGCGCTTGAGAAGATCAAGGCCTTCGCCCCCAAGGGGATCATCCTCTCCGGCGGCCCCTCCAGCGTCTACGACAAGGACGCCCCGCACTCGGACCTCGGCATCTACGACCTGGGCATCCCCATCCTCGGCATCTGCTACGGCATGCAGCTCATGACCCAGCAGTTGGAAGGGCGGGTGGAGCGCTGCGACAAGCGCGAGTTCGGGCGCGCCGCCCTGATGCTGGACGGCGCCAGCGAGATCTTCGCCAGCATGCAGGGGAACGTGGAAGTCTGGATGTCCCACGGCGACCGGATCGAGGAGATGCCGCGCGGGTTCCAGTTGATGGCCCACACCGACGGCTGCCCCGTGGCCGCGATGAAGGACGAGAAGCGCCGCTTCTACGGCGTGCAGTTCCATCCCGAGGTGGTGCACACGCCGCGCGGCGACGAGATGATCGGCAACTTCCTCTTCAACATCTGCGGATCGAAGCCGACCTGGACCATGGCCAATTTCATCGAAACCGAGCTGGCCTCGATCCGGGAAAAGGTCGGCACGGGCAAGGTGCTCTGCGCCCTGTCCGGCGGCGTCGATTCCGCCGTGGTGGCCGTGTTGATCCACCGCGCCATCGGCGACCAGCTGCAATGCGTCTTCGTCAACAACGGCCTTTTGAGAAAAGGCGAGGCGGAGAAGGTGGTGAACCTGTTCACCAAGCACTTCAAGATCAACCTCGACTACGTGGAGGCGAGCGACCGTTTCCTCGACAAGCTCGAAGGCATTTCCGACCCCGAGCAAAAGCGCAAGATCATCGGCAACGAGTTCATCTATCTGTTCGAGGAGGAGGCCAAGAAACTGGGGCAGGTCGACTACCTGGCGCAGGGAACCCTCTACCCCGACGTGATCGAGTCCGTTTCCACCAAGGGCCCCTCCGCCGTGATCAAGAGCCACCACAACGTGGGCGGTCTCCCGGACAAGATGAACCTGAAGCTCCTGGAGCCGGTGCGCGAGCTGTTCAAGGACGAGGTGAGGCTTTTGGGCAAGGAGTTGGGGATGCCCGACGAGGTGGTCTATCGCCAGCCCTTCCCGGGACCCGGCCTTGCCATCCGCTGCATCGGCGAGCTGAGCGCGGAGAAGCTCGAAATCCTGCGCGAGGCGGACGCCATCGTCATCGAAGAGATCAGGAAAGCCGGCCTGTACCGGGAGATCTGGCAGTCCTTCGCCGTGCTGCTGCCGGTCAAGACCGTCGGCGTCATGGGCGACGCGCGGACCTACGAGTTCACCGTGGCCCTGCGAGCCGTCAACTCCCTGGACGGCATGACCGCCGACTGGGTCAAGCTCCCCTACGAGCTTTTGGGGAGCATCTCCTCCAGGATCATCAACGAAGTCAAGGGAGTCAACCGGGTGGTGTACGACATCAGCCAGAAACCCCCCTCCACCATCGAGTGGGAGTAGCCTAGACCTCGCGGGAGGCAGCTCTCTCGTATAGGTAAAAAACGCGGCAGCCGGACATCGAACCTGGCTGCCGCTTTTTAATTTTGAAGGAGGCGATTCATGCCGATTAAACTGCTCATTTTCGATCTGGACGGCACGCTGATCGACTCGCTGCCGGACTTGGCCGATGCGACAAACCACGTGCGGCAATGGAGTCAACTGCCGCCCCTGAGCCTGGACGAAGTGCGCAACCTGGTGGGGCAGGGCGCGCTCTCGCTGGTGACGCGAGCTTTACCCGGCGCCGCCCCCGGGCAGATCGAGGAAGGGCTGGAAAAGTTCCTGGACTACAACCTGCGGCATATAGCTGACAAGACCCGGCTCTACCCGGGAGTCGACCGGACCCTGTCCGCGCTTGCCGAGATGGGGATGCCGCTCTGCATCCTATCCAACAAGAACGTCGACCTGTGTCGGGAGGTGCTCTCCCGGCTGCGGATCGCCGGCTATTTCCCGTCCGTATTCGGCGCCGACTCCTTCCCCTTCAAAAAACCGTCGCCCGAGCCGGTGCTGGCCGTCGTCAAGCAGTTCGGCGTGGCGGCCGGGGAAAGCGCCATGATCGGCGACAGCATCAACGACATCGCGGCCGGAACGGGGGCGGGAGTGGTAACCGTCGGCTGCGGCTACGGTTACGGCGACCGATCCGAACTCGCCGAAGCCGACTACCTGATAGAAGACTTCCCGGACCTTATTGGATTGCCGTTTTTGACACAAAATCGAGATAATAGCTAAAAAGGCTAAAGTTATTTCATTGTTATGTCGAAGAAGGATACATAAGCACTCACCGGGGGCATGTGTTATGAAAATCGACGAACTAACTCAAAATTCGACATCACCCTATGTCGGAAACGCGCGCGCCGAAAGGCCCGAAGCTGCGGACGCCCATGCGGAAGCCGTCGCCAAGCCGCAAGCCGCCACCGACAAGGTAGAGCTGTCCAGTTACCAACCGCAGATTCCCGCTTCGGTCGAAGGTCAGGATTTCAGAGCCGGCAAAGTCCGCGAGATCAGGTCTCGGCTGGACAGCGGCAACTATCAGGTACCCAGCAGCGCCGTGGCCGAGAAGATGTTTTCCCGGCTGATCTCGGGGACGGGGCAAGCGGCCGTCCAGTAGCGGGCGAGAGCCGTGCCCAGTGGCGGCAAGGCAAGAAAAACATTGACAGCAGGCGAGGGATTGCGGTACAAAGACAGCTCGATTCAAGCGGGAATAACTCAGTGGTAGAGTGTCAGCTTCCCAAGCTGAAGGTCGCGGGTTCGAATCCCGTTTCCCGCTCCAAAGAAAATACAGGGGGGTTAGGCATCTAAGCCTGGCCCCTTTTTTGTTGTCTGTAGCGGCAATCTCTGACGAATCCAATTCCAAATCCAGGTTTTCAAATAAGAGATCCCTGCGTCCATTGCGACTTATTATGTCGATTCTGCGTGCAAGGCTCATCTCAGCAGGATGGGAGATGCAGGCATGAGCAAAGAGAAGAAGCTCCAGATCCGCAACAGCACCGTCGAGTTTCTCGTCTTCACCTCGCAGGCCGGCGAGAACAGCATCGAGGTTCGGCTGGAAGAGGAAACCGTATGGCTCACGCAAAAGCTCATGGCAACCTTGTTTGGCGTCACCGTCCCGACAATCAATGAGCATTTAAAGAATATCTATCAACAAGGCGAGATCACCCGCGAAGCAACTATTCGGAAATTCCGAACAGTTCAAGCAGAAGGTGCCCGTGAGGTTTCACGCGAAGTTGAATTTTACAGCCTTGACGCCATCATTTCCCTCGGCTACCGGGTCAATTCCCAGCGCGCCACCCAGTTCCGGCAATGGGCGACCGGCATCCTTCGGGACTTCGCGATTCGCGGTTATGTGCTCGACCAGGAGCGGCTCAAAAACGGTTCCGTCTTCAACAAGGAGTACTTCGAACCTGCTGGAAGAGATTCGCGAGATACGCGCCAGCGAACGCAGGTTCTACCAGAAGATCACCGATATATACGCCACTGCGCTGGACTACAACCCCGACTCGGAAACCACTCAAGGCTTTTTTGCGACAGTGCAGAACAAACTGCACTTTGCGATCCACGGCCATACCGCAGCCGAGGTCGTCATGGCGCGAGCCGACAGCAGTCGCGACCGGATGGGACTGACCACCTGGAAAAACGCCCCGCACGGCAAAATTCTCAAGCCGGACGTTAGCGTTGCCAAAAACTACCTGACGGAAAAGGAAATCAAGACGCTCGACCGGTTCGTGACCATGTACCATTCGATTACGCAGAAACCCAGGCCGAGCGCGGCATTCCCATGACCATGCAGGATTGGGCCGGCAAGCTCGACGCCTTCCTCAAGTTCAACGAGCGCGACCTGCTCGACCATCCGGGCAAGGTCACTGCGGCAATCGCCAAAACCTTCGCCGAGAGCGAATTCGAAAAATACCGCATCATCCAGGATCGCCTGTTCGAGTCCGACTTCGACCGCGCCGTGAAGCGGATCGAGAAGGAAAAGCCATGAGCGGCAATGTGAAGCTTGGGTTGAAGCTGACGGACAGCCGGAGGGGCGGGGCCGCCGGGGGGAAGTAGTGGAGGTCTTTTGAGTGACTTGCCGGCTGCCGGAGTTGAGGCTCAGTAATTTCCGAAAGATTGCCTGTGAACTCAACGATCTCAACTACGTTCCCCTCACTGCCCTCGTTCCCCCACTGCCTTTCTCCAAATATACTGTTGACACTAAACCACTAACAATGTGATAGTTCACAATTAGTGCATTGTGTAGTTCCAAGTACCGAGAAGGAACAACAAAAAATCGCCGACTGCCTCGCTTCCCTCGACGAACTCATCGCCGCCCAGATCCAAGAACTCATAGCTCTCAAGACCCATAAAAAAGGGCTTATGCAGCAGCTCTTCCCGGTGCTGCACGGGGCATCCGCATGACGCAGCTCATCCTCTACACCAGCGAAGACGGCCAAGCCCACGTCCAACTGCGGGCCGACCGGGGGACGGTCTGGCTCAGCCAGTTGGAGATGGCGGAACTGTTTCAGACCTCCAAACAAAACATCGCTAAGCACCTGAAGGCCATTTTCGGCGACGGAGAATTGAGCGAGGATTCAGTTGTCAACTATTGGCTGACAACTGCCGCCGATGGTAAGAATTA
>CAIYDQ010000076.1 GCA_903925075.1 uncultured Geobacter sp.
CTCCAGCCATTGCGGCCAGTTTTCTTGAGTCCCGAAGAATGCGTGCTTCTGAAGCGCCGTGCCCGTAGTGAGAAAAGTCGTGATCATTTTGGCTACGGTCAGGTGGTTGGTCCTCGTGTCGAATGCGGAAACCCCGTCAAGGGCACCGGCTACATTTCACGCTCGCTAACCCAAATTTATCGAAAGCGCTAAAACTCGAGCCATGCATTCCGATTCGTGGCTTCGCCGGTCCCTGTCACCCCAAATTCTTTGGCGGTCGGAAGATACTTCCCGGTTACTCCTCCTCCCAAACTATCCCGGCCCTTACATCGTCGATCATGGAGCGCACGCCTTGGTTGTCCGACGGGTTTAGCCAAAGCAGGCGCGTGAAGATCCGTTCGGCCTCCTCGATCCGGCCGAGGCGCCATAGACAGAGGCCGAAGCCGTGCATGCAGCGAAGAAACGGCCGGTTGTCGATGAGCCCCAAGGAAGCAGCCCGTCGAAGTCGGGGCCTAAGGACAATTCTCCCGCGCCGCGCCGCGGGGCGCGTCGATTTCGGGGGAAAACGGTTCGAGCCCCTGCCATTTACGATAGCAGGCAAGATAGCGCGACAGGCTGGAGCCTTTCGGAAAACGAAGGTCGGCTGCGGACACGACGTGCAAGGAGCCGTCCGCGCACCGGCACCTTGCCGTCAGCCCGCGCCGCTCGTTGCCGTCATATTCCACATCAAGCACCGAAACAGCCTGGCCGATGACCGATCCGTCGCACGGAAAGCCGACGTCGTCTCGTATGGCCTGCCGAAATGCCCAGAGCTTCTCTTGGTCGCTGTAAGCGTCGGCCGTTATTTTCTGATAAAGGCCGTACATGGCAGTCAGTTCTTCGTTGCAATCCATCGCCATCGTCACTTCGTCGTCCCCCTTTTACCGCCCGCGATATTTACCGTTTTTACCAACATCGGCCACCTTTCGACAACTGACGGAGTTATAACAATTTTTAGCGACCTATACAATAATCTTCTCCCTCCCCCACTTTGCCCCGCGAACCAGCACATCTACGGGGAGCCGGCCGATTGTGGGCGGATAATAATATATGGACAAGGGAGAGGCAAATGGGCGAGACTTTCAAAGTATGAAGCTGGAAGAGGCGATGGGGTGAGGTAGCCGAAACTTCAAACCTTCAAAGCCTGAGCCGAATGGCGCTACAAGCTCTGTCCCCTTTTTAGGACACTGCAGGGATAAGGATATCTATGAAACAGGTACTACATATTATCGGCGGCGACGTAGCTGGGGAGAAGCTGAAGAAAAGCGGCGTTACCGGCGAGGTGTTTGTCTGGCATGACGTCCTTTACGACGGCCCCAGAAATCCCGGGTGGCCCGATGAAAGCACTCTAAATGCCCGCTCAAATTTTCTGGAGGAAATGACCGGCGGAGGTTTGGGCAAACAGCAGATCCTTGAGACGCTGAGGATGCAGTACCTGAAGCTCGAAACTGCCGGTGGCTGCGACAAGCTCGTCCTTTGGTTTGATGCCTGCCTCTTCGATCAATCGATGCTTTCCCACATTCTTGCCTGCATGAAGGCCAAGGGGATCAATAACGCCGAGCTTATCTGTGTAGATGCCTTCCCCGGAATCGAGCCGTTCAATGGCCTCGGACAACTTCGTCCGGATCAATTCGCATCGATATTCGATCGACGCCAACCTGTGACCTTTGACCAGTTCTGCTTCGCCGAACGAGTTGATAGAGCATTTGCTTTACAGGACTATGCCGAATTCGTTGAATTGGCAAATTGCCGCAACGCGCCGCTACCCTTTATTCCTGCCGCTGTGGCTCGTTGGCTCATGGAACAACCCGACAAAACAACCGGACTGGGGCGTCTTGAACAATTGGCCTTGGAGGCGATCCGCTTCGGTTACAAGCACCCTGCGGAAATATTCAAGTATGTTGCCGCGCATGACCCGCCTCCGCAGTACTGGGGAGACACCACCCTTTGGGCAAAGATAAACAAACTGGCAACGATGAGACCGGCACTTGTGAGGATAGAAGGTCCTGATCCATTGCTGCCTCAGTGGATTTACCCGGCGGGGCTCGAATCGTTTTCTGTCTATCCATTGTAAAAACGAGATCACTGTTTTCCCGGGAAAAAAGCCCCAAGGCGGCAGGTTAGTGTCAGCGGCGGCCGCGGTCACTCAGCAGTGCTCCGAATAGCATGATGATCATACCGATAATTCCGCTGATTATCATCGCTTCGCCGAGCGTATAGGGCCAGCCGGCCATCATCGGGGGCATTAACAGCATCGATCCGCCGACAATGAGAGACCCAAAAGCAATGGCGCCCGTGAGCCGCTCAAGGTTGCGACTGATGCGTCCACCCAGCGCCTCCACGGAGGGAGCCTGCACTCGGCCCAGATTGCCTTCGGCAATACGTCGCAGGATTCGACGCGTGTCGCCGGGCGCATCCATCGCCAAACGTTCCATTTCGCGCACCAGCTTGCCGGTTTTGTCCTTTATCCGGTCCAGCGAGAAGTGTTGTTCAGTCAGACGTGAAATCTCATCGCGGAACGATTCCATGTAGTTATGCTGCGGATCGAGTTGACGTATCATCGACTCCAAGATGACGAAGGCACGAGTCAGCAGGAAAAACTCAGGAGGGTTGTGGACTCCATGACGGCTTCCGGCACGCAGCAGCATGTCGAAGGTATCCCCGATGGAAACGTCCTCCATGCCCGCCCTATGGATTTCATGAAGAACTGCCTTTATGTCCATCAACAACGCCGCGCCTCTGACGTTTTCGCTTCCGGGCGACATTTCGAGATAGGCGTCTCTCGCGGCTCGTGCGTCGCCTTTGACGACCGCTTCGAGCAGCAGTTTCAGCGAATCGCGCATCGGCTCGTCAAGTTCGCCGGTCATGCCGAAATCAAGCAGGGAGAGCCGCCCATCGGGGAGGACGAAGACGTTACCGCAATGAGGGTCGGCGTGAAACAACCCTTCTTCGAAGATTGTTTGCAGCATCAGCCGTACCAGGGTTTTGATCGCCTGCGGTATTTCTCCCGGATGCTCCTTCGCGTAGACGTCCACCCGTTCTCCGTCCGCAAACTCCAGCGTCAGCACGTTTCCGTTGGAACGCTCGGCGACGACATCCGGAATCCAGAGGTTCGGGACCTCGGCCAGTGCGGTGCGAAAGAGCACTATGGAGCGCGCTTCCCGTTGGAAATCGGTTTCCCTGTTCAGACTGCTTGCAAATTCTCGTACCAGGACAGGGAGGTCGAGCGAGTGAAGACGCGGGAAAATGGTTTCCAGAAGCGCTACCAGATTGGTCAGCGCCGCGATATCCGTGGAGATCATTTTTTCAAGGTCGGGTCGCTGCACCTTTACTGCCACGCGACGCCCATCCCGCATTGTCGCCTCATGCACCTGGGCGATAGTGGCGGCGGCGAGCGGGGTTTCACCGAACGTCGCGAATAAATCCGACAAAGGGGCGCCCAGTTCGCTTTCAACCGTCGCACGAATCGCGCGAATGTCCATTGCCGGCAACTGGTCGTGCAGCAGTTCCAACTCATCGATGTACGCGTCCGGTAGCAGATCGCGCCTCATGGCGAGCACTTGACCGAATTTGAGAAAAGTTAGTCCCAGTTCCTCGAAGGTTTCCCGTACCTCCTTTGGCGGTGGCCAATGACTCTTGCCGCGCAGGGCGCCCAGGATCTTGTGCCTGGCGAGCACACGCAGGATTTGCATGAGGCGCGGCGCCGCTCGCACTACGTTACGTTTTTCCAGGTCTACCCGTACGGCCATGTGTTCCTCCCAATCAGACTGACGCTGCCTCTTTCATGATTTTAACGATAGAGGCTTCGACTTCCTCTGCCACTCCTTTCAATTGCGGCGCGTTGAACATCGCCAGAAGGGTGGTTGGCTTCAGGGTGGCCAGAATCGTTTTGCCCGCCTCCTCGTATAGGGAGATCCGGCATGGAAGTGCGGTAGACACGCTCATGTCCTGATCAAGAACCTTTTTCGCTTGTTGCGGCTGACAGACTTCGAAGATCAGGCATTCGCTGGCGAACTCCACACCCTTCTTGGCCATGGTCTCTTTAAGGTTATGGACTTGCATGACGCCAAAATGATTGGCCTCAACAGCCGCCTGTAAGGCAGCCGCAACTTCTTTCACGGGTTTGTCGGTGGATATTTTAATCAGCATGGTGGTTTCCTCTCAGTTGAAGCCTACTTTTCCTGCGCGGCAAGACGCCAACATGGTCTGGCACAAGGGGGGATGTCCCTACATCATAATCCCGCAACTGCCCATTCGCACCATGGCAAATGCAAAAAACGCTCCAACAAGCATTGCTGGCGCCGGCACTTAATTACCATCGGGTTGCCGGTAGGTTAGATCGCGTTGGCTGGAAAGTATCGAGTGCCGGGGGATATCTGGCCCGCCATATTTGACGGAAGCTCTATATGCAGTGGGTAATTCGGGAAGGAGATGGACCGTTGAAGGTGATTGAGATGCCGGGCGGCTCCCGCCATTTCACCGGCGTCGACTGCAACCCGTCAGGATTGGAGTTGTGGAAAAGCTGAAGCTTGTCGGGCAGCTGCCGCGCTGCAGCCGCCTCGACGAACCGAGATACCTTACTCTTGCTGTTATGGCTGTTTCTCCTCGCCATATTCCTGCCGCGCCCTCGACGTGGCCTCCAACCGCACCTGATCGATCAGGGCAATTTGGGTCTCCTGGTTTTCACTAACAGGCGATAAAGTTTGGACCACAGAGGTACTCAGTGGCACACTGAGGAGAATCAGAAACAATAATTTGAAAAGACATGTCTTAGAGATTCCGTTGCCGGGGGGAATTCAGGGAATAGATCATGATCTCTCAGTAACTACAGAACTCCTCCCTTTCTCCTCGCCTCTCGAACACGCACATCTGCGGGGGAGCGAATAAGATTATGGTCGGATTAATATGTGGACACGTATTAAATAAAATGTTATCAAGTCGGGCAATAAAAGGTATCGACCCTTTATAAGGGCTGGGCCTGGCACGGTCGAAAGGGAGACGCTCTCATCGATGGGAACCCACTCGCCGCCGCAGTCTTGGCCTTTCCGGGCAAGCCATAATCGATCGCTAATCGCAACCGGCGCAACGGTCACACGGACCTGCGCCGGTTTTTTTGTTGGAATTTGGAATTTGTAAAGGAGAAGGGTCATGAACTATCGCACCGCATTTATTATGTCGGTAATCTCGGCTGCGCTCTTGCTGCTGTCGGCAGCAGCCGTTATGGCGGCCAGCGGAGCCGTCTCTCTGCCGCGCACCGGTCAAACGGTCTGCAGCGACGGCAGCGGCAATGTGATCACCTGCGCAGGAAGCGGCCAGGACGGCGAAAAGCTGGCAGGCAACCCTTGGCCGCAACCGCGCTTTTCCGATAACCTGGACGGATCGGTGACCGACAACCTGACCGGGCTCGTTTGGTTGAGAAATGCCAACTGTTTTGGCTCCCTCACCTGGAACAACGCCTTGACCGCTGCGGCAGGCCTGGCCAGCGGCGCCTGCGGACTGGCCGATGGTTCGAAGGCTGGCGACTGGCGAATGCCCAACATGAACGAGCTTCGCAGCGTGATAGACCGTTCAAGGAATAACCCTGCTTTGACCGCGGGGCATCCATTTCTTAATGTGGAGAACTACTGGTATTGGTCCGGCACTACCAGCGTCACCAATATCGATTTCGCCTGTCTCCTGAGCATGGTCGGTGGCAGCGTGTCTTGCGGCTACAGCAAGGGCAACGGCATCCCTATTTGGCCCGTTCGTTCGGGACAATAGGCCTTTTGACTCGTGATTTTCGGAGGCGATGCATGACGCACCCACCAAGTAACTGGTACAAAGCTGTCATTACCTTCGTCGCGTTATGCGTTACGCCATTCTCCGCCCATGCCGCCGGTGTAGTCGAGCTTCCCGCTACCGGCCAGACTGCCAGCTACGCCAAGTGGGACGACGGCTACCTTAAAAAAGGCGTAGCTGCTCCGGGTTCGCGTTTTTCCGATGGCAGCGACGGTACCGTTTCCGATGGTCTTACTGGTCTGGTCTGGCTCAAAAACGCCCATTGCACGGATACTGCCGGAGGAGTTGGCAACAGCGGCACGTTATCGTCCGCCAGTTCCTTGAAATGGAGCAACGCTCTGGCCAGCGGCCTGTGCGGCCTGACGGACGGATCAAAGGCCGGCGACTGGCGCCTTCCCAACGTGGACGAGCTAGCCAGTTTGTACGACTATTCCAAGGCCAATCCGGCCACCTCGGGGCTATTCACCAACCTTGTCGACGCCTATTGGAGTTCCAGCAGTTATTCCGGCGACCAGACGCAGGCGTGGTACGCCAGTCTGCAAAATCCCGGCGTCGGCTATTCCCCCAAAGGGACTGCTTACGCGGTATTGCCGGTGCGCGGGGGAGCGATCGTTGCCGGAAGCGTTGTCGACACCACAGCGCCGACCATTCAGGCGTTCACCCTTCCCGCCGCCTGGGACAGCCTGACGGTGCCGATCCGGAATTTCAACGTCGTGGACTTGCAAGGCGTTGCGGCCTATTTCCTCAGCGAGAGCTCGACCGCCCCGTCGGCCGGGGCGGCCGGCTGGCTCCCCTGGGTGGGGTATCCGTACTACCCGTACTATCTGCTCAGCTACACCTTCGGCAGCGTCGGCCAACACACGCTCTACGCCTGGGTGAAGGATGCCGCCGGCAACGTCTCCAGCCAGGCGTCGTCCACCGTGGCAATTACTTTGCCGACCGCCGTCGGCACGGTCCCGTCCACCGGAGTGAAAATTCCGGCAACGGGCCAGACGAGTTCCTATGCGTCGAACGACGACGGCGACCTGCGGAAAGGGGTAGCCGCTCCGGTGCCCCGTTTCGCCACGACCGGCCTTTGGACCGTCGAGGATGCGACCACCGGGCTGTCCTGGGTGCAGGCGGGGAACCTGATGGCGCTGCGCGACCCGGCTTACGACGCGGACGGCACGGTCGGCGATGGGATTGTCACCTGGCAGCATGCGCTCAATTACGTGAAGAAACTGAACGCGGAGAGCTACCTGGGCCACACCGACTGGCGCCTTCCCAACGTGGACGAGCTAGCCAGTTTGTACGACTATTCCAAGGCCAATCCGGCTACCTCGGGGCTATTCACCAACCTTGGCGAAGCCTATTGGAGTTCCAGCAGTTATTCCGGCGACCAGACGCAGGCGTGGTACGCCAGCCTGCGGAATCCCGATGTCGGCTATTCTCCCAAAGGGACTGCTTACGCAATATTGCCGGTGCGCGGGGGGATGGTGCAAACCGTCGCGTCGCTGCTGATCGTAAAGCAGGGCTCTGGAACGGGAACCGTTTCCAGTACGCCCGCCGGGATCGCCTGCGGCAGCTCCTGCGGGATGCTTTTCGATCACACCGGCGACGCTTTCACCCTGGCCGCAGCGGCGGACGCAGGCAGCGCATTCACCGGCTGGAGCGGAGCCTGCAGCGGCACCGGCGCCTGCCCGGTCGCGCTCACCGGCGATATCGGGGTGTCGGCTTTTTTCAACAAGCTGCGCACCGTCACCATAAACAAAAGCGGCACGGGCGACGCGGTCATGACGAGCGCCCCCGCCGGGCTCAACTGCGGTGCCGCCTGCAGCGCGCAGTTCCCGGATACCGCTTCGGTGGTCATCACCGCGCAACTTCCCATCACCAGCGTGGTGGCGTCGTGGACCGGTTGCGATGCGTCCACCGCCACGCAGTGCACCATTACCGTCAACGGCGCGGATCGTCAGGTTGGAGTCTTTCTGGCCAGCAAGAACCTGACCACGCTTTCTCTTTCGCTCTCCAGTTCCGCCATCCTCAATAACGGCAGCGTCATCGCCAGCGGCAAGCTGACCCGGCTGCCGGACAGCGGCTTCGATTTGACCGGCAAGACGGTGACCGTGACCATAACGCCGCCGGCCGGCGGCTCCCTGCAACCGTTTGCCGTCACGGCGACCACCGACGCCACCGGCCACTACAGCACCGCGCCCATCGCCGGCTTCACCCTGAGGGGGGCTTACCTGATTCAAGCGTCGACAGCCGGGACTTCCGACATGATCGCCGCCGCGTCGCCGGTGCCCGCTTTGATGGTCGGAGCCCAAGCGGGCTACGCGATCATCATCCAGGGGGAATATCCGATTACCCATGAGGGACTGGCGGAGCACGCAAAAACCACCAACCGCATCTACAACGCCCTCAAATCGAGGGGATTCACCGACGACACCATCCATTACCTGAGCTATCAGGACCCGGCCATTGCGGCTGCGGCGGGGATTACCGTGGACGGCGTCCCGTCATCGGCCGCGGTCCGGGACGCCATCAAGGTCTGGGCGCAGAAAAAGATAAGCGACGTGTCGGCGCCGCTTTGGATCATGATGGTCGATCACGGCACCAACGGCAACTTCTACATAAACAACGAAACCATAACCCCGGCGGATCTGGACGGCTGGCTCACCGACCTGGAAACGGCCACCAAAACGACCGACCCCCGTATCGTCATCGACGGCTCGTGCTATTCCGGAACCTTTGTGCCGGTGCTCGCCAAGCAGGGGAGGGTGGTGATCAGCTCGGCCGCCGCCGACGAGGCGTCGTACCGCGGACCGATGGAGGTGGACGGCATCCGCAGCGGCGAATACTTTTTGGATAATCTTTTCAGCCAACTGGCGCTCGGCTTGACGCTGAAGGACGCCTTCAACACCTCCTCGCAAAATACCCATGTCCTGACCAACACCGGAGGGGCCAACGGGGCCGGCGTTTTCAGCGATACCGTCGCCCAACACCCGCTGATCGACGATACGGCCACGGGACAAGGTAGCGCCTATACCAGCAACAGCGGCGACGGCGCGCTTTCCTCGACGATCTATCTGGGGATAGGGCAGACCATCAGCAACGCGGGCGAACCCGCTGACATCGGCGGGGTGACCCTGACCACCATCCTCACTCCCCGATCAGCCGATCCGTCGCTGTGGCTCTCCACCTACGGGAGCGCGTCGTTCGTTGATACCGCCTGGGTCGAGGTCCGTTCCCCGAGTTTCGCCCTGAAAGGGGCGGGACAGGGGGCAACCATGCAACAGATAGTGGATCTTCCCAAACTGCCCATGAGTCCCAGCGGCTCGGCCAACCGCTGGAAGGCCGTCGCCGCCCCCTACGCGGGCACCACCTTTGCCGGATTCGCTACCCCGGGGACCTACGACGTCTTCTATTACACCCAGGATCAGAAAGGGACGATCTACACGAAAAGGGGGGTGATCTACCGGCAATCGGCCAGCAACAGTCCGCCCGACCCGTTCGATCTGAGCTCGCCGGCGGACGGGAGCACCCAGAGATCGGTCCTGCTTCTTTCCTGGAACCCGACCGCCGATCCGGACGGAGATCCGCTCACCTACACGGTATCGGTCAGCCATGACCAATTCATAACGGTGGATTACGTGCAGGAAGGGTTGACCCAACCGGTGGCCGCCATCGGCCTGGATGCCGCATTGTCCGATTTGACCACTTATTACTGGCAGGTGACGGCGATCGATCAGTACGGAGGGGTGCGCTACAGCACGCAAATCTGGAGCTTTAAAACCAACAACACCAACGGCCTGCCGGGGGTCTTAACGGGCTACCTGCGCAGCGACGGCGGCTCGCCCATCACGGGGGCAACCATCAAAGCCGGGAACACGACGGCGAAGACGCAGTCGAACGGCGGCTTCCTCATGGTGCTTCCCACCGGCAGCTACAACGTTTCCGTCGCGGCCGC
>CAIYDQ010000077.1 GCA_903925075.1 uncultured Geobacter sp.
GCGGCCGCGACGGAAACGTTGTAGCTGCCGGTGGGAAGCACCATGAGGAAGCCGCCGTTCGACTGCGTCTTCGCCGTCGTGTTCCCGGCTTTGATGGTTGCCCCCGTGATGGGCGAGCCGCCGTCGCTGCGCAGGTAGCCCATTAAGACCCCCGGCAGGCCGTTGGTGTTGTTGGTCGTGAAATTGAAGCTCTGGCTGACGGAAGCCGCCCCGTACTGGTCGATGGCCTTTATGCGCCAGTAATAGGTGGTCAGATCGCTCAACACCCCGTACGGGACATAGGTGCTGGCTACCGGAATTTCTTCCTGGCTGTAGCTCATGTTCGCGAATGCCGCATCCGTCGCAATTTCCAAGGTATAGGTGAACGGGTCGTTTTCCTGGTCCGTCGCGGCGCTCCAGGCGAAGCCCAGCATGGTGCTCTGGTAGCTCGCGTTTTGGGGCGAGGTCAAGGTTGCCTGCGTGGGCGCGTTGTTCACGGTTTTCTGCTTGTAGACCACGCTGCGCTGCATGGGCGAGATGTTCGAGGTGACGGCGTTGCGGGCGTAGTAATACACCTCGTACCGGCCGGCGGGAAGATCGGCAGCCCCGCCGTTGGGGTAGAGAGTGCTCAGGTTGGCCGTACCCGTCCAACGGCGGCCGGTCGGATCCGTGGCGTCGGGGGTAAAAAGTATCCGGGGAAGGTCGAGGGTGAGCTGGCCGCTCTGGGTGCCGGTGGGGTTCAAGGTGATGCCGGGGATGCGCACCTCGGCCCAGGCGGACGCGATCTGGTTGCCGGCGCCAAGGGTAGTAAGCCAGACGCCGAACTGGTTGCCGCCGGGATTGACGATGGTCGTCGCGGTGACGGCGGTCAGATCCTCGGGGTTGCCCGCGCCGTTGGTAAGGTTGTTGCCGACGCCCAGATAGATTCCCTGCGAAATCGTGCCGTCGCCGCCCGACAGCGCCAGGACGTTGCTGCCGACGCCGTTGCCGTCGTCGTCCAAAAGCGGGTGCTGGACCGCTCCGTCTCCGAAGGACCCGCCGTCGGAGGAGAGCCCCCCCTTCATGGTCAACAGGCGCACCTTGTCGGCGGCTGCGGCGAAGGCGCCGCTCAGGGAATGCCCGGCGCCCAGCGACTGAAACAACGCGTCCAGGAAGAATTCGCCGCTGCGGACGCCGTCGGGTTCCATCGGCCCTTTGTAGGATTCTTCATTGGCGGCTGCGCTGGCGATGACTACCCTCCCCGCCTTGCCTTTGAGTGCGGGCATGAAGGAGCCCGAGAAGCAGGAGCCGTCGATGACGATCCGCTTCTCGCCGACGGCCGGCGTGCCGACCAGGGAGCTCTCCAGCGTGTTCAGCCAGCCATTCAGATCGTCCGGGGTTATCACCTCGGTGTCGATGAGGAACTCGCCGGCCGTACCGTGATCGATCATGATGATGTACAAGGGAGCGGAAATGGCCTTCAGTTTGCCTTGCGCCCAGATGGTGACCGCGTCCTTCACGGCGGCCAGGGAGGGAACGCCGTCGATGGTCACGCCGGCGGCGCTGGCCTGCTGCGAGGTCTGGTAGCTCAGATAGTCGATGCCGTCGTCGGGGAAGCCGCGCGCCTTCAGCGTGTTGTAAATGCGGTTGGCGGTCTTGCTGTGGGAGGCGAGGCCATCCGGGTCGTTGGCGATCTTTCCTTCGACGATAATGGCGTAGCCCGCCTGAGAGCCGACCAGGACGGTCTGGATGGGAGAGTTGGAGCCGCTCAGCGAGGCGGTCCCGACAAAGGATGCCTGGATGGTGTAAGCCCCTTTCTGGGTGAGGCCGGTGACGCCGTCCAGATGGAAGTGGCCGGCGGCGTCGCTGGTGGCGGCGCTCGCGGTCGACTGGCTGCCGTCCGGGGCGATGACGGTCAAGGTGATCGTCTGGCCCGAGAGGTCCGAGCCGTTGTCCGGAAGCCGGGTCAGTTTGCCGCCGAGGGAGATGTTCCCCCCCTGGAGGATCATGGCGCTGGACGAGTCGAGCGAGAGCTGGCTAAAGGCCTTGTCGAGGCTCGCGACCTTGGTGAAGACGAGGGACTTGGTCCCCGCGTTGCCGGCGAAGTCGGTGGCGCGCACGGTTATGGTGTAGCTCCTGCCGTTGACGAGCTGGGAGCTGACCGTGCCGCTCAATGCGAAGCTCCAGGTTGACGTTCCGGTCGGATTGACCCACACCGGCGTTGAGGAGGTAAGAGTATTATCCTGCCCCAGATAATGCGTGCCGTCAGTGAATTGGAATTCGACCTTGGAAAGACCGCTACCGCCGGTATCGCTCGCGGTTCCTTCGATGCTGTAGAGTGCGTCCACCAAATTAGTTGAGGGTTTTTCGATGACGGCGATCGGGTTGATGACATCGATCACGTTGCCGGTAATTACGACAATACCCGATTGCGAGGCAGTTCCGGTCCCTGAAGAAATCTGAATGTTGGCCGATTTGGCTCCGAATGTTGTCGGCCAGAAGCCGACCGCCAGCGTGCAGCTCCCACCGGAGGCGATGGTGGGGGTTAGAGACGAACATGGGGCGCTGCCGCCTGGATTCAGGCTAAAGGACGACGCATTGCCTCCGCTAAGAGTGCAAGCGGTGACGACGATCGGTGCCGGTCCGCTGTTGCTGAGCGTCACCGTCTGCGTCGTACCGCTGGTATCGAACGGAATGCCGGGGGCTTGGCTCGCGGACGGAGAAACGGACAGCTGGAGAAAGCCGGTGGTTATCGTTTCGCCGGCTCCCCCGCGCACCGGCCAGACGAAGTGCTGTGCGCTGGCCGCCTCGGCGGAGGTCAGGCCGTCGTCCAGGTTCACTTTCCAGGCGCTGCCGGTCAGGCTGGAAGAGGTCCAGTATTCCGCGCTCTGCACCTTGGTGAAAGGGAACCCCGCCGTCAGCGCAGGGGTCGCGGCGGAACGGTCGATCAGGCTCAACTGTTCGTTGCGGTTGGGCAGACGCCAGTCGTTGAAGCCGAGATAGCTTTCCGCGTTCAGCTTGTCGATGTAGTCCAAGGCGTGCTGCCAAGTCACCGCGCCGTCCCTGGTGCCGTCTGCGTCGAAGGTGGCGTTGCGGGTGGTGATCAGGTTGGCGTCCTTGCTCCAGGCCAAGCCTGTCAGGTTGTCCGTCACCGTGGTGTTGTCGGCGCTGGCCGTGTAGCGAGGGGCTGGCAGGGCGACGCCCACCCGCAGTTGGCCGTCGTCTCCCACGGCATAACTCGATGTCTGGCCGGTGGCGGGCAGAGCGACCATGCCGCCGGTATTCGGGGAAAGCGTAACGGTCACCGGCGCGCTGGAAGAGGCCGATACGTTGCCGAACTGGTCGCGCACGAAACCGTACAGCGTCTTGTTGCCAGCGGAGGCGAAGCTGAAGTAGCTGGGAGGATCGGAGAACCAGGCGCAACTTGCCGGCGAATTGACTTCGCTGACGCAATAAGCGGTCACCGCCGTGTTGTCCGTGCCCGCAAAGGCGCTGATCGGGGCCAGCAGGTTCGTCGATGAGGAAGGCGTCCTGAAGGCAGTGATGGTGGGAATAGTAGAGTCGCTTCCCGTTCCCAAGCTCGCGCCCCTGACCGGCCAGACGAAGTGCTGGGCGCTGGTCGCCTCCGTGGAAGTCAGGCCGTCGTCCAGGCTCACCTTCCAGGCGTTGCCGGTCAGGCTGGAAGAGGTCCAGTATTCCGCGCTCTGTACCTTGGTGAAAGGGAACCCCGCCGTCAGCGCAGGGGTCGCGGCGGAACGGTCGATCAGGCTCAACTGTTCGTTGCGGTTGGGCAGACGCCAGTCGTTGAAGCCGAGATAGCTTTCCGCGTTCAGCTTGTCGATATAGTCCAAGGCGTGCTGCCAAGTCACCGCGCCGTCCTTGGCGCCGTCTGCGTCGAAGGTGGCGTTGCGGGTGGTGATCAGGTTGGCGTCCTTGCTCCATGCCAACCCGGTCAGGTTGTCCGTCACCGTGGCGTCGGCGTTGGCCGTGTAGCGAGAGGCTGGCAGGGCGACGCCCACGCGCAGGTGGCCGTCGTCTCCCACGGCATAACTCGCTGTCTGGCCGGTGGCGGGCAGAGCGACCATGCCGCCGGTATTCGGGGAAAGCGTAACGGTCAGCGGCGCGCTGGAAGAGGCCGATACGTTGCCGAACTGGTCGCGCACGAAACCGTACAGCGTCTTGTTGCCAGCGGAGGCGAAGCTGAAGTAGCTGGGAGGATCGGA
>CAIYDQ010000078.1 GCA_903925075.1 uncultured Geobacter sp.
GGAGGCTCCAAGCTCTCCACGGCGATCAGGTTTTCGGCCGACGTGCTCTCGGGAACCCCGTCCATCATCACCGGCATGGTCGCCTACACCTTGATCGTCGTGCCCATGAAAGGCTTTTCCGCCCTGGCCGGCTCGGTGGCGTTGGCCATGATCATGATCCCCATCGTCTTGCGCACCACCGAGGAGCAGTTGAAGATGGTGCCGGGCTCCCTGCGGGAGGCGTCGCTCGCCCTGGGGGTGCCGCTTTGGCGCACCAGCCTGAAGGTGACGCTCAGAAGCGCGCTTTCCGGCGTCTTGACCGGCATCCTGCTGGCCATCGCGCGGGTGGCGGGCGAGACCGCGCCGCTTTTGTTCACCGCCCTTGGCAACCAGTTCTGGGGCAAAAGCCTCGCCGCCCCCATGGCGGCCATCCCGCTGCAGATCTTCAATTTCGCCATCGCCCCTTACGAGGACTGGCATCGTCTCGCCTGGGCGGGCGCGTTGGTGCTGGTCACCGTCATGTTTACCCTGAGCCTGACGGCTCGCTACTTCAGCAGGGCTCGATAGCACGAGTGACGGTGAGCCTGACGGCTCGCCACTTCAGCAGGACTCGATAGCACGAGACGGAGGCTTGCATGACCTGCAAGGTACGACTTGAAGCATTGAACATCCATTTCGGCAAGACCCACGCGGTGAAAGACATCGGCATGGATTTCCCCGAACACAGCGTCACCGCCATCATCGGCCCGTCCGGCTGCGGCAAGTCCACCATGCTCCGCTCCATCAACCGGATGCACGACCTGGTCCCCTCGGCGCGGGTGACGGGGAGGATTCTGGTGGACGACGCCGACATCTACGCCAGAGAGGTCGATCCGGTCTCGATACGCCGCCGCATCGGCATGGTCTTTCAAAAGCCCAATCCGTTTCCGGCCATGTCCATCTACGACAACGTGGTGGCCGGCCACAAGCTCAACTGCCGGCTGGTGAAGGGGGAGGCCGACGAGATCGTCGAGACCAGCCTGAAGCGGGTGGCGCTCTGGGACGAGGTGAAGGACCGCCTGAAGACCAACGCCATGAACCTCTCCGGCGGCCAGCAGCAGCGGCTCTGCATCGCTCGCACCATCGCGGTCAAGCCGGAGGTGATCCTGATGGACGAGCCGGCCTCGGCGCTCGACCCGATCTCGACCTTGAAGATCGAGGAATTGATCGAGGAGCTGAAGGAGCGCTACACCATCATCATCGTCACCCACAACATGCAGCAGGCGGCGCGGGTTTCCGACTTCACCGCCTTTCTCTATATCGGGGAGCTGATCGAATTCGGCGAGACCAAGAAGATCTTCACTACGCCGGAAAAGAAACAGACCGAGGATTACATCACGGGCCGCTTCGGCTAGCCGCGCAGCGCAGCGGCTCCGCGAAGAGTACAGCCGACGGTCCAACCGTCACCCCCGGGAGATTGCCATGGAGAGAGAGCATTTGAGCAAACAGTTCGATGCCGAACTGAACGAGATACGCGGAAAGCTCCTGGAGATGGGGGGCAAGGTGGAGGCGATGATCGCCGGCGCCATGCAGTCCCTCTTGGAGCGGGACAGCGAGCTGGCCGAGCGCACCATCGCCTTCGACCACGAAATCAACCGCCTTGAGATGGAGATCGACGACAAGTGCCTGGCGGTTATGGCCCGCAGGCAGCCGACCGCCCGCGATCTGCGTTTCCTGACCCTGGCTCTTAAGATCGTCACCGATCTGGAGCGGATGGGCGACCAGTGCGTGAGCATCGCCAAGAGGGCGAGGGAGCTGAACCTGGAGCCGGTTCTGAAGCCGTACATCGACCTGCCGCGCATGGCGCACGCGGCGGCCGGCATGGTGCGGGAGGCGTTGGACGCCTTCATGTCGGGCGACGAGAAGCTGGCCATCAAGGTGTGCGAGGACGACCAACTGGTCGACGACCTGAACGAGCAGCTGCAGCGGGAGCTCTTGACCTTCATGATGGAGGATCCCGCCAGCATCAGCCGCGCCATCAAGATAAACCACATCTCCAAGTGTCTGGAGCGGATCGCCGACCACGCCACCAACGTGGCCGAGATGGTGATCTTCATGCTCAAGGGGAAGGACGTCCGCCACAACGCCGTCTAAAGCCTATCCGCCGCCGGAAGGTTCGCATTGGCCACCGCTTGGGTGGCCATTTTTTTTGGCGGCAGCGGGCATGGGGGGGAAATGCAAGGCGCGAGCTTGACGTAACGGCAGTGCGGGGATGGCGACGCTGTTGCACAGTTTTAACAGGATGGAAGCATCATTGTGAACGGAGTGGCGTATCTTGTCCTTGTGCCGAGGGGTGGGCTCTCGGGGCATCGACAAACGGAGACCCGCAACGCGCAAAGGCAATAGGGGGGTAGCGTGCAATTAACCACAGCAGTCGAATACGTACAGGATCCAGGCCGCAGGTTGTCGGCGGAAGAGCGCGTCAAGTTGGAAAGTCTGTACGTCTGGCCCAGGCCGAAACGCGCGCTGTGCCGGATCGAGAAGGCCAACGACAGGTGGCGGCTGGGACGATACTGACCCGGCAGGACGGCAGCCGCGCCGGCGGGCCAGGCAAGAGGGGCGCTCCCGACGGTTGCCGCGGGGGAGCTGCGCGCCCGTTTCAGGGAGGGGACATCGGATGAACTGCTGGGAATTCATGGAATGCGGATTGGGCCCGGAAGCGACCGGCAACGGCAAAGCCGGTCCCTGCCCGGCGGCGACCATTGCCAGCTTCAACGGCTGCAACGGCGGCGTGAACGCCGGCCGCGCCTGCTGGTTGATCGCCGAGACCAACTGCAAGGGAAGAACCCAGGGGACCTTCTCGGACAAGCTCGCCGATTGCCATAGATGCGATTTTTACCGATATATGGAAAAGGAAGATCGGGCGGTTTTCCTGTTCGGGGAGCGGCCCAACGCCATGCCGTACCAGAGCAGGCAGGTCTATCAGTTGAAGACCATCTCTTCGAAAAGCGACGACGAGCAGGCCATCGTCTATTTGCTCAGGCAGCTTTGCGTGAGCGACAAAACCAGAACCATCAACCTCTCCAACGTCTACAAAGAGATCCCCATCTCCAACATCGGCAAAATCGTCGAAGTCAGGGGGTCGAGCGTCGTGATCTCCACCAACGAACTGCAACTGTCGGCGATCCGGGCCTGCGGCGAAACCTTCATCGGTTTGAAGCATTTCGCCAAATCGTTTCTTTGCCGCCCGACGGAGTACGATCTCCATGACTTGACCGTCACCCTCAACGGCTTCTCCTTTGCCCATCTTTACAATTATCTGCGGGAGACGGTCAGGGTTCGCCTGTCAAGACCGATGAACGTGGTCCTCAGAAGGGACAAAAACGTTTTTTCCGGCACCATCCTGGATATTTCCCTGGGCGGCTGCGGCATGAACGTGCTGACGACCTACGGGTTCGACGGCGCTCCGGACGGCGGCCTTAAACTGAAGCTGAAGCTCGTGGATCCGGCCACCTTCCAGATGGTGGAGGCGGACGTTCCCTGCGCGGTAATCAGAGTCGATCAAACCGACCGTCCGTTCAAGGTGGCGCTGAAATTCGTTCACGACAAACACACCGAAGAAGTCGTTTCCAGGTTCATCCAGCAGCGACAGGTCGAGATACTGAAAGAAATACGCGGGACCCATTATCAGGAAAGGAGCTACCCTCTCGCACTCTGCTCGTAGCGCGGTTGGCGGCGAACCAGGTCAAATGGACGTCGTTCGAAAGGCATTCCCGGAGGGAAGAAACGATGAAGTACAGCAAAAAATTCAGCTCTCTCGATGAACTCAACATTTTCGTCGATTTTCACAAGAAGGAGACCGGACTGCAGTTCTCGTCCGATCGCGAACTGAAGACGGCATGGATCGAGGCGGACGAGATAGTGTGCCAGGAGCTCATGTACGCCGACATGTTCGACTGATTCAAAAGCTGTTCACGCGTTCCCGCCCCGACTTGAGGATGGTGCTGTAGCTGTCGGCCTCGCACGGCCCCTGCTCCAGGGTATAGGTTCTTGCCTGCCGCCCCATCCGGGCGAGCCGTTCCCGGTCCAGGGCCAATTGCTGCACGGCTTCCAGGAACTTCGCCCCGTCTCCGGCGGGAAACACCTCTCCGGTCTCACCCGCGACCATCAGCTCCCGCGGACCGCCGGCATCCGAGACCACCACCGGGATCCCAGAGGCCTGCGCCTCCAGCACCACGTTGCCGAAGGTGTCGGTGGCGCTCGGAAAGACGAAGAGATCGGCGGAGGCGTAGGCCCGCTGCAACTCCTCCCCTTGCAGGTAGCCGGTGAAAAGCGCCGGATAGCCCGATAGTTCCGCCTCCATCTCCTCCCTGAAGGGGCCGTCGCCGATCACGGCGAGCGACACCTCGGCCCCCCGATCCACCAGTTTCTTGAACACCTCGACCACCAGTTCCAGGGATTTTTCCCGAGAAACCCGCCCGACGTAGAGGAGCTTGACGCCGGCCGGCAGTCCCCGCCTCTCCCAGAAGCGCGGCAACCTCTTCAGCGGCGTGAACAGTTCGGTGTCCACCCAGCGCGGCAACGGCTTCATCTTTTCCAGCGGCAGGCCGTGGGAGCAAAGCTGCGCGCGGGTGCCGGCCGAGGGAACCAGCACTTCCCCCATCTGGTTGTAGAACCAGGTCATGTAGCTCCAGGCGACCCCCTCCAGGAAATCGTCGTTGGTCAGGCTGCGCACGTACTGCGGAATGTCGGTGTGGTAGGTGCCGGCCACCGGGATGTCCATCATCTTGGCGATCATGAGCCCCAATAGCCCCACGGTGCCGGGGGTGCTGACGTGGATCTGGGTGAACCCCTCTTTTTCCACGAAATCCATCACGTCCAGGATCGGGGGAAAGCTCAACTTCAGCTCCGGATATTCGGGGAGCACGAAGTCCCCGACCGCGCTGAACTGTCGCACCCCTTCGGAGTCGGCAAGCTCCCGGTTCCCGGAGGTGATCACGGTAAGCTCGACGCCCCGGTCGCGCGCGACCCGGATCAGCCGCCGGATGGTCATGGCGACGCCGTTGATCTCGTCCAGGGTGTCGGTGAAAAGGGCGATTTTCTCGACGCTTTTGGGGCGCTCGGGCTCGGGAATCAGCTTCCCCAGCTCGCGGATCAGCTCCTTTCCCTTGTGCTGATGGTGAAAGGCGACGTAGTAGGGGGAGATCAGCAGGTGCACCAGGCCGATGGTGCCGGCGGTGTTGAGGTAGTCGAAAAAGCCGGCGTTGAGCGGCAGCGACATCAGGCGGTTGCTGTAGCGAAAGAGCACCCGATTGGCCAGCCGGCTGGTCACCGCGAAGATCTTCCGGTTCAGGTCCTTTTCCCGGATGGCGGCCAGGAAGGGGGCGTCGTTCAAGAGCTGGCGCGCCTCGGAGTCCAGGATGCGCTCGAAGCTCATCTCGCTTCCGGAGGAGGAGTCGGGGAGGTTCTTCCTGATGAAGAGCCTGATCTTGTCGATCAGCGAGCCGCGGTCCGGGCCCAGGTTGAAGAAGCGGTCCAAGAGGGCGCTGACGAAGGGGGTGGAACTGCGGCGCCGGGTGCCGATGCGCTCCTTGTAGAAGCTGTGCGCTATGCCGTAGAGGCTGTGCGCCATGGTGAGCGGCCCGCCGTTTTCTCCCGCCGCGACCGTCTCGCCGGCCAGCACCGAGGCGATGAACTGCTCGACGCTGGCGGCTCCCTGCGCGCTGGTGTGGGCGCGGGCGATGAAGAGGCTGCCGTGGTCGTCCGATCCTCCCACCATCCCCTTTTGGTGCGGCGAGTCGCCGAAGGGCGCCAGCCCGTGTTTCTCCGCCAGGCGCTCCATGGTCTGCGGCGTGAGGGAGCCGACCAGCTGTCGGGTGAAGTCGTTGAAGCGGGCGGCCCGGCAGCCGTTTTTTACCTCGAAGGTGGTGAAAAGCAGCAACGATTTTTCGATCAGGTCCGAGGTCAGCTTGGCGTTTTGCGCGTAGAGCGGGTGGGCCAGGAAATGGGCGATCCGCTCCCGGTGCAGGTAGGCCACCAGGTCGTAGACGTTGTTCCTCAGATACATGATCTCCTGGAAGCTGCTCGGGGAGAGGCCGAGCGCCACCACGTGGATCTTGCAGCCGTTCTCGGGGAAGTGGCAGGTGATCTCCGAGCTGAGGAAGGCGCCGGGGAGGTGGGCGATCTCCTGCGCCCCGGCGATCGAGTTGTGGTCGGTGATGGTGACGTAGTCCATGCCGCGCTCGCGCGCGATGGCGTAGAGGTGCTGCGGGGAGGTGTAGCTTTCCGGGCAGTTGAACTTGCGCATCGCCCAGTAGGTGGGCTTGTTGGAGTGGCTGGAGTGGACATGCAGGTCGGCTCGGTAAGTTCTCATGGCGCCCATGGTAGCAGCTCACTGTTTCGATCCGGTTAAGGGGGCGCAACATCTGCGTGGCGCAGCCGGCGTCAACGGAAAAAAAGGCTCTCCAGCCCCAGGATGCGGCGGGCGTCCCAGATGTTCATGAAGAGCGGATCGAAGCGCTCCCGGCGCACCTGTTCTTCCTCGCGCTCCCAGAAAATAAGCCCGGCCGCCGGGTAGAGATAGCCGAAACGGTAGGCGGTGAGGCTGGGGCGGCGCACGGCCAGCAGCGCCGGCGGAAAGCGGTAGCGCGTTTCCTGCTCCTTGACCAGCGTCAGCGCCTCCCGGCGCAGCCTGGCCGCCTGCTTGAGATAGAGAAGCGAGACGGTTTCGCCGGACTCTGGGGGCGAAACGTTGTCCCTGCGTTTGGCGATCAGCGCCCGCAAGGTGGCGGCCCGGTGCTCGGCCCGCAGCGCTCCAACCCTGAGGCCCGTGGCCAGCTCCCGCGCCAGGGGAAGCGGCTCCGGCTGTCTGCCGGTCTTTTGGAGCGCCGCCAGGCGCAGGTCGATCCGGTCGCAAAGCTCAGCCATCAGCCGGCCGTAGCACTCCAACTCCTGGACCGGCCCGCGCAGGACCCGGGCGGCGCGGGGCGCGCCGGCCTGCTCCAAAAGCCAGGAATAACGGAAATCGGGCTCGGGCTGGAACGATGTAGCCAGGGGCGGGGGGAGTTCCGAAAAGGGGGTGAGCGCCGAGAGGTAACGCTGCAGCTCCTGTTCCTTCAGAAAGAGATTTTGCAGGGCCAGCGCTTCCCGCCAAGAGTGGAGCAGCGCCGGATCGGGGAAGAGCTCGGCCAGCCGGGAAAAGGGCGTGATCGTCCTGATTTTGCCGTCGTCGCCGTAGCTCCAGGACCAGCGGGCGATGCTCCAGTCGACCAGCCAGTAGCCCCACTCCCAGCCGGAGGAGAAGGTGAGGTGGCCGCTGGTGCCGATCTGCGCCATCCGGTTCATATCGTCGAAGCGGCTGTCCAGGTAGGTGAGGAGCAGCAGCGGCACCGAGGAGTCGAAGCAGACCCAGTAGGACGATTCCGGCCAGTACCAGGTTTCCCGCCGGGCGTTTTCCACCCGGGCCGCCTCCAGCATGAAGCATTGGTTCTGGTTGCCGTAGACCGGCGCCTTGGGCTCGGAGGCCGAGTAGCTCATCACCGTGTGGATCAGGATGCCGCTGTCGGCAAGCTCCGGGCGCCTGACCGTGCAGAGCCCGTCGGGGGTGATCACGTGGGTGGCGTAGAAAAGCCTGGCGCCGTAGCGCCCAGCCACCTCGCACTCCAGATGCGCCTGCACCTTGGGAAGCAGGCCGCCGATCAGCGGCAGATGCTCGCCCATGGTCGCCTCCATGGTGAGGAAATCCCAGGGCGCCTGGAAAAGCCAGGCCAGGGTGCGGTCGACCTGGCGGCTATAGGTCGGCAGCGGCCTTAGCAGGGTGATGGTCTGGAAGGACTGCTGTTGCAGCATGGAGAGCGAGATCTCCACGCCGCACTTGATGCCGCGACTCTTGGCGTAGGCGATGATGCGGCGCGCGTGCGCCGGCCAGGCGCGCCGGTCGACCTCGCGCAGCAGGAAGAACTGGAAGACGTTCTGGCCGTTTCGCGCCAGCCAGTCCAGATAGTCGGTCACGTCCTTGAGCGCTCCCGGAAAGCCCGGGTCGTGCAACTGTTCGCTCAGCTCCGTTGGGTGCAGGGTGTGCAGGTGGAAACCGCGCTGGTCGAAGCGGGGGCGGCCGGAAAAGGAGGCGCTGTTCGGCAAGGGCCAAAAGCGGTGGGCGGGGAATACGGTCTGCCGAGGATGCAGGAACCGGAAGCCGAGTTTCTCCTGCAGGAGCGCGTAGAGCCCGGCCGCGACCCCTTCAGGACTGGCGGCGGTCAGCACCAGGCGGCGCCTGTCGCCCCGGCGCGTCCAGCGCCAGCTGAACTCCGCAGGCGCCGAGCCTAGGGTGGGATAGGGACGGGGAGGGTGAAGCCGCTGGGCGACTCCCGCCGCAGCCGGTTTGGGGAGGATCAGCAACACCTGCGCGTCCGGCGGGTTCAAGGCGACGAAGGCGCCGGGAAAGCCCTTGGCCAAGAGCGAGACGCAGTCTTCGGCGGCTGCTCGCGCGACCGGCTCGGCGAGCAGTTGCGGCGGCGCCATGACCCCGATCCGCAACGGCTGCGCGCTCGCCGCGGCGGCCGGCAGCAGGAGGGCCAGCAGGAAGTGGCCGAGCGCGGCGAGCCGGCCAAGGCGTGGAAGCGGACTCGATAAAATGACGGGCATCCTTTAGCTTGAGAGACGGCGGGGCGCTTTGCCCGGTTTCGGCGGACGCTTCGGCTTACTCTCCCAGGTAGGTATACGATTGGAGGGTCTTGTCCAGCAGCTGGAGGAAATGGCTGCTTTCCTCGATGGAGACCTTTTGCAGCGAGACGTCGTTTTCCAGGTTGTTGCGGACCAGCTTCAGTATCTTGGCGCCGTCGTATTGCACGTATTTCAGGCTTTCCCAGGTGGCGTCGCCGGCGATCACCGTGTCGATCTTGTAGTTGGTGTTTTTGTTGAAGGTGACGTGAACCGCATTGGTGTTGCCGAACAGGTTGTGCATGTCTCCAAGTATTTCCTGGTAGGCGCCGATCAGGAAAAAACCGACGAAGTACTCCTCGCCCGGCCCTATCCTGTGCAGTGGGAGCGCCTTGGTTCTGCCGCTTTGGCCGACGAAGCTGGTGATCTCGCCGTCCGCGTCGCAGGTGATGTCCGCGATGGAGGCCAAGACCTCCGGCCGCTCGTCGAGCCGCTGGATCGGCATGATCGGGAACAGCTGGTCGATCGCCCAGGAGTCGGGGAGCGACTGGAACAGCGAGAAGTTCGCGTAATAGATCTGCCTCAAGTTCAAGTGGAAGTTTTGCAGCTCCTCGGGAATCGGTTTGACGGTCTCTAAAAGCGAACTGATCTTCCTGACGATCCTGTCGTAAAGCCATTCGGCGTTGGCCCGCTCGCTCATGTCCAGGTAGCCCAGGTTGAAGAGGCTCGCCGCTTCCTGTATCAGCTGGATGGTGTCGTGATAGTCCTCTCTGAGCGAGTGCTTGTCGATTCCCCTGTAGATGTCGGCCAGCTTTTTCACCGTGGGCGAAAGCTTCTTCGCCTCGCCCAGGATCGATTCGAAATCCGGCAGCGGCGCCTGCGCGTTGTTGTCGAGCAAATTGGTCACCAGCACGGAATAGTGGGCGACCGTGGCGCGTCCCGATTCCGAGATGATGTTCGGGCAGGGAATTTCGGCCGCGTCGCAGATGTTCTTGACCTGGTAGACCACGTCGTTGGCGTACTCGTCTATGGAGTAGTTCACGCTGGAGAAGTAGCTCGATTTGGAGCCGTCGTAATCCACCCCGAGCCCACCTCCGATGTCCAGGTATTCGATGCCGACCCCGAGCCTCCTCAATTCCACGTAGATCCTGGTTCCCTCGATCAAGGCGTTTTTGATCTTGTCGATCTTGGTGATCTGGCTCCCCACGTGGAAATGGAGCAGTTTCATGCAGTCGAGCAGGTCGTGCTTGCGCAGCATCTCTATGGCCGCGATGACTTCGGAGATACGCAGGCCGAACTTCGCGTCCTCGCCCCCCGAGGTCGCCCACTTGCCGATCCCCTTGGAGGAGAGCTTCACCCTGATGCCGAGCCTGGGCGCGATGCCGGTTCTCTGCGCCACCTCGACGATCTTCTCCAGTTCGAAGAGCTTTTCCACCACGATGGTGATCTGGTAGCCGACCCTGGAGGCGTAGAGCACCGTCTCGATGAATTCGACGTCCTTGTAGCCGTTGCAGATGATGGGGATGTTGCTGCCGGTCGACAGGGAGATCGCCGCCACCAGCTCGGGCTTGGAGCCCACCTCCAGGCCGATGTTGTGTTTCTTGCCGAATTTGGCGATCGCCTCGACCACCTGGCGTTGCTGGTTCACCTTGATCGGGTAGAAGGTCTGGTAGCCGGCGGGGTAGCCGTTGTCGCGGATGGCGTTCTTGAACACGCGGCTGATCGAGGCGACGCGCCCTTCCAGTATGTCCATGAAGCGAAGCAGTATGGGAGGCTTGATCTTTCTCTTGATCAGGTCGTCGACCAGCGCCTTCAGGTCGATGGAGGATTTAGAGTTCGGGGCGGGATGGACGCAGACGTTCCCCTTTTTGTTGATCGAGAAGAGTTCGGAGCCCCAATTGTCGATGTTGTAGATCCTGGCGGAATCGTTGACGGACCATTTCTGCATGGAGTTCACCGCTGTTCGTGGTTAAGGCGCGCGGCGGCCCCGGGAGGTCAACGCCGATTCGCCGGAATCGCACCGAAAGGCCGCGTAAAGAAGTTGAACATCTAAACGCTGGTAGCAATGACACAAATCTTGATATGATGTCCAGTGAAAAGAATGTTTGTAATTATACTCTCAATGACTCCGTCTAGATGCTGAGCCTTGTGGCTATTGTTTTTCATTTTTCGTAACGTGCTTGTAACTCTGCTGTAACTTGGCCTATGCGAGTAGCACCCATGTCCAGTCGATTTTATATGAAATACGGTTCTTTTAGAGAGGAGGAACAAACGGACGAGGCAATGATCGTCGCCCTTCGTTATCCGGGATAAGCGGGATAAGCGCGGCCGGCTGCGCCGCAAGACGATCCGCCGAGGGATCATGCCGGCAGGCTGCGAAAAGCATCCTTTAGCATGCCGACCGTGTACGGCTTTTGGACGAACCCGGCGATCCCCTTGCCCATGAACTTTTGGCTGACCTCCTGCTCGTTGTATCCGCTGGACATGATGACCGTAACCTCGGGTTTGAGCAGCTTCAAGTGGCGAAAACACTGCTCGCCGTCCATGGTCGGCATGGTCAAGTCGAGCACCACGTACCTGATGTCGGGGATGCTTTGGAAGATTTCCACGGCTTCCTCGCCGTCGTTGGCGGTAATGGTTGTAAATCCCAACTCCTTAAGCATCTCGCAGCCGATGTCGCGCACCATCTCTTCGTCGTCGACCAGCAGGACTTTCCCGTATCCTCTCCAGCGGTCGCCGCCGTCGTCTTGGCGGGCGACGTCGGCCGGGCTGTCGCTTGCCGGCAACAAGATTTTGAAGCTCGTCCCTTTGCCGAGCTCGCTGTAAACCTTGATGGCGCCCTTGTGGCCGCGGACGATGCCGAGAACGGCCGCCATGCCCAGGCCGCGGCCGGTGAACTTGGTGGTGAAGAAGGGGTCGAATATCTTCGCCTGCGTCTCGCCGCTCATGCCGCACCCCGAATCGGCGATTTCCAGATAGACGTAGCGTCCTTCTTCCAGCGTTTCGTTCAGCCAGACGTCTTTCAGATAGCTCCGCCGGCAATCCATGCAGTTGGTTGTGATGGTGATGATCCCACCGCCGTCCCCGATCGCTTCCGAAGCGTTTATGGTCAGGTTCATGACGATCTGGCGCAACTGCGTGGCGTCGGCTCCGACTGCCGGGAGCGCGGGGTGAAGGTTCAACCGGAGCGCCGCTTTTTTGGAGATCGACACCTCCAGCATGCTGAGCATCTCTTCCAAAAGGAGGTTGAGGTCGAGGTGTTGGAAAACGAATTTTCCCCTGCCGGAATAGGCGAGCATCTGCTTGGCCAGATCCGCGGCGCGGGCTGCGGCCTGCTCGATCTTGCGGATGTTCTCGACGGCCGGGGACTCCTTGGCGATTCGCAACAGGGCAAGGTCTGCGTTGCCGACGATGGACACCAGGATGTTGTTGAAGTCGTGCGCGACGCCGCCGGCCAGAATCCCCAGACTATCCATCTTCTGGGCGTGCAGCAGTTGGCGTTCCAGTTGGTCGCGCTCCTCTTCGGCGCGCTTTCGTTCGGTGACGTCCTGAATGGTTCCCATCAGCGTAGACACTTTGCCGTCGGCGTCCAGGGCGACTTCGCCCAGGCCGTAAACCCACCGCGTTTCGCCGTCGTTCTTCCGGACGATCCGGTATTCCTTGGAGAAGAATTTTTTCCCGGCGATAACCTCCTCCTCCAGGTACCGGCCCAGCATGGCTCTGTCGTCGGGATGCACGAGTGCCAACCAACCCGCAATGTCGCGGCGGTACTGGCCGCCGATGCCGAAAATCGCGTCCATGACTTCCGACGATTCCCAGCGGCCCGCAGCCAAGTCGGCCTTGTAGGAGCCGATGGACGCCGAGCGCTGGGACTCCTTGAAGAAAAATTCGCTTTCCCTGAGGACCGCTTCCCCCCTTTTCCGTTCGGTGACGTCCCGGTCCGTGCCGCGGTAGCCGAGGAAAATCCCCTTGCCGTCGAAGAACGGAACCCCGCTGGTCTCCATCGCCACCGAGCCGCCGTTCCTGTGCCGGTTGATCTTCTCGACGTCCTTGAACGGCGCCCTTTTTGCCCAGATCTCCGCGAAGCTCCTCCTGACCCGGGAAACCTCGGCTTCGGCCATCAAGTCGAAGGGGGTTTTCCCCAAGACCTCCTCGGGCGCGTAGCCCAGGAGCTCTCCGATCAACTGGCTGGCATAGGTGTACCTCCCCCGCGCGTCGATCTCCCAGATCCAGTCGTGGGAGGACTCGATCAGGTTGCGGTGGCGTTCCTCCTTGTCGCGCAGCTCCCGATGAGTTCTTTCGAAATAGACGAGGATCATGCCGATGGCGATGGAAAGGGCGAGCAGGCTCCCCAGGAGAAAGCCCCAGGGGGCGAACCAGGCGACGGGCCTCAGCATGGGATAGTCAGCCTGGTGCACCCCCCAGAGGATGAACAGCCAGCCCACGGTACGTCCGCCGATTTCGCCGCGTCGGGCGTGCTTCAGTATCTGTCGGCCTATGCAGAGGTACGTGATCGACAGGAAGGAGAAAACGGGGACGATGAAGTAGTTCGCCCGCAAGCCGAGGCCGAGCGAGACGACGGTCCAAAGCGCCAAAATCGCGCCGGTCACGGCGGGCCATTTGGTGGAGGGCTTGCCGACAAACTGCAGGGTGCCGTTCAACAGGACAACGGCGCCGGCGATGATGCAGAGGTGGTAGCTCGCCTCAAGGAGGACACTTTCCCGCCACAGGAGGCCGACGACCAGGAAAAGATACCTGAGGGCGAATATTCCCCAGGCGATGGTCCATGCCTTGATGAACCTCTCCTTGAAAAACAGGTAGAGATAGGCATTGGCGAGCGCCAAAATGGAAACGCTGCTTCCTGCGGTAATGGCGGCCAGCAAAAGCCAGGACACGTGGAACCTCGGTGCTGAATAAGCCGGATGAAAGTTCGATCGAGCTTCAGAAATGACATACATATTTAGATGTTGTCCAGTGAAAAGTATGCACGGGGCCTTGGAACCAGGCTGTTTTGGATTCAAATTGCGCCTTGTTGCATCCTTTTTTCCTCTCTGTAACGGCTCTGTAGCTTTTCCGTAACCTGCTGCCTGGTCGGTCGTCTCTTGGGGAAGGGGATGGCGAACGTGCTTGGAAGGAGCAGGGCGGGGCGATGCGATCTTCGAGAGGGAGGGGAGGCGCCGGCGCCTTTTCCCGCTCGAAAAAACAAAATCAGGAGAGCAGCCGGGAGGCCAGACGTTGAATGCACAGGGAAAGTTCGGGATCGCTGATGGTCTTCAGGGCCTTGTCGAGGGGGAGCACCGCGCGTTTGCGCCAATCCATCTCCGGCCATTTTTTCAGCACGGTGGTCACTTTCAGCGGATAGATGTAAAGCGTCTTTTCGCCCTTGCGGCGGCAGGGCGCGCGCAGGCCGGGGAGGCAGCAGCCGATGACACCCGCCTCTTCCATGGCCTCCATGACGGCCACGTCCTGCCGGGACATGTCCGACTCCGGCTGCCCCTTGGGGATGATCCAGCGGGTTTGGGCGGAATTGGTCACCAGCACCAGATGCAGGCGCCCGCCGCGGAACAGGTAGGGGAGGGCGCAGATCTGGTAATCCGACGCCGGCCCTTCGGGGATGCCGTGCATCGCCAGGGAAAGGTTCTTGTACGCCTCGTCCTCGGTGACTTCCCGTCCCAGATAGTCCGGCTTCTCGAAGCGCTCGCTTTCCTCCACGGATGAAAATTCCACCTCGGCCACCAAAAGCGGCGCGAGCGCCCCGAGGTAGCGGTCGATCTCCACCTGAAAGGCGCCGCAGGCGACCAGGGCGCGGACCTTCTCCAGCCGCCGCCCCTCGGTGGACGGCCAGAGCGCTTGAAACTGCTGCGGGGAGATTTCCACTTCGGTCTCCCGGCGCCTCAGGCCGCCCCCCTCCTTGACGGTGAGAAAATGCCCGTTCCCGTACCGCCGGATGCGCACCTCCATGTGCTCGTCGTGGGCGAGGTACCCCTGCAGGATCGGCGTCTCGCCGCGCATCGCGGCCGGCAGGGACTTCAGCAAAAACTTCCGTTCGATCTCCAGTTTGCTCATAGACCCGACTCGGAGAGAATTTCCTGGCAAAGCGCTCGATAGGCCTTGGCCGCCTCGCAGGCGCGCGCATACGCCAAAAGCGGCATCCTGTGCAGTCCCATTTTTTCCACATCCGCCGAAAACGGGATCGCGGTCTTCAGAAAGCCCGCCTGCTCGGCCGGCAGCTCCTCCATGATCTCCCGGTGCATCTTGCTCCTCTTCTGGACCATGGAAAAAAACGGACGGAGCAGCTTGGCCGGCAAATCCTGGTCCTTGAAAAAGCCGGCCAACTGTTCCAGCGTCCGGCGCGAAAGCACGGTCGGAATGACGGGAACCAGGATGGCGTCGGACGCCCGGAAGACGTTTTCCGAGAGGAGCGTGATGTTGGGCGGGCAGTCGATCAGGATCACGTCGTAATCCGCCTTGAACTCCTCCAGCACGCGGCGCAGTTGGCTGCGGCGTTTGGACATGCCGTCGAGCAGGATGTCGAAGTGGCGGTAGCCGAGGTGGGAGGGGACCACGTCGAGCCCGGGATAGTCCGACTCCCTGATGTTTCGGCGCAGTCCTTCGGCCAGGGACTGTTTGTCGCGCATCCGGAACTTGTCCGCGCCGTCCACGCGGAAATAAAAGCTGGCGGCTCCCTGCGGGTCGAGGTCCAAAAGAAGCGTCCGGTGCCCGGCCTCGCCAAGCGCGAACGCCAGGTTGACGGCCAAGGCCGTCTTTCCCACGCCCCCCTTGATGCTGTAACAAGAAAGTATTTTCACGGTCGCCCGGTCCTTTGGCCATCCGTTGCGGGGGCGGAAGCCGGCAGTTTGAAGATGCGTTTGAAGGCCGCTGCGGTCGAAGGGTCGCAGAACCCTTCAAGTTCCCGCGCGATGAGGCTGCGCGCCTGCATCTGATTCTGGTAGAGGATCGACACCAGCCCTCCCAGCCCCAAGCCGAGCTCGCTCCCGGATCGCTTGCGACGCCAATAGTCCAGCAGCGATTTTTGCTGCACCGAGGCATCGTTGAAATCCCCAAGCCGGCCTTGCAGCCGGCGCAGCACCTTTTGCATGGCGCCGCCCTCTTTGTCGGGCAACAGCTCGACGAAAAATTCCATGAGATAGCGCAGCTTCTTCCCCTCGATGCGCAGTTGATGCACCGTCTCGTCCGGCGTATCCTCGCCGATCCCCGCCGCTATCGAGCGGATCTTGCGGTAGCGCTTGTAGATGGCGCGGTACACCAGCGGCCCCACGGGGAGGTCGGCCGCCGGCGCTGGCCCGTGAGGCGTCTGCTTTGCAAAAAATTCCGTCAGTTCCAGGAACAGCCGGCGGTTGGACGCCCCCCGCAGCTTGGAGGCGGTCCGCCGCACCTCTTTTTCCCTTTCCGCCGAAAAATCCCGGAACATCTCGTCCAGCGCCGGGCGCAGGGCGGGAGGGAGTAAGCCCAGGTAGTGGCCGCGCGCCAAAAGGTAGACGTCCAGGTCGCGCAGCCGGTTGGTCTGACGGGCCAGATCCCCGAGCGCGTCGCGCATGCGCCGGGTCCCCTCGGCCGGATAAACCTCTTTCACCAGGCTCAGCACCGAGCGCATCTTGCGCAGGCAGATGCGGTAATCGTGCAGAAATTCGCTGTCCAGATCGTCCAGGATTCCCGGCATGTTGCCTTGGGCAATCTCCAGCATCTTGCGCACGATCCGCCCGACGGCCTCGCGCGCAGGCGTCTCCATTTCCAGGCCGAAGGCCGGCCGCAGTGTGTACTCCCTCGGCAGGCGGCCGGCGCGCCGCAGCAGGACCCGCACCGGCTCGTCTTCCGGCGCGCTCGCTCCCTGCCCGCTGAGATACTGCGCCACCCGGGCGGCCTCGGCTTCGTAGCCGAGCAGGGGGAGCACCCGACAGGAGTGCAGCAACTGCTCCTCGCCCTTCGCGCCGGCGCAAACGGCCGTCCACTCCAGCCGGCAGACGATCTTTCCCGCCTGGTTGCGCAGGTCGCACCGGCGCAGGCGAAAGGTCCCTTCGGCCACCGGGGCGAGTCCCCTCAGGCCGAGCATTCCCTCCAGTTTGGCGCGCATCGGCTCGCTTTGGAACTCTTCCCAAAACCGCCGCCTGCCCAAGGCGCGTTCCTCGCACGACACCGTACCCAGCCACCCTTCCGCGTGGTCGCGACTGGCCAAGCGGTAAACGCCGCCGCAACTGTAAAGGAGATGTCCGCCGAACCATATCCCCCACTCGAAGCTGTCCCAAAAGGTGAGCACCCTCGACTCCTGCGGGTGGACATCCACCTCCCACGCCTGCTGCAGGCAATCCGGACCGAGAGCGCCGGGGAGCGTCAAACGAATACATAGCTTATTTGGCAACCACTCCTCCATCTCCAGCCGTTAGAAACAATCGCCCGCCGCCGTAGGATGCCGACTGCTGTTTGGTTATCTTACTTGTTCAGCTTGGCCTCGACCGCCATTACGATGAATTCGTTCATGCTGACGCCAAGGTCGGCAGCCTCTTTTTTCACGCTTTTGCGCACGGACTTCTTCATGCTGACCATGAATTTGGTCAATTTGTCTTCCTTTTGAGCTTTCGGAGCCTTCACCGCCTTCTCTTCCTTGGGCGCTTTCGGCTCCTTGGGCTCCTTTAGCGCCTTTGGTTCCTTTAACGCCTTTGGTTCCTTTAACGCCTTTGGTTCCTTTAACGCCTTTGGTTCCTTTAACGCCTTTGGCTCCTTTAACGCCTTTGGCTCCTTTAACGCCTTTGGCTCCTTTGGCGCTTTGGGTTCTTTGGATGCCTTCAAGGCCTTCGGCGCTTTTGCGGCCTTCGGCTCGATTGCCTGCGCCTCGCTTTCTGCAGCCTTTGCTCTTTTTGTCTTGGCGGCCGGTGCGGCAGCATCTTCAGCCGGCTTCGCCTTTTTGGTCTTCTTCGCTGCCGTACTTTGGGCGGGCTGGTCGTCGATCGGCTTGGTGGCTTCAAGTTGAGGGGTTTCGTTTTTCATCTTTTTCTCCTGTGTTCGAGGGAATTTTATTATCTTTGTAATAACTATTATAAATATTGCTGTCAATAGAAAACGCACATGTGCCCGGGTGCAAAAAGAAGAATTTCGTCCGATCTGCCACGAGGGGCGCTGAGCGGACCGTCGCCGGCAGGCCCCGGCCGTGGCGGCAAACATGTAACCTGATGTTTTCCGATCCGTAGCAATAAAAAACGATTATCGGCTAAAGTTTGTGCGCAACCATCGAGCTGCAGGTGAACATAAAAAACTACGCGTTCAGCAGGGAGGGAGTGAATGAACAAGTCATTAGTCGCAGCATCCGTTTTGGCAGTGGCAGTGCTCTCGGCGGCAACCGTTCTGGCGGAGTCATCCAAGCCGGACGGCGGCGCGGAACTGAGCATCGGAGCGGTCACCGTTAATCTTGGAGGTTTCCTCGAATTTGCCAGCATCTACCGCAGCAGGAATCTCAATTCCGATCTCTCCTCGCCATTCCAAAAAATTCCGCTTGGCAACGTGGCCGGGCGCTACCAGGACGAAACGAGGTTCAGCGCGCGGCAGTCCAGACTTTCGCTTTTGGCCAAAGGCGACTACGACCGGGACACCCATCTGGCTGGGTATTACGAGATGGACTTTCTCGGCGCCGCAGCGACGGCCAACTCCAACGAGAGCAATTCGTATACCCCGCGGATCCGCCAGGTCTACGCCACGATTGACTGGGACAGGTTGGGGTTGCACCTGTTGGCGGGACAGACCTGGTCGCTGGTCACCATGAACGGCGAAGGCATCGTGCCGCGCAAGGAGCTCCCTCCGCTCACCATCGATGCCCAGTACGTCCCGGGTTTCACCTGGGCTCGCCAACCGCAGGTCCGCATTGTCAAGGATTGGGACAAGAAGTACTGGCTTGGCCTTTCTGTCGAAAACGGCCAGATGACGGTTGCCAGTCAGCCTAACGCCCTGCTGAACACCAATTTCGCCGACAACCAGCCTGCCGGCGGCAACTTCGCCTCCACCGTATCGGTAAATGCCTATCCCGATTTCGTGGTGAAGGCGGCGGCAGACCCCGGCTGGGGACACTTCGAGGTCTACGATCTGATCCGCGTCTTCGAATCCGGCATGGCAGGCAACGGTGCGGTCAACACCGGCTTCAAGGTTACCAACGCCGTAGGCGGCGGCTTGATTTTGCCCCTGGTCCCAAGGCGGCTAAATCTCTCAGTCAGCGGCATCTACGGCGAAGGGATCGGCCGGTACGGCTCCTCACAGCTTCCCGACGTGACTCAGGCCGAAAGCGGAGAGAACCTCCCGCTGAAAGGTTCGCAACTTCTGGCCGGCCTTGTCTTCGACCCCGACGGCGAGTGGACCTTGTATGCCTATTACGGCCAGGAGCAGATGGACAAGCAAAGTTCGGTCGATGCCGGCAAAGGTTTCGGTTACGGCAGCGAACTCTACAACAACTCGGGGGCGGGCGTGTTAGGCGGTACGGTCAACGGAAA
>CAIYDQ010000079.1 GCA_903925075.1 uncultured Geobacter sp.
GGAGGCTCCAAGCTCTCCACGGCGATCAGGTTTTCGGCCGACGTGCTCTCGGGAACCCCGTCCATCATCACCGGCATGGTCGCCTACACCTTGATCGTCGTGCCCATGAAAGGCTTTTCCGCCCTGGCCGGCTCGGTGGCGCTGGCCATGATCATGATTCCCATCGTGCTGCGCACCACCGAGGAGCAGTTAAAGATGGTGCCGGGCTCCCTGCGCGAGGCGTCGCTGGCCCTGGGCGTGCCGCTTTGGCGAACCAGCCTGAAGGTGACGCTGAGAAGCGCGCTCTCCGGCGTCTTGACCGGCATCCTGCTGGCGATCGCGCGGGTGGCGGGCGAAACCGCGCCGCTTTTGTTCACCGCGTTGGGCAACCAGTTCTGGGGGAAGAGCCTGACCGCGCCCATGGCGGCCATTCCGCTGCAGATCTTCAATTTCGCCATTTCCCCCTATGAAGACTGGCACCGGCTTGCCTGGGCGGGAGCGCTGGTGCTGGTCAGCGTGATGTTCTGCCTGAGCCTGACGGCGCGCTACTTCGGCAGCAGCAGGCAGAGCAGCTAATCGAGAGGATTCACATGACCAGCAAGGTACAACTGGAAGAGTTGAACATCCACTTCGGCAAGACCCATGCGGTGAAGGACGTCAGCATAGGCTTCCCGGAAAACAGCGTCACCGCCATCATCGGCCCTTCCGGCTGCGGCAAGTCCACCATGCTTCGCTCCATCAACAGAATGCACGACCTGGTCCCTTCGGCGCGGGTTACCGGCAAGATCCTCCTGGACGACGCCGACATCTACGACAGGGCCATCGACCCGGTGTCGATTCGCCGCCGGGTCGGCATGGTCTTCCAGAAACCCAACCCGTTTCCCGCCATGTCCATCTACGACAACGTGGTGGCCGGCTACAAGCTGAACGGCCGCATGGTGAGAAACGAGGCGGACGAGATCGTGGAGACCAGCCTCAAGCGTGTGGCCCTCTGGGACGAGGTGAAGGACCGGCTGAGGACCAACGCCATGAACCTCTCCGGGGGGCAGCAGCAGCGGCTCTGCATCGCCAGGACCATCGCCGTGAAACCCGAGGTGATCCTGATGGACGAGCCGGCCTCGGCGCTCGACCCGATCTCGACCCTGAAGATCGAGGAACTGATCGAAGAGTTGAAGACGCGCTACACCATCATCATCGTGACCCATAACATGCAGCAGGCGGCGCGCGTTTCGGACTCCACGGTGTTTCTGTACATGGGCGAGATGATCGAATGCGGCGAGACCAAGAAGATCTTCACCACCCCCTAGAAGAAGCAGACCGAGGATTACATCACCGGGCGCTTCGGGTAACGGAGCAGGCGGGACCGGAAAAGCAGGGCGAACACAAGGTTCGCCCCTGCCGCATGGTTTGCGTAGGGGCGAACCTTGTGTTCGCCCATGATGCATAAGCAAGAGACGCAGCAGCAAGAAATTGCCGGAGGGATCGTTCATGGAGAGAGAGCATTTCAGCAAGCAGTTTGACGCGGAGCTAAACGAGATACGGGAGAAACTCCTGCAGATGGGGGGGAAGGTGGAGGTGATGATCGCCAACGCCATCCAGGCCCTGATCGAGAGGGATACCGAACTGGCGGAGGCTACCATCGCCTTCGATCACGAGATAAACCTGCTGGAAATGGAGATCGACGAGAAATGCCTAGAGGTGCTGGCCCGCCGGCAGCCGGCGGCGCGCGACCTGCGCTTCATAACCCTGGCGCTGAAGATCGTCACCGACCTGGAGCGGATCGGCGACCAGTGCGCCAACATCGCCAAAAGGGTGAAGGAGCTGAACAAGGAACCGTCGCTCAAGCCCTACATCGACCTGCCGCGCATGGCGCAGGCGGCCTCCAACATGGTGAAGGAGGCGCTGGACGCCTTCGTGCGCGGCGACGACAACCTGGCCATCAAGGTCTGCCAGGACGACCAGGTGGTGGACGACCTGAACGAGCAGATCCAGCGGGAGCTGCTCACCTTCATGATGGGGGACCCGACCACCATCACCCGCGCCATCAAGATCAACCACATTTCCAAGTGCCTGGAACGGATCGCCGACCACGCCACCAACGTGGCCGAGATGGTGATCTTCATGGTAAAAGGGAAGGACATCCGGCATACCATCGCTTGAAAAAACGATGAGGGATGAGTATCGAAAAAAGGGGCCACCTGCCAGGTGAGCCCCTTTCTTTTTTCGCTTTTCCTACAGGCCGTTCACCACGTTTTGCGGGGCTCCGGCCAGATAGGCGCGGATGTTCCCGGCGGTGGTCGCCATCAGCCTGCGCCGGGCGGCAAGGGTCGCCCAGGCGATGTGCGGGGTGATGACGCAGTTCTTCGCCGTCAAAAGCGGGCTGTCCGGCGCGATCGGCTCCCGCGCCGAGACGTCCAGGGCCGCGCCGGCGAGCGCCCCGCGGTTCAGCGCCTGCGCCAGATCCGGCTCGTTGACCAGCCCTCCCCGGGAGATATTTATCAGCAGCGCGTGCTTGGGCATCAACTCCAGGCGGGCACGATTCACCAGCCCCTCGTTTTGCGCGGTCAGCGGGCAGTGCAGGCTCAGCACGTCGGCCCGGGCGAAAAGCTCCTCCAGCGCCAGCCATTGGACCGGGACCCCTTCCGGCGCCAGGCGGCTCACGGGATTGTGCGCCAACACCTGCATGCCGAAGGCGTTCGCGATGCGCGCCACCCTCCCCCCGATCCGCCCAAGCCCCACGATCCCCAGTGATTGCCCGCAAAGCTCGGTCGGAGGCTCCGCCACCAGGGTGAAGTCGACCGAATCCGACCAGTCGCCGCGCTTGACGGCGGCATCGTAGCGCGCTACCCGGTTGCTCAACTCCAACAGCAGGGCGAAGGTGTGCTGCGCCACCGAATCGGAGCCGTATTCCGGCACGTTCACAACAGGGATGCCCAGCCGGGCCGAGCTCTCCAGGTCCACCACGTTGAAGCCGGTGGCGAGCACGCAGACCAGCTTCAGTTGCGTCAGCGCGGCCAAGGTGGCGCCGGAGAGCCTGGCCTTGTTGGTGAGCACGATCTGCGCCCCGGTAGAGCGCTCGACGATCAGCTCCTCGGGCGTCCGGTCGTGGACGACCAACTCGCCGAAACGCGCCACCTCGTCCCACGGGTTGTCCCCGGGATTGAGCGTGTGGCCGTCAAGTACGACGATCTTCATGGTTCCCCCCTTTTTCAATGTACCACCGCCCCGCCCGAAACCACGAACTTCACCGCCTCCTCCACCGTCAGCCCGCAGTCGTGCACGTCGGACTCCCGGAAAAAGAGCGCGAAGCCCGAGGTCGGGTTGGGCATGGTCGGAATGTACACCACCACCAGCGGCTCGCCGTCGCGGGTCACCTCCCCGGTAACGAAGCCGATCGCCCGCACCCCGACCCTCGGCCATTCGACGAACACGGCCCGGCGATACGAGGTCTTCCCTTCCTTGAACACCTGGGTCAGTTGCTTGCTGGAGTTGTAGATCGATTTCACCAGCGGGATTCTGGAGAGCAGCTGGTCCCACCATTTGATGATCCGGGTCCCCATGACGTTGGTGGCGAGCACGCCGGTGGTATAGATGACCACGAAGCCGGTGAGCATCCCCAATCCCGGCACATGATAGTCCTTGTGGATGACGACGCTGAAAATGGAATCGAGGTAGCTGCCGAGAATGCCGTCGGCGAAGTTGAACAGGAACTTCAGTATGAAGATGGTGATGCCCAGCGGCACCACCACGAACAGCCCGGTGATGAACTTCCCCTTCAGATGCCTGACCATTTTTTCCATTGCCCGCCTCCTCTTGCCTACTCGGATGTATGCATGAGAGCCGTGGCAAAGTCAATGATTTAACTCTGCGCGGACGGTACCGGCGGCTGCCGCCGTCCGCTTCGGCGCCGGGGTCGCTTTTCCGGCGCGCGCCGCGATAGCAGTTGACAATAGTCCCGGCAAAAACTACATTGAGAGTTTGCCGCACTCCCCCGAGATCCCAGCCCAAAGAGGCCCGAAGCATGTCCAGAAAACGCATCGTCGTCACCGCTCTCCTCTCCCTGGCACTGGTCGTTTTGCTCCTGATTCCGATGCTCGACAAACTGGGCATGGTGGGCAGAAGCGACGCCGACTACCTGCGCATGTTCAAGGAAGTGGTCGTCCTGGTCAAGACCAGCTACGTGGAAAAGGTCGACGACAAGAAGCTGATGACCGGCGCCATCAACGGCATGCTGGCAGCGCTCGACCCGCACAGCAGCTACCTCCCCAAAAGCGACTTTGCCGAGATGAAGGTCCACCTGGCCGGCGCCTTCGGCGGGGTCGGCATCGTGCTCGACACCCGCGAAGGCAAACTGCTGGTGAACTCCCCCATCGAGGAGACGCCGGCCTTCAAGGCGGGGATTCTGGCCGGAGACCATATCTGGAAGATCGACGGCAAACCGACCCGCGGGCTCTCCGTAGCCACCTGCGTCAGCCGGATGCGCGGCACGCCCGGCACCCCCGTGACGCTCGGCATCCTCAGGGAGGGCGCGCCGTCGCCGCTCTCCTTTCGGTTGCTGCGGGCCGTCATCAAGACCAAGAGCCTGAAGGGGAAGCTCCTCGAACCCGGCTACGGCTACATCTCCATCGCCGAATTTCAGGAGCGCACCGGCGAGGATTTCGAGCGAGCCCTGCGAACGCTGGCAGCCGACAACGGCGCGCCGCTTTCCGGCCTGATCCTGGACCTGCGCTACAATCCGGGCGGGCTGATCGACCAGGCGGCCCGGGTCGCCGACCGCTTCATCGGCCAGGGGCTCGCCAGCGGGGTGATCGTCACCACCAAGGGACGGGACCCCTCCTCGCAGATTTCCCTGACCGCGCGGGTGAACGACAAGGAGCCGAACTACCCGATGGTGGTGCTGATCAACGGCGGTTCGGCCTCCGCCTCGGAGATCGTGGCGGGCGCGCTGCAGGACCACAAGCGTGCCGTGATCATGGGCACCCAGAGCTTCGGCAAGGGAAGCGTGCAGTCGATCATGACGCTTAATAACGGCGACGGACTGAAGCTCACCACCGCCCGCTACTATACGCCCAGCGGCCGCTCCATTCAGGCCAAGGGGATCACCCCGGACATCGTGGTCGAGGTGGTCAAGAAGCCGGCCACGCCCGCCAAGCCGAAGCTCCCCGAGATCCACGAAGCGGACTTGGACGGGCATATGGACGCCGGCATTCCCGCGCCCGCGGCGCAGCCGAAGACGGCGGCCAAGGACCCGAAGGAGCAGGAACTTCTGGAAAAGGACAACCAACTGGCGCGCGCGCTCGATCTGCTGAGAGGGGTCAACCTGCTGAAGGCGGGCGGGCTGCATTGACCCGGGAGAGCGCTCACGGCATGAACGACAACTCCCATAACCTATTGGTGATCCTGGGCGCGACCGCTTCCGGCAAGACCAGGCTCGGCGTGGAATTGGCCGAAAGGCTTGGCGGGGAGATCATCTCCGCCGATTCGCGCCAGGTCTACCGCGGCATGGATATCGGCACGGGCAAGGACCTGCACGAGTACCGCGGCGTCCCCTACCACCTGATCGACGTGACCTCCCCCGGAGAAGAATTCAACCTGTTCGAGTTCCAGCGGCTCTTCCTGGCCGCCTTCGAGGAGATCTCCGGGCGCGATCGGCTGCCGGTGCTGGTCGGGGGGAGCGGCATGTATCTTGATTGCGTGCTGCGCGGCTACCGGCTGCAGCAGGTGCCGGAGAACCCGGAACTGCGCGGGGAGCTCGCCCCGCTTTCCCTGGACCAGCTGACGGACCGGCTGCGGCAGGCGAACCCGAAGCTGCACAACAGCACCGATCTGACCGAGCGCGCGCGGCTGGTGCGGGCCGTCGAGATCGCCGAGTTTCGAGGCGAGCCGATCGAGCCCTGGCCGGAGATCGCACCGCTCACCCTGGGGATCAGGTGGGAGCGCGCCCGGCTGAGAGAGCGGATCAGCAAGAGGCTCAAGGAGCGGCTGGCGGGCGGGATGATCGAGGAGGTCGAGCGGCTGCACGCCCAAGGGACCTCCTGGCGGCAGCTGGAATTCTACGGACTTGAGTATCGCTACCTGTCGCGCTTCCTGCAAGGGGAGATGACGGCAAACGATCTCTACCAGAAACTGAACAGCGCCATCCACGATTTCGCCAAGAAGCAGGAGAACTGGTTCAAGAGGATGGAAAGCCACGGGACCAAGATCCACTGGCTGGACGGCGCCGGCGACCCGCTGGCCGAGGCGCTGGCCGTGCTCGGGGAAAAAACTTCATGAAAAAGGATCCTTTGGCGAGTTACCTGGCCGCCCGCGCCGTCGCCGGCCCTTGGCGGCTGGAGGGGGACGAGGGGCGCGGCTTCGCGGGCTGCGTGGCGATTCCCGCCTTGGGAGAATCGCAGCGCCTCTTTGCGACGCTCGCGTCCCTGGCCGCAAACCCGCCCCAGCTCTTGGCCCGTTTTCTGGTGGTGGTCGTGGTGAACCATCGCCAGGACGCGTCGGCCGCGGAAAAAGAAGACAACGCGCGGACCCTCGCGCGCCTGAGGTCGTTGCGCGGCCCGCTCCGGCTCGCTTTGGTGGACGCGGCCGGCGAAGGACTGGAGCTTTCCGCCCAGACCGGAGGCGTCGGCTTGGCGCGCAAAATCGGCCTGGATCTCGCGCTGCCGCGGCTGGCCGCCGACGGCGTCCTGGTCTGCCTGGACGCGGACACCCTGGTCGAGCCGGACTACCTGCCGGCCATCCTCGCCCATTTCGCGGTCAACGGCGCGGGGGGAGCGGTCATCCCCTTTCGCCACCAGGCAGGCGGCGGGCCGGAAGAGGAGCGCGCCATCACGCTCTACGAGCTGTACCTGCGCCACTACGTGCTGGGATTGCACCAGGCCGGCTCGCCCTACGCCTTCCATAACGTCGGCTCCGCCATGGCTTGCACGGCCCGCGCCTATCTGAAGATGGGAGGCATGAACAGCCGCCGCGCCGGGGAAGACTTCTATTTTCTGCAGCAGTTGCAAAGAACCGCCGGCATCGCCCAGCTCGGCGGCACCACGGTGCACCCGGCGGCCCGCAGCTCGCACCGGGTCCCTTTCGGCACCGGCAGGAGCATCGCGCGCATCCTGGCTGAAGGGGAAGCATCGCAGACCTTTTATCGGGTCGACTGTTTCCGCATCCTCGGGGAGTGGCTGGCCCTGGTCGCCGAGCGGGGGAGCCTCACGGCCGGCGAGCTTATGGCCGGCGGCGGCGCCATCCATCCGGAGCTGGCCCGCTTCCTGGCCGAGGCGGGATTCGAGCAGGTCTGGGAGCGGCTGCGGCAAAACTCCGGCACGCCCAAGCGCCTCCTGGAGGCCTTCCACGGCTGGTTCGACGCCCTGAAAACGGTGCGCCTCGTGCATCGCCTGTCGCTGAGCTATACGCGTTGCCAGGCCTGCGAGGCGCTGCCCCCGCTACTCGATTTTTGCGGGATCGCAGCGCCTGAGGCCGAATCGGCGCAGCTCCAACTGCTGCGAGAGTTGCAGCATCCGAATAAGATAAGTAATTGACGTAATCAGTCGGGTATGCTACCACAAAACTGGACGCCGCCGCTCAAGATGCGGCGCTCCCGCATCCAAAACCAGGAGGAACCGATGTTTGCACGACTCAATTCGGACATAAAGGCGGTATTCGACAGGGATCCGGCGGCCAGGAGCAAGCTGGAGGTGATCTTCTGTTATCCCGGCCTGCACGCCGTTTGGTTCCACCGGGTCTCGCACTGGTTCTGGAAAAAGGAATTCTATTTTCTCGGCCGCTTCACCTCCCATCTGGGCCGGTTTCTGACCGGCGTCGAGATCCATCCGGGCGCCACCATCGGCCGCGGCTTTTTCATCGACCACGGCATGGGAGTGGTGATCGGGGAGACCGCCGAGATCGGCGACAACGTCACCCTGTATCACGGCGTGACCCTGGGCGGGGTGAGCTGGGAAAAAACCAAGCGCCACCCGACCTTGATGGACAACGTGGTGATCGGCTCCGGCGCCAAGATCCTCGGCCCCTTCACGGTCGGCAAGGACAGCAAGGTCGGCTCCAACTCGGTGGTGGTCAAGGAAGTCCCCCCCAACTCCACGGTGGTGGGCATCCCCGGACGCGTGGTGATGGCCACCGAAAAGCCGCAGGAGCGCATGGACCTTGAGCACGGCAGGATGCCGGACCCCGAGGCCAAGGCGATCTCCTGCCTGTTCGACCAGATCCGCGAACTGGAAAGGAAGTACAACGCGCTCGCGGCCGACCACGAACTTTTGAAAAAGAAACTCTCCAGCTAAGCCCGCCATGACCAAAACCATTGCCATCACCACGCTGGGCTGCAAGATCAACCAGTTCGAGTCCGCCGCCATGAGCGAAGCGCTGGAGCAGGACGGATTCAGCATCGTCCCCTTCACCGAGCCCGCCGATTTCTACGTCATCAACAGCTGCACGGTGACGGCGAAGACGGACGCCGAGAGCCGCCGGCTGATCAGGCGCGCCGCGCGCCTGAACCCGCGGGCGCGCGTGGTGGTGACCGGCTGCTACGCCCAGATGTCGGCCGAGGAACTTTTGAAGATCCCCGAAGTGAGCCTGGTGCTGGGTAACTCGGAAAAGCGCCGGATCGCCGAGTTGATCAGGGGGATGAACGACCAGCCCGCGGCGATCGTCGCCGACGTCTCGCAGCAGCAGTCGGGCCAGAGCGCGCCACTGGAGAGTTTCGCCGAGCACACCCGGGCTTTTTTGCAGGTGCAAAACGGCTGCGACGCCCGCTGCGCCTACTGCATCGTCCCCTTCGCCCGCGGCGCCAGCCGCAGCGTAGCCCCGCAGGAGGCGCTGGAAGGGATAGCCTCCTTTGCCGCCAAAGGTTTCCAGGAGATCGTCTTGACCGGGATCCACCTGGGAGGCTACGGCCTCGACTTGGCGCCGCGCACCGATCTCTTGGAACTGCTGGTCAGGATCGAGGAAAGCGCCTTGGTCAGGCGGCTCAGGATAGGATCGGTGGAGCCGACCGAGCTGCCGCCGGAACTGGTGCGCTTCATCGCCGCCTCGCAGATGGTCTGTCCGCACCTGCATCTGCCGCTGCAAAGCGGTTCGGACGGCGTGCTGGCGCGCATGAACCGAGGCTACGACAGCGCGCTCTATCGCCGAGTCGTCGAATCCCTGCAGCACGCGATACCCGACATCTGCCTGGGGACCGACGTCATCGTCGGGTTTCCGGGCGAGAGCGACCAGGAATTCTCCGAGACCTACCGCTTCATAGAAAGCCTGCCGCTCGCCTACCTGCACGTCTTCCCCTTTTCGCCGCGACCGGGGACGCCGGCCGCAGCCATGACCCCGCAGTTGCACTCGCGCGTCATCAAAGAGCGGGCCGAGGCGTTGCGGCAGCTGTCGGAAAGCAAAAAACAGGCGTATGCCGAGGGTTTTATCGGGCGGGAACTGCAGGTCCTGGTGCAAAAGGACGCCGGCGGGAGGAAAGGTCTCTCCAGGAATTACCTGCCGGTGCTGGTGGAGGGGAGCGAAGGGCTTTTCAACCGCGAGGTGACCGTGCTGATCACGGCGGCCAAAGGTGGCGAACTGGTGGGAAACCACAAAAAAACTTAACCGCGAGAAAAACAAGATCAGAAAAGCGCTTAGCCACAAAAAAGCACAAGAGGCACGAAAAAAAATCAGGCAGAAACTTTTTGGTAAAACCCGACTTCATGAACTGTGTCAGTCAAAGGATTAGGTGTCGAGGTCACACCAGGTAAGTTTTTCGGCTTTTGAATTTCCACCTGTTTTCAGCCTTTGACTTTTTTTGTGCCTTTTGCGCTTTTTTGTGGCGAGAGTTTTTAGGTTGTTTTTGGGGTTTTTCTTTTTAGCGGCTAAAGAACGAAGGTGAAAGTGGCGCCGCGGCCGGGCTCGGATTCGGCGCGGATCTTTCCTCCGTGACGGTTGATGATCCTTCTGACTATGGCCAGTCCGATCCCGCGGCCGGGATACTCCTCCTGGCTGTGCACCCTCTGGAACGGGGCGAACAGCTTGTCCGCGTAGGCGGCGTCGAAGCCCACGCCGTTGTCACGGACGGCAAAGGCCACGCTGCCGTCCCAGCGGGTGTCGTAAAACTCGATCAGCGCATCCTCCCGTTGCGCGGTCATCTTCCAGGCGTTGGAGATCAGGTTCTCCATAACCACCCTCAAAAGCCGCGCATCCCCCCGCACCGTCAGCCCCTCGACGATATTGAACGCCACCTTGCGCTCCGGTTGCGCATCCGCCAGTTCGACGGCGACTTCCCGGGCGAGAGAACTCAACTCGACGCTCTCCTTGACCAGGTTGCCGCGGGCGCAACGCGAAAGCTCCAGGATGGCGTCGATCATCTCCAGCATGCGCCGGCTCGACTTCCTGATCCTTTCCAGATACTCCCTGCCGGTGAAGTTCAGGTTGCCCGCATACTCCTCGGCCAGTACCTGGCTGAAGCCGTCGATGTGCCGCAAAGGAGCGCGCATGTCGTGCGAGACCGAGTAGCTGAACATTTCCAGCTCTTCGTTGGCCGCCTCCAGCTGCGTGGTGCGATCCAGCACCCGCTGCTCCAATTCGCCGTTCAGCCTGAGCAGACTCTCGTTCACGTCCGAGAGTTCCCGCACCTTTTCCTCAAGTTTTCCCGCCACCAGTTGACTGTAATTCTTGAGGAATTCCTGCTCCGGCCAGCCCCTGGCCTGCATCGGCGGCTCGGCGACCGGTTCGAACGCCAGTACCCGCCCGACCTCCTCCCAAAGCTCGTCCGGGCTTTTCGGCTTTTCCAGGAAGGCACTGGCGCCCAGCGAAAAGGCGAGTTCCGCCTCTTTGCTGCCGGTGTAGACCGCGGAGTAGAAAACGAAGGGAATCGACCTTAGTTCGGTGAGCTTTTTGATCTCGTGCAGGAATTGAAACCCGTCCATGATCGGCATCAGGCAGTCGGAGACGATCAGGTCCGGTTTTTCCGAAGCCGCGATCTCCAACCCCTGCCGACCGTTCGACGCCTCAAGCACTTGGCAGCCGTGCCATTCGAAGTTGAACCGGATCGGCTTGCGATCGTTACGGGAATCGTCCACGACGAGCACTTTCATTCCCACCCCCTGAGCCTGCCGTCAGGCAAGCAAATTCAGGGGATATGATACCAATCGACCCTCGATTTGCAATGCGGGGTAAAGGCCGATAGGGTTGAGGGATGAGTTTTTTTACAATTGATTCAACAGCTCGGCGGCGCGCTTGACGTCGGCCATCTCCTTGAATTCCCGGTAGCCGTCGATGCCGTCCGCATCGAGTCCGCGGTAGTACCTGGGGCGTTTCGCCTTCAGCCCGGAGAGCAGCTTCCCCGAAGCGTAGTCCACCGTCTGGGTGGCCTGGGCCTTGAACTTAAGCTCCAGCACGATGCTGTAGCCAAGTTGGAACAAGCGCTTCAACTGCTCGTCGACGAGCAGTTGCGCGCCTTTTTGCTCGTCCCCGCCGCTCAGCCTCTCCAGGGCAATATTCAGATACCCGCAGACCCGCTGCAAAATGCCCAGCATCGCCTCGGGCTCCTCGAAAGCGCCCCCCTCGGCCACCAGCGCGCTGTTCACCAGGTAGTTCAGCTCCTGCACGAGCGTCTGCGAATCGGCGAGGACCAGGGCTCTGGAAAGCAAGCTATCATCATGGGTTAAGGCCGGCAAGATGCTCAAGCTCTCCCCTGCGGGACTCAGCTGTTTGTCGCCGTGCAGTTCGAAGGCCTCCGGATTCATCCGCCCATAGATGGAGAGCGCCTCGTCCATCGGCGGGAAGCCGAGATCCTCAAGGCGACCGGTGCGAAACCGCTGGCACTGCTCCTCAAGTTCCAGGTCCACGTCCCCCTTGATACCCTCCATGAGAGCGGTATAAAGCGGGTTGTCCAGCTTGACGAGCATCGACAGGAACGAGCCGATCAATTGGCTGTGCTTGGGATTTTTGAAACTGAGCATGAAGACGCCGTCGAAGGTGTGGTCGTAATCGGCGAAGCGCTCCTCGTCGTTGGTGTGGTCGCCGATGCCGCCGCCCACCACCAGTTCCCGGCTCAGGAACAGTTGCAGGAACTCGAAATCCAGATGCTCCAAAAGCTCATGAATCCGCGCCTCTCCGCCTTCCATGAAGTAAGCGAGCCAGTGGCACGCCTTTTCCTCGGAGAAGGTCCACCCCTCCCAAAGCTCCATGTCCAGGATGAAAATGCCCTGCTCGGCGGAAGCCAATTGCAAAAGGCCCAAGGCGTCCGCCTCCCCGATCTCCTTCAAAAGCCAAAAAAGCTCCTGCGGCTCCATTGCCGTCGTCAGCCTCTTGCTGTCCGGGTCCGAAAGGATCAGGTCCATCTTCTCCTTAGCCGGAGTTGTCTGAAGATAGTTGCGCTTTTCGGCAAAGGAGAGCGCCTGGAACCCGCCCTCCGAGAGTCTGGTAGCCTTTTTCGTTTCAACCATTGCCAATATCCATCTCCTTTTCTACAAAAAATGAAAGGGTTACAGCGACAAGCCATAACCCTTTGATTCTTGGACTCACATCACAAATATCATGTCGAACCGCTTAAAGTCAATGCTTGATTCTCGGGTTAACCAGACGTTAACACTACGTGATTTCGCGGGTTGTGTTATTTTCTCAGGTCCGCATGGAGTGTCGATGGCTTGGGAGCCGCCTGCCGACTTAGTTTATTTTTGCTAATCCTACCGGATTTCCCCCCTACAATTCATTCAAGCTGGTCCCCTCATAATACTTGAGTTTTAGCCCAGTTATCCACCTTTACTTCGTCAATCGCGAATCTTCTCGCCCTCAACCTTCGACTTCATACTGCATACAGATGAAATTAAACATTGACATGTAGTATCAGCTAGTTAGCGGCATGATTCAAAACTGTGCAATGAGCTAAACTGCCCAAGATTCCGTTATCTTTTTGGAACATATCCACAGGTAGAGCACACTTATCCACAAGCTCGGTGGAATGGTTGTCACATCGGAAAGTCCATCAGCTTTTTAACAATATCCTCCGTTGCCGGTAGCGTGGGCGGCCGGCAGCTTTGCTCCTGTCGCCGGGATGGGCGGAAGCCTCGCAAGAGGGCCACCGATCAAGCTTTGGCGCAGTATAATATCAATAATGACTCAAAAGGAAACAGGGAGGTCGCCATGGCTTCTATATCAAAAACGAAATTTGCCTCGTATTCGCCGGCTGGACTATGCGACTTGTATGAAAAAGACCATGAATTGTTTGACAAGCTTGCCGATGAAGCCATTAAGCAGGCATGCGTTGGCAAGACTCCGGATGAAACCATTAAACTGCAACAACTTCAATGGTCAATAGACATGCATCTTCGAAAAGGCAAGACTCCACGTGAAAGGATGCAGATAATGGAGAGCATCTTCTATGGTCAGGTGTTCGGCGACGACGGGAAACTGGCCAAGCTCAGATCCTGTTGCACCGAGCTTGTACGCGCCATCAATGGAACCGGCCCAGAAGCTAGCAAGAAGCCGAAGTTGCGTTTGGTCGGGAAATAGCCGGTGGTCTATTCATTTTTTCGCTGGTGCGTCAACAGCGATGAACGCCAAACGGTAAAATCAAGGCGCTGTTCAGCACCGAGGGTATAGGAGCAGATTTCATCCGACCTTCTGCTTTGAATTCTTGCGTCTACGCATCCTCAGCTATTTCCATCGAGCATGCGGCATTTCCTTCAGGCGTTGCGGCGGAGCACTCGTCATGCCACGAGTTTCTTCTCCGAAAGGGCGTCAAGCACCTCAAGTAACCGTCGTTTGGCCTTGTGCTCCCTCCTCAGTCCGTCCAACAGGTCCTGCCAAGCCCCGGCGCGATTGCCCTCCAGATAGACCTTGCGCATTTGCCGTAAATAACCGGCAGCTTCTTCGTAAGCCTTAGGCTTTACTTGCCCGATCAGGTTATCCACGATGGCCCGCCAGATGCCGAGGGCCACTTCGGGGTGCGTTCCGGCCACGGCCTTGGCAACGGCCTTGTCTGTCTCGAACCCCCAACGTTTGGTCTTGCGCAGTTCCCCGTAAAGAGTCACCACATCTTCGAATCGCTTTTCGAGGATGGCGACGTCTATCAGCACGTTTAGATCTGGAAATCTCTGCGCCGTTTTACCGACGGATCCGATGACCTCCGGCTCCGGCAGCGGCCACGAACCGTTTATCTTTCCCTGGCCGGACGCGTCCGGCCGTCGTCCCGTCTCAAGGTACCGCAGACCCACCTCTCTGACCGTTGTCCAGACGCCGGCCTTTTCAGCGGCCTCGCGCAGGTCGGTATAGGTCTGGCGGGAGGCGCGCTTAAAGAAGTCCTCGGCTCGATAGGCTGCCACGAGACCGGCATTTTTTTCCGTTTCGGCCATCTGCCGAAGCCGCTTCTGCAGAGAGTCGGCAACGCCGGGGGCACTTTGCTCGGTACGCTCGAACCCCAGGATGCACCACTGCCGTGCCTTTTCCCGCTCCCCTTCCGAAAGCAGCACATCTACCAGCTTTTCATAACACTGGCAGGCATCCGCCTCCTTCTCCAACAGAGGTATGATCTTGTCCCGTCGGAGGCTCCGGTCATGCGCCTTGAGCAGCATGTCCACCAGCCTGCCACGCCGATAACGGTCGGAAAAAGATGCGGCCGTGGGCTTGGCCATCGAATTCAGCCGGCTCTCCAGCACACCCGCCACCTCAAGCCAGTGTCCAGAAGCATATCGCTTACTTTCGACCAACTCGCCGGCGGAGTCCAACAGGGAATACTCGTCGGCTAGCATGCGATCGATCACCCACAAAAGCTGGTTAGACGAGGTCATGGATGTTTGCGGCACGGCCCGCAGCACCACCTCCATGCAAGCGGCGATCTCCGAACCAGTTTCCCCTTCATCGTGAGATTGCCCCACCTGCTCGTTTCCCAGGGTCCAAAGCTCCTCGCCCAGTTGCAGCACGGCGTCGGCATGCCCCGCATCGAGAAGGGCCTGCAACTGTTCAAGCAGATGAGAGCAATCCGGGATGTTCCCCTCCCCTTTCCAGTGGTTGTAGTACGCTGGCTCGGCGGTGAGAGCCCTGATCTCCCTCAGCAACGAGCTTACGACCTTACCGACCTGTCCCGTAGCAAGTTGCTCTTTTTCCAGTATCCCGCGCTCAATTTCCGGATATCGGCCGGCAATATCGGCAAGCAGGGCCATCATCTCGTCCTTGTTCATTTTCAGCAGGATCTTCCCTACCGGGCTCTTTTCCTTTCTCCGCGCGCCGGCAACCGCCTTGGCCGGTTCGGCCTCTTCGCCATCATTCGTCCAATCGTCATCGTCAACATATGGGGCGTCTTCGTCTGCGCCATCTGAATCGTCGAACAGCGCCAGAAATAAGTCATCCTGCTCGGTGAGCAGAGGGATCTCCCGTTTTTGTTTCACGCATTCCGCCGCCGCCAATACGACCGCCACCGCATGCTTGCATGGCCCCCCGTCATAAGGACAGGTGCAAACGTACTCAATTTCCCCTTCCGGATCGAGACCTACCGAAGTTGCATATTTCTCGCTCCCAGACACCCACGCCGCCAAGGCGCCGTCGTCCATACGCGAAAGCCCGCTTACGTTATCGATATAGGATTTTCCCCGGCTGTAGATCTTGCCCCCCGCCCACCCCCGGAGCCGATCCACGGTCAGATCCCCAATAAAAGTCTGCCATTTTCCCATATCGAGCTCCTCCTAAAAGGCATGCCGTTGTCCGTGCCCCATTCAACACTGTCCACCGGGGCGGACTATGGGGGCATATTCGGCATCGAAACAGTCTCCGCAGGTTCCAGCAAAGGCTTCGATCAGACGCCTCAACATGTCGGCGTCATTATTAAACACCGTCATCCAGACACTCCAGAATCCGTTGGCCGAGGCAGTCTCCGTTATTTGCGCTCTAAAATCCCCGTAATCATTACGTTCAAGCCGTTCTTTGGCGCGAAGGGCAATATCCCAGGCCTCTTTTCGATTGAGCCAGCGACGGTCGATCTCATCGATGAGCACGACGCCGCTTGTCTCCTTGGTCACCTGAATTCCCAGGTGAGGGTTTAGGCGGGATGAACGATGGGCGATGTCGGCGACCATGGCCACCATATTGCGATAACCATCACTCAGGTTATTAAACGGCATCAGCCCGGTATCCTGCAGACGAATCATCAGTTGACCGTTGGCGATGTCGTAATAAAAGTGCTCGGCATTGGGAATGCACGTCATTACAGCATCGCGAACGGCCTCCAGAGCCGATATCGTTTTCCTTTGCTGTAAGGCAGCCAGTTCAAGTTGTTTGAACCACTTTTCAAACAAAAAATGATCCGATTTGGGATCCAGGCAGTTGCGGTAACCTGCCAGCCTCGATTCTGGGCGGCCAACCTTGATCTTGCTGTGAGTGCTCCATAAACGTCCGGCACCGTAGTAAAGAAGAAGGGGAAGATCCATATCTTCGCCCTTACTGACTCGTTTGCGATCAGAGATGCCAGTGGCAATCAGTTTTTTGGCAGCGCCACCACGATCCCCAATCTCCCGTTTCCACGACAGCGGGTCCTCCCGGAATAAACCATCCGCTTCAACAAAGACTTCCTTTTGCGGCTCCAGGAAAACCTGGTCTTCCTTCTCTGTAGTCAGCAGTCTGGCTTCATCCTTTGTGAGTCCGGAGCGTCCAGCGGGAATTCCGGAGCGCAGCAGATAGGTCCCCAAGAGCGTTGCCAATGCGTCCAATATGGAGGTTTTGCCGGTTGCATTATCACCGATAAGCACTGTGAATTTTGGATGGAACTGAAACAACGCGTCATCAAACTTTTTGAAGTTCCACAGTTTCAATCGATCAATTCTCATCCCAGCCTCCCATTCACGTCCTTACCATCACCACTTTGAGGCTGCAGTCTCAATGCGTTTAATATACGCCTGCCAGTATCAAAAATTACCTTCGTGTGTACTTCGCCCCGCGCCGCTCGCCATTCTGTTTGACTTTACCCTTCGCCTGCAATTGTTTGATGGCCCAGGCCCATTCGGCGTCGGAAATACCGCTGGCAGCGGTGATATCTGCGCGGGTGTAGTCGCGCCCCGGTTGCATGACGTTCAAGATCCGGTCAGGTATGAGACCGCTGGCGACAACTGCCGGCTCTGTTGTCAAAGGGACCGGATCGGATCTCAGTTTTGGTGTGGGCGTGGGCACCGACTTGGACGCTGATTTCTTTCGGGCAGGACGTGCCGTGACCATGCGACTTGCTGCCGCTGTGGTCTTGGATCGCTCAGTCCGAATGCGCTCCAGCAGCACCGCTGCGGGTTCGTCGTTCGGGTCCTGCGGAACGAGTTCGCCGCGAAATGCCTTGGCAAGTATGGATTGGGAAAGCTTGTCCACATAGGATTTGGCTTTTAGATAGCGGACTTCTAGTTGGTCAGCCAGAGAAAAGAAGGAATTGACGCGACGGACGATAGCTTGTTGTTCGCTGAGGGGGGCTATCAACAAGGGTGCATCAATCAGCGCTTCTTGAGTGAGCTTACGCCGTCCTGTTGAGCCAGAAGTTAGCGGCGTAAAATCATAGTAGGAAAGACAGATATTGAGGAATTCAACAGACATTTCGCCAATCGGCCGGAGCACATGTGCATGATTGTTCACCCAACTCTTACCTTTGATAATGTAAGAAAAAGGCTTTTCTCGCCCAATAAAGGTCTCGTCCTCCACAACTAGAACCAATTCCTCGTCAAAGAGGTATTCATTTATCCATCCTACCTGTCCATTAGCTCCATAATAAGGTATATTCCCCTCACGAGCTTGGCGTTCGGACTTGTTGATTGGGATGCGGAGATGATCGAGGCATTCACTTACATCACCAATTCTGGAGACGCACCAATTTTCAGGTAAACCGTCCGCACTTTCGTCGGTAAAAGCAACAAATTCATTCTTCGGACGCTTTGGCTTTCTCTGGCCGTTACCTGCCGCTACTGCACATTGTTGTTCATAAGCGGCCTTACGCTCCTTTTGAGCGCGCTGAACGAATTCTGACGCTGATTCAATACAATGACCTACCTCTCGGAAATCCGCCGTCAGCCTCCCGGTGCAGGCGGCGGCGAGAACGGCTTGGCGAAAGCGCTTGAGGATCACCGGAATTTTTACCAGTCGAGTTTGGCCGGTATCCACCTTGGCCAGCAACTCTTCCGCCTTGGCGATAATCCTTCGTTGCTCTTTCAGCGGAGGAAGGGGGACTACAAGTTCAGAAAGCTTTGAGGCATTGACATTTGGTATAGCAATTCCTGCACTAATTTCCGAAATTGCACGCCAATAGTCTCCAGACTTTAGGAACAACTCGATGAATTTTGACTCCGCGATTCCTTCCAATGCCTTGAAACGAATAAGATAAGAAGCAAAGACTACATTAAGCGGAACGACCTCTAACCGGTAACTGACTCCCACTGAACCTGCACGAGAAACTACGATGTCGTTAGTTTCTAGCTGGTATTTCTTTAATTCTTCGGGTTCATCGACACAATAAGGGACACTCTCCCAGTTGATGCACCCGCCAGAAATATCCGTTGTCCTTAAATATTGTACTTTTCCATCGTTTCCAGCCCTAGAAGTCCAACCATACTGAGGCTTTGAACATATTTCGCCAAGAGTTGACTTGGCCCACCCCTGCGGCATCTCACTCATACCTCGACACCCTCTTCAAGCTCTATCAACCGCAAGATCTCCCGCAGATCATCAACCACAGCTTCCAACTCGGTGATCGCCTCGGCGGCCAGGTCCTGGGGCTCGGGCAGCTCGTTGCCGTCCTCCAAGGCTTCGTCCTTCAACCAGATGATGTCGAGCTTGAAATCCCGCTCCTTGATCTCGGCGATGGAAAACGGGCGAAAGCGCCCGGTCTCGCCCAAATCTTTGCGGGTTGACCGGCCGTTGGGATCCTTGCCGTAAACCTCTTCAAATTCGGCGAAGTGTTTGTCGGAAAGGGGCCGGTCTTTCTTGGTGATGCCGGGGACATTGGAGCGGGCGTCGAAAATCCAGGTGGTCTCGGTGGGAAACCCCTTCTGGAAGAAGATGACGTTCGCCTTCACCCCTTGGCTGTAGGGGGTAAAGGTGCCGCGAGGCAACCGCAAGACGGTGTGCAGGTTGCAATCCTGCATGAGAATCTCGAATACCTCGCCAGCCTTCCCTTCGAACAGACAGTTGTCGGGAAGCACCATGGCCGCTCGACCGCCGGGCTTGAGGGTATTCATCACATGCTGAACGAAATTGAGCTGTTTGTTGCTCGTTTCGATGGTGAAGTCGTCACGCTCGGGAGCTTGGTTGGCGCCTTTGGTTCCAAAGGGCGGATTGGTGAGAATTACGTCGTAGCGCTCGTCGCGCGGGGCTTCGTAAATCGTGTCCCCTATGTAGATCTGCGGTTCGACGCCGTGCAGGTAAAGATTCATCAGGGCCAACCGCCGCGGGCGCTGCACCAGGTCCTGTCCGTAGTAGGTGGCTTTGCGGATCCGCTTGGCCTCGGCTCTGTCGAAGGCACCCTTGCTCTCCAGCACCAGCCATTCATAGGCGCAGACCAGAAAACCGCCGGTGCCGCAGGCCGGATCGCTGACTTTGAATTCCGACTTGCCGCGAGGATCCGGACGCATGACCCGAACGATGGATTGGATGAGCACCCGCGGGGTGAAATACTGTCCCGCCCCTTTCTTCCCTTCGCTGGCGGCCTTTTCCAAGAGCCCCTCGAAGGCAGCGCCCTTCACGTCCACATCCAGGCCGGTCCATTCCTCCTCGTCGATCAAGGCGACGATCCTTTTCAAATTGACCGGATTGCTGAACCGGGAAGTGGACTGGGCGAAGATGTCACCGAGAAGCCCGCTTTGGCGGCTCAAAGCGCGGAGCACGTCGCTGAAGTGGTCGAGTAAAACAGTCCCCGCTCTCGACTCCAAGGCCGGCCAACTGCAATCGGTTGTGACGTTTTCGCCTTTTTCGTTCAGCCACGAAATCCGCTTCAGATCGATTTCCCGCTCGTCCGCCATCTTCAAAAAGAGCAGATAGGTCAACTGCTCTATGTAATCTCCGTAATCGACACCATCATGGCGCAGGGTATGACAAAAGCCCCACAACTTGCCTACAACATCACTCATGCCGCAATTGCCTCGTTAATTTTCTTGAGAAGTTCCGGGAGCAGGCCCGCAAAAGCCTTGTTGGCCTGCCCCCAGCCACCGAAGTGGGAGAATACCGGGATGTCTTCGAAATCGTCTCGGCTTATGGAAAGGTTTTGCACGAGATGAATGCGTATTCGGTCCAGCCATTCCATCTGTCCCGGCGTGAACGCCTGGCCGCCGGTGATCCGCATCATAGCCCGCTGCACCCGCTCCTGGGCGGTGTACAGCTCTTCTTCGTTTTTTGCAGCATGCTTCACCATGGAGATAATGTCAACCATCGCCTTATGATAGGTCAACTCATGGGCCTTTTGCAGCTTGTCTTCGCTGAAGCGCAACGGGGCGGCGACCAGCTTCTGGCGAAGCTCGGTCAGCGCTTCCATCCCCCATCCGGCAGGTCGGGAAAGCAGGATGCTCACCGCTTCGATATCGTTCTCGTGCTCGGTTATGTAGCGGCTGAAAGCGGTCAGATAGTCATCGGGTTTGTAATCGTTGCCATCGGCATCCCGCACCATCCAGACGCTCGACACTCGATCCTGGGCCTCGTACCCCTTGAGAAAGGTCCGTTCCGGTCGGGGGTAGTTGACCAACAGGTTCTGGAAGGCCTTGTTGCGGAGCAGGTTCATGGTGCCGGCAAAGTCTTTTTTCAGCGCGACTGGCAGACCTTCGGCATATTTGTCCATGTCTCCGTCGGGAATGAAGGCGGCAAATTCTTCGCGCGCCCTGCCGGACATCTCCTTGGCGATGCGCTGCAACCGCTTGACCAGGCAGCGGATATTGTGGTCGCGGTCCCGATTCTGCCAGACGTCTTCGATGATTTCGACGATGGTCCTGCTTTTCGGGGCAGGCTTCTCTGCCGTTATCGAGGTGGCATCGCGGAAATACGTCAGCAGCGTGCCGTCGAAGCAGTCGAACACGGTGAAATGTGACTTGTCCTTCCATTTCTCGCCTTTGCGTGTGCCGCGTCCCAGCATCTGCTCGAAAAGGATACGGGACTTGACCGGCCGCAAAAAGACGATGAACTCCAGGTCGGGAATGTCCACGCCGGTGGAGAGCAGATCCACGGTCACCGCGACTGAGGGCAGCGGGCGGTTGCGGAATTCCCGGATGCGCTGCAATGGACGATCGACCCGACCGGTGATCTTTCTCGCGAAGCCGTCACCTTGTTCAAAGACATCGCATGTCATCTCGACCAGCAGGTCGGCGTGGGAAGTGTGAGGCAGGTCATTAGCGGCAAAAATCAGAGTCTTGGGAAAGCGTCCGTAGCGCGCTTCGTGTTCCAGCGCGTACTTCCTGATTTCCTGGAGAATCTTTCGATTGGAATCCGGGATGGTAACGCTTTTTTCCACGGCAGAAACGTCATAGCCACGCTCGTTCTCCAGGTAGTCCATCCGCTCCGAACCGGTGTCGGTGTCCACCAGCCCTACCAGTTCTCCCTCTTTCAGAAATGCGCCGTTCATCCGCACGTCCGACCTGACGGCAACCACGTCATAGTCAACCAGGTGCCCTTCGCGCACCGCTCGTTCGTACTCGTAGCGAAATACCACATCCCGGAAATAGGTGGTCGTATGGGCGGCGGGAGTGGCGGTGAGTCCGATCTTGATGGCGTCGAAATGGTCCAAAGTCGCCCGCCAAAGGGCAAGTTCCTGGGCGGTGTAGCCCCGATGGCATTCGTCGGCGATGATGACGTCAAAGGCGTGTGTGGGAATGGGAAGCTCTTGGGCGTCATCCTCGCCTTCGCCCTCCCCTTCTTCGCTGACGAATGCCGCCGCCTTGCCGAAGAGGTTGATAGTCATGCGTTGGATGGTGCTGACGTAAAGAAAGGTTGTGCCGGGTCCGGGAGCGGTCAGGTAACTGTTGGGGAGCAGTTTGGAGTCAAATTTTTCGTCTTCGTCGAAATCCCCAGTCTGAAAGCGCTGGCTATAGACTTCGTAGAGCTTGTCGAATTTCTGTCCGGGTTCCGGCTCGAAGGACGCAAACGATCGCACGGCCTGGGCCGCCAGGGCGCGCCGATCGACAAGGAAGAGGACACGCCGGGCGACGCCGGATCTCATCAGGCGGTAGACTTCGTTTACCATGGTGAAGGTCTTGCCGGTGCCGGTAGCCATCGCCACGAGCATGCTGCGTTTCCGTTTGTCTATCGCTTTTTCGATTTCCGTATTGCAATCTATCTGATAGTCGCGCAGTCGGCTATGGCAGTTGGGCAGAGCCAAGAGCGCCTTGCAGGATGCCTCGAAATTGCTGAGCAGCTTTTCCTGAAGCGCGGCCGGGGTGTGAAACGCGGCAATTTGTCGGGAGCGGTTGGACTGGTGGCGAATGTCCTGATGCCAGATAACCTCTCCGTTGGTCGAGTATAGAAAGGGGATGTAATGGGGTCTGAAGTTGAGTGGATTTGACGAAGCACCTTTGGAATAACGTTCGGCTTGGGTCAGGACGTTCTGCGGGCCGAGAGAAAGTTTCTTGGCTTCAACGATGCCCAGTATTTTCCCATCGGCGCAAAGCGCGTAATCTGCAGGGCCGTTGTCGGTGGGATATTCGACGATGGCGCAGCAATGACAGTCGATCAGGTTTTTGGCAGTCTCAAAGGGAACCACCTTCCAACCGGCAGCAGCCAATAGTGGATCGATCCGTTTGCGTCGTGTCAGCCATTCCGAATTTGCAGGCGAGGCTGCGTTTTTCCCGGCCATCTGCCCTTCCTCCTAATATTGCCATTGAAAGGATCGACATAAATCAGCTTTCATCTTTTAGCATAAATGAAAATTTAAGGCAAAGGGATGGTGCAGATTTTCTCAAAGGTACGAGCGCTCCTTTCCCCTCTTGTTAGGGTCGATGCTCGGGATAGGGAGGATTTTCATTTTATGGAGGCGCCTCTTTGAGCTGAACATTCCGGCCGGATCGGTCGACCGCAAGCGCACGAGGGTTCATTTTGAGGTGGGTTTGTCGGCCAGCGCCTTGAGCGCATCGAGGATCGCCTTGGGTTCCAGCCTGTTGCTCGGGTCGCTGTCCGCATAGGCAAGCTCGATGCGGCCGTCAAGGCCGACGACGAAGGTGCCGGGAATCGGCAGCTCCCAGGAGAGGTCGCCGTTGAAGGCGGGCAGGTCGCTGCCGAAGGAGAGATAAAGCTCCCGCACCCATCCGGGTACCTGGTAGACCAGGCCGAATCGACGCGCCACCTGGTTGCCCAAGTCGCTCAGCACCTCGTACTGCAGGAAATTCTTCAAGAGCGTGGCCTGCGACTTGTCAGGGCTCTGCGGGGAAATTGCCAGCAGCGAGGCGCCCAGCTTCAAGATCTGCGGGAGCGCTCGCTGGTAGGCCTGCAACTGCAAACTGCAGTAGGGGCACCAGATGCCGCGATAAAAGGTGACCACCACCGGGCCGGCCTGCAGGGCGGCGCTGAGCGTCACGGGCCTCCCCACTGCGTTCGGCAGGGTGAAGTCCGGCGCCTCTTCCCCGACGCTCACCACGCGCTCGTCGATGCCGGAGGCGGCGAGCTCCCGCTGGGCCCGCTGAAAAAGCTCAGCCTTTTCAGGCGGAAGCGGTGGAAAGGAGCGCTCCAGCGCTTTTATCTGCGACCTCAGATCGGGTTCCATGGCAACCTCCCGGCGGCAAAAAGTGGTTTTTCCAGCCCATAGTTTACGCAGATTCGCAACCAGGTCAACAGATTCCCGAACGGCTCTCTTTTAAACACGAAGCAGGTGAGCAACTCACGCAGCGGAAAAACAAAGCAGTGGCCTGAACACAATACCCACTCCCAATCCGGTGTCCCCCAAATAGGGTTTCTCAACTAAATGACCTTAGATTCCCCCCCTTGGTCCCTTGCTCCGTGTTTAAAATGCTTTTGCAGAATCTTGACCAATGTCATGAACATTTGCTCCGAACGGCGCTATCTTCAGTTCAACGAAGACACGGGAGGGAGCACATGGAATTCAAAAACGGTCTGGGAGAAATGGCGATTCAGGACGTGATGGCGAAGTACTCGGAGATCGGAGAAATCCTCAACCGCTACGAGATCGGCTGCGTCACCTGCAAAGTCGGGATCTGCTTGTTGAAGGACGTGGTCTCCATTCACGGCCTTTCCAAGGAGAACGAAGCGGCCATAGAAAAAGAAATCAATGACTATCTTGGGCAAAAAGCACAAGCTTGACTGGAAGTAGCGGCCTGTTGGATGGTTCAAGCCAAACGACGGCAGCTACAGACGCGACGAACAAACTAACCAACAACAAATAACCGGATTCACAACTAAAGGAGACACACAATGGGACATTCAGGATGTGGTTGCCAGGGAAGCATGGCTAGGGTTATCGAGAGAACCGAAACGACGGAGAACGCCAGCACGGAAAAGGCAGCGTCGGAACTGAGGCAGTGGCCGATCCAGCTGCACCTGGTGCCGCCCACGGCTCCCTGGTTTGCGAACAGCGACATCCTGATCGCGGCCGACTGCGTGGCATTCGCCCTGGGGAGCTTCCACAGCGACCTGCTGAAGGGGAAGGCCGTGGCGATCGCCTGCCCGAAGCTGGATGACACCGCCCCCTATGTGGAGAAGCTGGCGTCGATCTTTCGGCAGAACGATGTGAAGAGCGTCACGGTGGCGATCATGGAAGTTCCCTGCTGCCGCGGCTTGGACGTGATCGTCAAGCAGGCCCTGGCCCAGTCGGGCAAGGAAATCCCGCTGGAGACGGCGGTGATCGGCGTCGATGGAGCCAGGAGGAGCTAGCCATGAAACGGGACATCACCCAAAAGCTCAAGGACGAGCATCAGTTGATACTGAGGATGCTGGCGTTGCTGGAGAAGATGGCGCTTTTGACCGCGCAGGGCGTCTGCCGAGATTACCGCTTTTATCTGGACGGCGTTGATTTCATCAGGAATTATGCCGACCGATTTCACCATGCCAAGGAAGAGGACATCCTTTTCGAGGCGCTGATCGAAAACGGCATGCCGCGGGCCAACAGTCCGGTGGCGGCGATGCTGATGGAGCACGACCAGGGACGCGAGTTCGTGCGGGCGCTGGAGGAGGCGGCCACGCGGGCGCTGAACGGCGAGGCGGGGCAGGACCAGGCGATCGCGGACAACGCCTTCGGCTACTTGGAGCTTTTGCGAGAGCACATCAGCAAGGAGGACGAGATCCTTTATCCGCTGGCGGAGCGGTTGATACCCGAAGCAAAGCGCGACGAGATCGCGGCCGGTTACCAGAGGGCGGAGGATGAGGCTAAGGCTGGGCTGGAGGAGCACTACCGCGGGATAGTGGCGGGGTACGAGGCCAAGGCCGCGGCATAACGGCTGAAAGCTTGGACCACAGAGGTACTCGGAGGTACACGGAGGAAAACCAAAGACAGGCTTTGGGGTAACCTGGATGCAGGCGATATTCCTCGACAAATGCCCCTCCCCTTCACGGGGGAGGGGCATTTTTTTCGTTTGCTATTCCAGATTGTCCTCGATCCTGATGAAGTTGCTCTTGTCGCGGATCACCTCGAAGGCGTCGATCTCGGACAACGCCCGGCGCACGTCGGACTCGCGCGCCTCGTGGGTCATGATCACGATGGGCACGGTCTCGCTGGCGCTCCTGGCGCTTTGCACCATGGAGGCGATGCTGATCCCGCTGGCGCCGAGCGCGCCGGCGATCCTGGCCAAAACGCCGGGCCGATCCAGCGCCTGAAAGCGGATGTAATACTTGCTGACGATCTCGCCGATCGGCTTGATGGCCAGCGCCCCCACTTTTTCGTCCAGATAGCCAAGCGGCGCGCAGCGCCTGGAGATGCCGGCGCCCAGGTTGCGGGCGAGATCCACCACGTCCCCGATCACGGCGCTGGCCGTAGCGTCCATCCCCGCACCCCTGCCGTAGAACATGACCGGGCCGAGGAAATCGCCGGTGAGCCTGATGGCGTTGAAGACGCCGTGCACGTCGGCCAACGGATAATCGGTGGGGATCATGGTCGGATGCACCCGCGCCTCGATCCGGTCGCCGTCCCTTTTGCCGATCGCCAGAAGCTTGATGCGATAGCCGAAGGACTTGGCGAAGTCGACGTCTTCCGAGGAGACGGAGGTGATCCCTTCGCAGTAGATGTCCTTCAGGTCCACCTTGGTGCCGAAGCAAAGCGAAAGGAGCAGGCAAAGTTTGTGAGCGGTGTCCACCCCCTCGATGTCGAAGGTGGGGTCGGCCTCGGCGTAACCCAAGGCCTGGGCGCTCTTCAGCACCTCGGTGAAATCCGCGCCTTCCTGCGTCATGCGGGTGAGGATGTAGTTGCAGGTGCCGTTGACGATGCCCAGCACGGTGGAGAAGCGGTTGGCCGCCATGTTCCCCTTGATGGCCGACAGCACCGGGATGCCGCCGCCCACCGCCGCCTCGAACAGCACCTCGACGCCGTTGGCCTTGGCGGCGGCGTAGATCTCCTCGCCGTGCACCGCGAGCAGCGCCTTGTTGGCGGTGACCAGGTGCTTGCCGTGAGCGATCGCCTTCAGCGCGAAGCTGCGCGCCGGCTCATAGCCGCCGATCAGCTCGATCACCACCGAGATCTCGGGATCGGTCAGGATCTCGTCCGCGTTGCGGGTCAGCGCGATCCCTTCCACGTTGACGCCGCGGTCGGTGGTGATATCCAGATCGGCGATGCTCTTCAGGGAAATCAGGGCGCCGGTCTTCTCCGCGATCAGGGAGCGGTTCTCGTGCAAAAGCTTCACCACTCCGGCTCCGATGGTGCCGAAACCGAGCAGGCCTATCTTTATCTCTTTCATAATTCCTCGCTCAAAAGCTTTAGCCACAAAAAAATGCAAAAAATTCAAAAAACGACCAAAGCGACAAACGTTTAGCCACAAAAAAGCACAAAAAGCACAAAAGGTTAAACCTTAAAGCCAAGCGTCAAACAACTGTGAATGCTGGAAAACGCCACGGCAAAAGTGCCTACGATTTTTTTTGTGCTTTTTGCGCTTTTTTGCGGCTAGATGCCGTGCTTAGGATTGCTTACTCTTTGTCGGTGACGCTGGAGGCGATCTCGTCCAGAATGCCGTTGACGAAGGAGGCCGAGTCTTCGGAGCCGAATTTCTTCGCCACCTCGATCGCCTCGTTCATGGTGACGTTCTTGGGTATGTCCGTGCGAAAGAGCAGCTCGAAGACGGCCAGACGCAGGATGTTCAGGTCCACCCGCGCCATGCGCGACATGCTCCAGTGCTTGGACTTCTCTGAGATGCGGGCGTCTATCTCGGAGAGATGGGCGATGACGCCGTTCACCAACTCGGAGGCGAAGGCGTAGGCCTTGGAATTGACCTCCAGGGTCGGCTCCTCTCCCTCGGCGAAGCTCTCGATGATCCGCTTCAGGGCGAAGTTGGCGTCCTGCACCAGGTCTTTTGAGTAGAGAGCCTGCAAGGCAAGCTCTCTCCCCTCTCTGCGATTGCTCAATTATCGATCTCCCTGAAAAGGTTGGCGGTCTCGATGGCGGTCATGGCCGCATCGAACCCCTTGTTCCCCGCCTTGGTCCCCGCCCGCTCGATGGCCTGCTCGATGGTGTCGGTGGTGAGCACGCCGAAGGCTACCGGCACGCCGGTTTCCAGCGAGACGTGGGCGATCCCCTTGGAAACCTCGGAGGATACGTAATCGAAATGGGGGGTCGAGCCGCGGATCACGGCGCCCAGGCAGATCAGGGCCTGGTACTTGCCGCTTTTGGCCAGCTTCTGGGCGGCGATCGGGATCTCGAAAGCCCCCGGCACCCGCACTACGGTGATCTGCGCGTCGTCCGCGCCGTGGCGGACCAGGGCGTCGAGCGCTCCCTCAAGAAGCCGCTCGCCGATGAAGCTGTTGAAACGCCCGACGACGATGCCGAAGCTGAGCCCGTCGGCGTTGAGTTTTCCTTCTATGAACTTTGGCATAAGCCCTCCGAATCGACGATTATGATTAAATGTTTTCCAACAAATGCCCCATCTTGTCGCGCTTGGTCTGCAGGTACTTGACGTTGCTCTTGGACGCCGCGATCTCGATGGGCACCCGCTCGACGATGTCGATTCCGTATCCTTGCAGCCCCACCAGTTTCTTGGGGTTGTTGGTCATCAGCCGGATCTTCTTCACCCCGAGGTTGACCAGGATCTGCGCCCCGATGCCGTAATCGCGCAGGTCGGCTTTGAAGCCGAGCGCCAGGTTGGCCTCCACCGTGTCGTGCCCCTGATCCTGCAGCGCGTAGGCCTTCAACTTGTTGATCAGGCCGATGCCGCGCCCTTCCTGGCGCATGTAGAGGATGACCCCTGCCCCTTCCGCCTCGATGGCGGCCATGGCGGCGTGCAGTTGGTCGGCGCAGTCGCAGCGGACGGAGCCGAACACGTCGCCGGTCAGGCACTCGGAGTGGACCCGCACCAGGACCGGCTTGTCGCCGTTGATCTCGCCCTTCACCAGGGCGACGTGCTCCAGCTTGTCGATGTCGTTTTCGAAGGCGACCGCCCTGAAGGCGCCGAACTGGCTGGGGAGCGCCACGTCCACGGACCTCCTGACCAGCGATTCGTGCTTCAGGCGATAGGCGACCAGGTCGGCTATGGTGCAGACCTTGATGCCGTGCTCTTTGGCGAACTTCTTCAGCTCCGGCATGCGCGACATGCTGCCGTCGTCGTTCATGATCTCGCAGATCACCCCGGCGGGCTCCAGGCCGGCCAGGCGCGCCAGGTCGACCGAACC
>CAIYDQ010000080.1 GCA_903925075.1 uncultured Geobacter sp.
CGAAAAAATCGCGCCGCTAACTACATGATATGTCAAGCTTTTTCTTTAAGTGGATGCAATTTTTTTCACCAAAACAAAACGTATGAGAAAAACTAAAAATCTTAACCAGTTATGCAAATTCCTAACCGGACGTTAATGAGAAAAACTAACAAATTACAAGACAAATATAAATAATTACAATATGTTGACTTTGAATAACTATAATTTTTTCACGGCAAATCAGTGGCACGGGAAGAAATGTGTGGCTGAGTTGTGCAAAGGTCTCGTTAAGAGATACCTTGACGAATCCATTCTTTAATCGCACCAAGGGGTGTGATTTTGTTCACATTGGCATGGAAAAATATAAAAAATCTCTTGACAATATGTTTTTACCTAATATAGAGTGACTTCCAATATGGATGCTAAGCGGAGAATGCGTATATTCTTTTATCAATCCGAGCATTTTATGCGGTCTAAAATCAGATCGCCAAATATAGATATAAAGGAAATTGGTTTAAAACTTATGAGAGGAGGGTAGAAAAATTAAAAAGAAGGGCGGGGTTGAATATCTGACTAACAATTTTTTAAACCAGTTTGATTTTTGCAAACGATTAATAGGTAAAACATAAGGGAGGTGGAATTAATGGCGAATTTTAATGAAAGTGCATATTTGGCAGCAAATCCTGATGTAGCAGCTGCCGTGAAGAGTGGTGCTTACACAAGTGGATGGCAGCACTGGGTAAGCAATGGTCAGGCAGAACTTCGCCTCCTAGCTCCCACGGACTCACACTACAGTACATTTAACGAAGCGGCCTATCTTGCCGCCAATAAAGATGTGGCAGCTGCCGTGAATGCCGGCACGTATGCTACCGCTTGGCAGCACTACATAAATAACGGCCTTGCGGAGGGACGTCAATTTGCCACTGCACCGGCTGGCTACAATGAAGCGGCTTACCTCGATGCCAACCCCGATGTGGCCAAGATCGTACACACGGGAAGCGCTGTGTATACCAGCGGCTTGGCGCATTATCTGCTGAATGGTATCAACGAACCTACCCGCTTAACCAACATGACTACCCTGCAAGCTAATTCCGCCTACCAGGCTTTTGTTGCGGCCGGTGGCGATGCCGGATACCTGGCCGCCAATACCGATGTTGCTGCCGCGGTGAAGCTCGGCACCGTGAGGACCGGTTGGGAACACGACCAGGGTCATGCGACTGTAGAGAATCGCTTGGTTGCGCCTTTGCATTATGACATGACGAACAGTGCGTCTGTTGAAGCAGCCGGTACTACCAATGTTTATGGATGGAACGAAACCGTAAACTTTGACGCCGGCAACTATGATTATACGCTGAGCCATTTTTCCGCGGGCGACAAGGTCAACCTCCCGGATGCTTTCTTTAACACCAAGACTCTAACGAATGCGTCAGGTAGTGATGGCGTGGTGGTTGTAAACAGTACTGATGCCAGTACAGGCAACATCATCCATGTTACCCTAACCGGCATTGATCCCGCCCTGGATGCTACTATTTTCAATATGACATCTGCAAATGCAGCTTTTAACACGGGTTGGATACTGTAATGAAATTTCTGATGATAAGTGAAATTTACTTTATAAAACAATTAAGCTAAAGGAGAACTCACGATGGCAAAATTATTTCTCACAGCCGGTGACACAATTACAATTAATAATAGTTTGCAGGTTTTTGGCGGCACGGGAGCAGAAACGCTCAATTTAGCCGCTGCGGCCACAGCTGTTACGATTGACGGAAACGTTGACAATATTCAACTTGCTGGTGCTTCTTCGGACTATAAGTTTCAAGTATCCGGCACAAGTGTTTTGGTTTATTCCGGTTCAACATTGGTTGCTACCATTGCCCCGCAGGACGATACGAATGGAACTGATGTTTTTTTCTCTAACGGTTCCGCCTTTCTGGTTTTGACCGGTTTAAGCGCTGCCACACTGGGTGGTGCCGCAGTTTCGACCACCGCCGGCGGCACAACCCTTACCCCGACCCTTACCCCCCCAACCGCACTCTACTCGATAGCAGCATCTACTTCCAGTACCACTGAAGGGAACTCTGTTACATTCACGGTTACCTCCCTCGCGGGAGCGGTTGCAGCAAATACAACCCTAAACTACGAAATTGCTGGTACGACAGTTGGTACGGCAGTCGCGGCAGCCACAGCAGCCGACTTCTTGTCCAATACCGGTTCGGTGACTATTTTGGCCGGACAGTCCACCGCAACCTTTACTGTCACTCCCGTAAGCGATGGCACGGCAGAGGGGTTCGAAGGCTTCAAGGTTAACTTGCTTGATTCGAGCTACAATGTTGCAGCATCAAGTGGCAATGTGGTCATTTCTGACCCTGTCGTCAGTGGCCAGACTTTCACGCTCACTAGCGCTACGGACCTATTTACGGGCGGTTCTGGTAACGATAACTTCAATGGTGTTGTGAGTACGACAGCGGGAGCCAGCACGCTTCAGGCAGGCGACCAGCTGACCGGCGGGACGGGCACCGATACCGTCAATGCCTCTGTTACGGGTACAGGCGGCGTGACGACCAACTCGGTCACTTACAGTGGTATCGAAAATGTTCTTGTATCGGATTATTCCACTGCTGGCGGTACCGTTTTTGATATGAGCCTGGCGGACAGCAGCCTAACTAAGGTAGGTTTGACGGGCAGCGCTTCTACCGCGAGCGTCGAGTTTACGGGTTTGGCCAACTTTGTCAATGCCCAGATGAACAACGGTGCAGCAAGCTTGAAGCTGACTTATACTAAAAGCACCAGTGGCACGACAGATGTACAAGCCCTGGCGCTGGGCGGCCAGACCGCAGGTACCTTTACCGCGAATGGGATGGAAACAATTAACATCACTTCCAGCACCGCCGCCAATACGATTGTGTTAGCTGATGATGCCCTCAAGACTATCACGGCTACTGGCGATCAGAAGCTGACCCTAACAGAGTCAGCAACGAACACGATCACCCGAGTTGATGCCAGTGGAATGACCGCTGCATTCAAAATCACCACCAATGACACCACCGCTATTTCGGTTACCGGTGGAAGCGCCAATGACACGATTGTATTGTCGGCCGACAACTTTACCTCGGCAGATTCCATTGATGGCGGTGCAGGCACTGATACCTTGAGCATTGCCACGACCATTGCAGCAGCCACTACCTTGGCCAACGTGACCAACGTGGAAGTCTTGCAGATCACAGGTGCGAACAATGTGACACTGGCAGCCAATGTTGCCCCGACGACCTTTGACGTCACGCCTGGTACCGACGTCAGTACAGTAACATTTAACAGCGGTTACACAAATGCGACTACGGTCAAGACGGATGCCGGCGATATAGTTAGTAATAGCGGCGCCAATGTAGCGCTAACTGTGGAATTTTCCAGCGATGATGCAGTCACGGTTACCGGTGGCACAGGTACCGATACGCTGAAAGTTACGGCCAGCACGAGTGCCGTTACCTTCGCAGGTGCAATCACGGCCGTAGATACGGTAACTATTGTGGACTACGGTGATGACGCTGCAGGCGGAAGCAAGCCTGCCGGTGAGGACGTTACGTTGACACTGGGAGCATACGCTACGGCCCTGACGATCGATGGATCCGCCTTGGATGGTGGTACGGTTGACTCAAACGGGGCAATGAATGCCGACTATGAGAATCTCACGGTTTCGGGTGCGTCTGCCACCAAGGTACTGAACATCACGGGCGGTGCCGGTGCCGACAATCTGACCGGCGGTACGGCAAACGACATCATCAACGGCGGTGCCGGTAATGACACCATCGATGGTACGGCAGGTGGTAACGATAACTTTATCGGCGGTGACGGCGATGACACGTTCAGCATGGGTACTGCCCTGACATCGGGCGACACGATCGACGGTGGTGCTGGCAACGACATCCTGAGCGTGACCGCATTGGACGGAACAGGTCTTACCAATATCACAAACATTGAAACCCTTTCCCTTTCAGGCTCTGGCTCATCGGCCACATTGACCTCCAACCTGTCATTCACCACGATTGACATGGCAACAGTCGATAATCTTGCACAAACACTGACTCTTGCGACCGGTTACACAAATGCTACGACTGTCCTGGTTGATGCTGGCGACAAGGTAGTCAACTCCGCGAACGTCGCATTAACGGTAAACGGCAAGGGGGCAGACTTTGCTTCCACGACCATTACCGGCGGCACGGGTACGGATACCCTGAACATCACGGCGGACAGCACCACGGTTACTACTTCGGGGCTGATCACTCTCGTAGACACGATCAACGTCCTCGATAACGGTGATGCAGCTAGCGGCAGTAAGATAGCAGGTAAGGACCTTACCCTGGACCTGACCAGTTACGCAACGGCTACGAAGGCACTGACCATCGATGCAACCGCTTTGGATGCGGGTACGGTTGATGCTGACAACGTCATGCAGGCCGATTACGAAAACCTGACGATTACCGGAGTTTCAGCCAGAGCACTGATTGTAACCGGCGGCGCTGGTGCGGATACGATCGTTGGCAGTAGTAATGGGACATTAGGTGACAGCTTGACAGGCGGCGCCGGAAACGACACGTTCACCATGGGCACCAACCTGTCGTATCTTGATACCATCCAGGGTGGTGACAATACAGACACCATCACAACAGGCGCAGTACTCGATGTAGCCTTCATGAACGTCAGAGGTGTTGAGAACCTGACCTTGGCTGGTACTGCAACGCTTTCGAGTTATTTCGATGCGACGGGTATCGCTACGGTCAATCTGGATGCTACTGGATCTGCTGTTGATGGTTCGGGTACCGCAGTCGGTGTCAACTATGTCTCCAAAGGTGCCGTTAATGAAAGTGTGGCTGGTGGATTGGGTAACGACTCGTTCAAGTTTAACGATACCTTTACCATTGATACTAATGACAGTATAAACGGCGGAGCAGGTACGGATACCGTTATTGTAAACAATGCCAATACTGGTTCATCAACGACAGCTGCAGCGATTGATTTTAACAAGGTTACCAAGGTTGAGAACGTCACGTTGGGAACGGCATTTGGTAAGGCGACTACCACCGCTGAAATAATTACCCTGAATGTCTCTACCACTATTACGAGTACAACCGCGCAGACCATCAGTCTGGACGGGTCGCTCATCACCGACAGCAAAGACACGATAAACATCACCAACGGTAACGCCTCCACTACCACCAAGTTCAGCGTAACTGGTGGTGCTGGCGCGGACACGCTGGCAGGTGGTGCGGCAAACGACACGATCAGCGGCGGTGCGGGTAATGATATAATCACGGGTGGGCTCGGATCAGATAGAATGACAGGTGGCGATGGCAACGACATCTTTAAATTCGCCCTTGGCAATTCCATAAACGCAGCCGCGGGTTTAGTGAGTACAAACGCGACCCCGGATACCATCACTGACTTTGTGTCGGGCACAGATCATATCCAGATCACGATGGCGACCGCCACGGAAGCGATGACATTTGATGCTACGGACAAGGGTGATGTAACCACCAACTCGGATATTCTATCACTGCTGTCCGGTACGGGTGCAGTACCTGCGGTGACGAATCGACCTGGCCAATATGCCTTCAACACAGTCACCCAGCAGATGGTCATGGATTCAGACGGTAGTGGTTTGATTCAGGCTACCGACTTTGCCTTGACTCTGACCGGAGCAACTGGCCTGAGCAGCGCGGATATCGACTTTGTAATCACCACTGCTAACGGTGCGAATAGCGTGACGATCGGCAATGGAAATAATACGGTTGTTGGCGGAACGGCTGTCGACACTATTACTACGGGAACTGGAAACGACAACATTACGGGCGGCGGCGATGCCGACGTGATTTCTACCGGTGCCGGAGATGACATTATCCGAACTGCGACCATCGCAGTCGGTATGTCGATCAATGCCGGTGCCGGCACCGCTGACACCTTGGTTTTGACAGCTTCTGGGCTGGATGCGAACAACCTGATTGCCGCCTACGAAGATATCGTCACTGGAGCAGGCATCGAGCAGCTGATCGTTACTGCTGGTGGTACAACCACATTGGACGGCACGCTGCTGACCGGTGATACATTGGCCATCAACTCCATAGCGGCAGGCAATGCGGTTATCGCTTTGGGTACCTTGACTGCGGTCACAAACAACTTCTCAGGCCTGTCCTTCTCGGCAGTCACCTACGGTACTGCTACAGGTGTCGCGTTGGGTAACGATGATAATGATTACATCACCGTAACCCTCGGCAACGGCGGTACCTTTACCGGTACATCCATAAAGGATTCAATTACAGCCGGTACTGGTGCCGATTCTATTAACGCGGGCAATGGTAATGACACCATCATAATGGGCGCCAACCTGACAGTTGCGGACACTATTGTTGGCGGTTCTGGTACCGACACACTGACCATCACCGATGACACTGCGGTGACTGATCTTGATGGTGTATCCGGTATTGAAGTCATTACCGTTACAAGTTCTGGCACCGCAAACGCCTACACACTGTCAGGTAATACACTGATTGCTGCAGGTGCAAACCTGAGCTTCACCAACTCGGCTGTGCAGGCTCTGACGTTGAACATTGCTGCCAATACAACAACGGGTACGCTTACATATGTTGGTAACACGGCTGTTGACACAGTAACAACCGGATCCGGTGCTGCCACGATCACAGGTGGAGCAGGTGCAGATGCCATCACACTGACTTCAACGAGTGCTGATACGGTTATACTGGCTCCTGGAACTTCGACAACAGTAGACACGATTACTGGTTTCACCCCTGCATCAGACATACTGTCGATATCAATTACGGCGCAAGCGGGTTCTTTGGTATCGAACGGTAACAATGGTGCTGTCACAGCGGCTGCAACCCCGGTAGTTCAGCATGCGCTAACGGCAACAGCTACTACTATAGCTGCAGCCACGAATATACTTGTTCTTGATGCGACTTATGCAGATATCGCAGCAGTGACTACGGCAATTGTGGCTGGTGGCTCCACCGCACTAACTGAGACGACAGCATTCACTGCAAATAGTGATTTCTTGGTGGCTTGGACGAATGGAACAAACAGTTATCTCTACTTGATCAATGACTCACAGGCCGGTGGTGTAACTGCAGCACTGGCGGCTGGTGAATCTACAGCGACTCAGTTGGTTACATTCTCAGGTTTGACTTCTGTCGCCGGTCTGGTTGCTGCTGACTTTAGCTTCATCGCCTAAACCAAGCAAGAAATAGGGGACAACAGCCATACATCGGCCAAGACCCCTATCCCTCAACTTTCCGAGGGTTTATTAACAACTAAACAAAGACCCCGCCTCTCTATGAGAGACGGGGTCTTTCATTTGACGCGCCCGGCAGGGCGCACTTACTTAGAGATGAAGGTACTCTATACTTTTCTTCTACAGCAACATGAATGGGCGTCTTTGTAACCCCTTGTAATGGTTAAATCGCTCTTTGAAAAAATCGATTTTTCTCAAAAATGTGGTGCCACAGAATAAACTGATGGTGATTGACATATTGAGTCTATTTACCTAAATATGAGGTGACTAAATCAGGAGGTCGTCTCATGTTTGCGAGAGTGAAAAAATCCGGTCTGTATGAGTACCTTCAGATCGTCCAGAACCGAAGGGAAGGAACCAAGACCATCCAGCGGGTCGTCGCCACCATCGGCAGGATGGATCATATCCAGCAAAAGGGTGATATCGAGAGACTGGTACGCTCCCTTTCCCGATTTTCGGAGAAAGTTCTTCTGGTCCTGTCCGGGAAGAGCAACATCCGGGCGGAGGCGAAAAAGATTGGACCGGCTCTGATCTGCGAGAGACTCTGGAAGGAATTGGGGATCGGCAGGATCATCCGTCGGCTTCTGGCGGACCGGAAGTTCGAGTTAGATGTGGAGCGGGCGATCTTCCTGACGGTTTTGCATCGACTTTTTGTATCCGATTCGGATCGTTCCTGTGACCGTTGGCATCGGGATTACGTGATCGACGGGGTTGACACTATATCTCTGCATCATATCTACCGGGCGATGGCCTTCCTGGGAGAGGCGCTAGAAGATCAAAAAGACTGCACCCCCTTCGCCCCGCGCTGCACGAAGGACGTGATTGAAGAGGACCTGTTCCTGGCGCGTCGGGATTTATTCAGCGGCTTTGATTGTGTCTTCTTCGACACCACCTCCATTTATTTCGAAGGGGAGGGAGGCGAGACGATCGGCGAGTTGGGCCACAGCAAGGATCATCGTCCCGACCTCAATCAGATGGTAGTGGGGGTTATCCTGGACGATCAAGGTCAGCCCGTCTGCTGCGAGATGTGGCCGGGGAACACGACGGACGTTAAGACGCTCGTTCCGGTGATCAAGAGATTGCGGAGTCGGTTTGCAATTGGACGGATCTGTATCGTTTCGGACCGGGGGATGATCAGCGCCGAGACGATAGCGTATCTGGAAGAGGAGAAGATCCCTTACATCCTGGGCGCCCGGATGAGGAGGAGCAAAGAGGTGAAGGAAGATGTCCTCTCCCGCGCCGGTCGTTACCGGGAGGTTCACCCCGAGGGTATATCGGGCAAAGATCCTTCTCCTCTGAAGGTCAAGGAGGTGATCGTGGAAGAGAACCGCTACATAGTCTGCCTCAATGAGAAGCAGGCTCGCAAGGATGCGGCGGATCGCCAGGCGATCATCGATTCCCTGGCAGAAAAGCTCAAGACCAATCCGAAGTCTCTCGTGGGGAACAAGGGCTACCGGAAGTACCTGAAACTGGATCGGGATACCGTCGCCGTCAATCAGGAGAAGATCGAAGAGGAAGCACGGTACGACGGTAAGTGGGTTCTCAAAACGAACACTACTTTGACGGCAGAGCAGGTGGCCCTCAAGTACAAGGAACTCTGGCAGGTGGAACACGTCTTCAGGGATATGAAGTCAGTTCTGGATACCCGGCCCATCTTCCATAAGCGGGATGAGACCATCCGGGGTCACGTTTTTTGCAGTTTCCTGGCCCTGGTTCTCCGGAAGGAACTGGATCGCAGACTGGAGAAGGCCGGTCACTGTTTCGAATGGGCCGACGTCAAACAGGATCTCAAGGCCCTGCAGGAGATCACGATTGAAGACCAAGGCAAGACGCTCGCCATAAGGAGTGAATGCCTCGGTACCTGTGGCAAAATCTTCCAGGCGGTCGGGGTGGCCATCCCGTCGACAATACGGGAGGTGGCATGACGCATGACTTATTGTCAAAGAGCAATCTGTGGTGCCAAGAACTTTTTCAAGGCACCCATCTATCTAAAATAGTGGAACTATTTTTTAGCAACTGTAGAAGATGAGCTATACTCTACGGACCCTGATGGCGGGAACCGTTAGCTGAACCGCAAGGGCTGCTGCTCGGAGTGGTCTGAATGAAGCGGGAGGGAAACCCTGGCTTGTAGAACACGAAACGTATAGTAGGGCACACTTGGGCGAGAAGGCCAAAAGATTCAAAGCCCGATAGTCATCCGGAAGGTGTGGGGGTAAATCCGAAAGGTATATGGGATGCAGGTGGGTGCCCAATACCCGTGGAGATCCGCTTGTATGGGGCATAGCAGCTTTGATGCAGAGGGGGGAAAGCCCGAACGTATTGGAGAGCGATGGTCCTGGAAACTTGATTAACGGTATCTTTTTGATTTGTTCCAGGAGGCTTGCTTCGGAGGCTGAGTTTTTATTTGAAAAAGTTTCCTTGATGGTTCATATTGGAAGAAAGAGAAAGAAGGATAGGGCTTCGTGCGCAGTCGCGACAAAAAAAATGATAAAATTGATACATCTTATTCTGCAAGGTTATCCGCGACTCAATACCTGCTGGACGATGCTGTCCTATTCTATGAACGCCGTGATTATAGCAAAGCTCTTGGTCAAATTTTGCTATACCTCAAACTGGAGCCTAATAGGGTAGAGGCCTTGAACATCGCGGGCGCATGCGCACGTTGCCTAGGTAACCACAAGGAGTCCGAAGCCTACTTCCACCAAGCTATTAGCCTAAAACCTGACTATGCCGATGCCCACAGCAACCTAGGTAATCTGTTACGTGATCTGCAGCGTTTCCCTGAGGCAGAGGCGTCCTACTGCCGAGCCGTTGCGCTGTACCCCAACCATCCTGATGCGTACTACCACTTGGGTACTCTCTATCACCTTCAGGTACGCAACGCAGAAGCAGAAGCAGCCTATCGACAGTCGCTGGCAGTACTACCTAACAATGCTGACGCCCTATATAACCTGGGACTGCTGCTGCAAAAGTCACGCCGCTACACTGAGGCTACCGAAGCCTATCAGCGGATGCTTGTTCTTCGGCCTGACTACGCTGACGCCCATACTAACTTAGGCAATATGCATGCCGAATGCGGCCGAAATGCGGATGCCGTAACTGCCTATAGCCGCGCATTAGAAATTGTTCCTGATAATCCTGACTTGCATTATAACCTGGGCACCATCTACGAAAAGCTGAAAATGTATTCAGAAGCCGGAGCTGCCTATCAGACAGCTCTTCGTTTACAACAAGACCATGGTCCGGCGCGCTGGAAACTCGCCCACATGCTCAGCTATCTGTGCGACTGGCATTCGTCAGAGGGCAGCGCAAGTGCAGCGGACCTGATTGCCTCAATACCTGATCAAGGAACCGTCAGCCCGTTCGAAATACTTGCAAACCCGGACATCACTGCCCTACAGCAGTACCAAATCTCCAAGACCATTGCGCAGCGAAGAGGTTACGGCGCCTCGGTAATGGAGAGATTTGATCCCCTTTTGCGTTCAAACTCAGACCTCCTGCGCATCGGTTACCTCTCCGCTGATTTCTATGATCACGCAACAACCAGGCTCTTGACCGGTGTCCTCGAACAGCACGATCGGTCCCGTTTCGCAGTTTTTGCCTATGCCTATGGTCCCGTAATAGACGATCCTGCCCGCAAGCGTGTCGTTCATGCATGTGAGTGCTTCCGCGACCTCTCCACGTTTTCCGATCAAGCCGCGGCGGGACAGATCACGGCAGATGGGATCGACATCCTATTGGATCTCAAAGGATTTACCGCCGGCAGTCGCTTGGGGATAACCGCCTTTCGACCCGCTCCTCTGATTGTCAGTTGGCTCGGCTACCCAGGAACGCTCGGCGAACCCAACCTTGCCGACTACATCATCGGCGACCAGGTCGTCACCCCGCTGGAGCATGCTGCCCATTTCAGCGAAACCTTGGCGCTTTTGCCCCACAGTTACCAGCCCAACGATCGCTGTCGCGCGCTCGGTGCACCTTTCTCACGCGATGCAGTAGGCTTGCCTGAGTACGGTTTTGTATTTTGCAATTTCAACCAAAGCTACAAACTCAATCCCGCGACCTTTGATGTCTGGTGCCGGCTCCTGCGCGCCGTACCGGACAGTGTGCTGTGGTTGTTGGAACCCACCGCAATCGCTAAAATTAATCTCCGCCGTGAAGCCGAAGCGCGGGGCGTAGCTGCTGCCCGCCTGATATTTGCCCCTGTTGTCGATCCCACAACGCATCTGCAGCGCCTGCAGTGTGCCGATCTTGTGCTGGACACCTTTCCCTACGGCTCCCATACCACCGGCAGTGATGCCCTGTGGGCCGGGGTGCCGCTGATTACACATATGGGCGAGACCTTCGCCAGCCGGGTGGCTGGCAGTCTGCTGCATGCCGTAGGCCTGCCGGAATTGGTCACGCAAACGTGGGACGAATACTTCGATCTGGCCCGGGAACTGGCCATTGACCGAGAGCGGCTGGCTGCCGTGCAGGTGAGGCTGGCTGGCCGGCGGCTGACGGCGCCGCTCTTTGACACTGTCCGCTTTACGCGGGATCTGGAACGCCTCTATTCTCAAATGTGGCAAGATTACCGCGAAGGAAAACGAGAACCGATTGTGCTCACCGATAAACCTCTGCCAAAAGTGACAGCGAAGAACTCTCCATCTTTAACCCACATTCATGTCCTCAACATGACGCCGCCGGCAACCCTCGCAGAACTGCTTCGCGCTTCGCGCCTGACCGCCGTGGTCGATATCGGGGCGAACCCGATCGATGGCGATCCACCTTACAAGAAGATGCTTGCCGCCCGTCTTTGCACAGTGATAGGTTTCGAGCCCCAGGAAGAGGCCTTGGTGGAGTTGGTACGGCGCAAGGGTGACCATGAGCAATATCTTTCATACACAGTTGGTGATGGTCAGCCTCACACCCTCAATCTTTGCCGGGCATCGGGTATGACGAGCCTGCTCAAACCTGATCCAACGACCTTGAACTTGTTCGAAGCCTTGCGGCCTTTGGGCGAAGTTATCCGGCAGGTGCCGGTCCAGACCCGCCGTCTGGATGATATTGCTGAAATCGGGCATCTTGACTTCCTCAAGATCGACGTTCAGGGCGGCGAGCTTGCGGTGTTTCAAAACGGGGAGAAGAAACTTGCTGAGACAGTGGTTATCCAGACCGAAATCTCGTTTGTGCCCCTCTATCAGGATCAGGCGGTACTGGGTGACATTGATCTCCAACTGCGTCGGCAGGGCTTTCTGCCCCACGGCTTCGTGGCGATCAAGAAGTGGCCGATCGCTCCGGCTGTGATCAACAACGACCCTACCCGGTCCTTGAATCAGTTGCTGGAAGCGGATCTCGTCTATGTCCGTGACTTCTCCCGTCCTGAACTGATGTCTGATGAGCAACTGAAACACCTGGCATTGATCACTCATTTCTGCTACGGTTCGTTCGATCTGGCCTTGCGATGTGTAATGCTGCTGGAGCAGAGGGGAGTATTACCCACTGGCACCCAGCAGACTTATCTGGAGCTGCTGACCAAAGCCTGTGGCTCATGATCCATACAATAATTATGCGAGGTATTAATGGGGAGCCTGACTCGCTTCAACCTGCGACACATCCTGTCGCTGTCGGCAATCGAGACGCTGGTCGAAACCGGTACCGGCCGTGGTAATTCACTCGTCTGGGCGGTTGAGGCGGGCCTCCGGACGCTCTATTCCGTGGAGCAGGAAGCCGCACTCTTTGCCCATTGCGTGCAACGCTTTGCCGACCATCCCCAGGTGCATCTGCACCAAGGCCATTTTGTTGCCTTTCTGACTGACATTGCTGCCAAGCAATTGCCGTGTGGTTTCTATTTCCTGGACGCGCATTTAACCGGCGGCGCCGACTTTGGCATGGCCCCCTACGCCGACCCAGCCGCACGGGAAGACAGCTATTCGCTGCTTGATGTGCTTGCCGTGCTGCTCAAGACCGATCTGAGCCGAAGTATCATCGTCATCGACGATGCCCGCATGTACTTCGATGGTGCTTTCCAGGCCGGCGTTTGTCCTGAGTTTGCCCGCCGTTGGCAAGATCGAGCTGCCCTCGCGGAGCGGCTGCGACCACTGGAAGCCACTCACGCAATTCATCTTTTACGCCACGACGAAGGCTATCTGGTGATCGTCCCCAAGACGCTTGCTTTCGATCAGCACCGCTGGCTCATGGTTCGCGCTCAGGACAGCAGCGGCCCGGTTGCCTTTCTTCCCAACGTGCCCGGGGTGACCGGCATCTCCATCCAGCGCCGTTTGGCCGACAGCCGCTTCGCCACCCGCTACTTCCGTGGCCACGGCATCGACATTGGCGGTAGCCCGGATTCCCTGGCCGCCTACAAGGAACTCTTCCCGCTGATCCAGAACGTCTTTGTCTACGACCAACCCTACGGTGATGGTCAGATCCTCGACAACGTGCCGGATGCCATGTTCGACTTCCTCTATTCATCGCACTGTCTCGAACACCTGCGCGACCCCCGCGAGGCCTTGATGAACTGGATACGGGTGGTCAAACCGGAAGGGCATCTCGTCGTCACCGTTCCTGACGAAGATTTGTATGAACAAGGCATCTGGCCCAGCAGGCTCAACAGCGATCATAAGATCAGCTTCACGATCGCCAAGTCAAACTCCTGGTCGCCGGTGTCAGTCAATGTGCTCGACCTCCTCGGTGAGTTCCGCGAGCAGGTCGACATCTTGTCGCTCACCCGCATCGACCACGGCTATCGCGAAAAATCGCTGCCCCGCACGATCGACCAGACCCGCACGCCACTGGCCGAATGCGCAATCGAGTTTGTGCTGCGCAAAAAGAAGGATGTAACCGACCAGATTTCATCATGACAACCACTGACCCCAGCCAAGATCGCATTACTGCAGCGCATACCTACCGCGCCTCGGGCCAATGGCAATCAGCGATTGCCCTTTATCAGGTAGTGGTGGAGCAGCAGCCTCTTGCCATCGACGCCTGGGTTGGCATGGCCTTATGCCACGAGGAACTCGGTAACCAGTCAGCCGCCCGCGAAGCCCTGCTTGCCTGCCTGGCACACCGCCCGCAAACCGCTTTTGCTCACCACCGCCTGGGCTGGCTGGCCTACCGGCAAAAGCAATTCACCGATGCCTTGCCGCACTACCTGCAAGCTATCCGCTATGCCCCGAACTGGTACGAGCCGCACTACCACGCAGCAGCCTGCTGCCAGGAGCTGCGCCGCTACCCCGAAGCGATTGCCCACTACCAGAACGCCCTCAACTGCAAGGCTGATTTTCCAACAATCTGGTACCACGCCGCCAAAGCCCTCAAGGATGGTGGCCAACTTGACGCCGCAATTCCGGTTTACAAGAAGGCGCTCGAACTGAAACCTGACTATGCCGAAGCTCGCTATAGCCTCGGCCTGCTGCACCTCCTGCGTGGTGACTGGCTGGCCGGCTGGGAAGGCTACGAGCTGCGTTGGCAGGGCTCCGATCGTGCTACCGCCGAACATCGCCCATCCACTACCTTACCCTTGTGGCGGGGCGAAGACGTGCACCCGGAGAGCGGTATCGTGGTATATGCGGAGCAGGGGATGGGAGATTCAATCATGTGTTTCAGATACGCAGTATGGCTCAAGGAGCGATTTGCTCGGGTGAAGTTCGCGGAGGCCGCACCACTGGTACCTCTGTTTAAACAAAGCGCCCCAGAAGGTGTTGAGGTTGTCACTCGTATCCGGCAAGCCATCGATGAGACGGGCTACACCCATTACATCAACACCATGAGTCTGCCTGCGGCCTTCAAGACTACTCCTGAAAGCCTTCAATTTGTCCCGTATCTGAAAGCGCAACCGGAACGCGAGAATTTCTGGCGGCAGTGTCTGGCCGGCGAGACCCGCCCCAAAGTGGGATTGGTGTGGCGGGGTGGCAAGCTAAGCTACGCGCCGGCACGGGACATGGCCTTCTCTGACTTGGCACCCTTGATGGAAATCGGTGGTATCCGGTGGTTCTCCCTTCAGAAAGATGCATCTCTCCCTGCAGGAACTATAATGACCAATTGGATGAATGACATAGGCGATTTTGCCGATACTGCAGCGTTGATTGCCAATCTGGATTTAGTCATCACGGTTGACACCGCCGGTGCCCACTTGACCGGCGCCCTGGGTAAGCCAGTATGGCTGCTCAACCGTTTTGAAAGCGAATGGCGCTGGCTGCGCGGAAAAGATACGACACCGTGGTATCCGTCGATGCGGATCTTCAGCCAGCCCGAACCGGGGGATTGGGCCGGCGTGATTCAGCAAGTAAACAGAGCTCTGGTCCGTTTGTCGGAACAATCCTGTTCTATTCCTTGACAGTGCCTGCCGATTGTCATAGTATCCCAGCCTGGAAAACATTAAGCTATCAGCTGATAACGCTCACTTTATCGCTGACTTTCATTGAGGAGGTTTTGTATGTCTGATTGGACTGGCGGTTATGTGGCCGATGTTGATTATACCTTTGGCTATTATATCGAATTAAATCCCCTGCGTTTGCGTCTGGCATTTCTGAACGCCGGGCTGGCCTTCCCGGAGGTGGGCACTGCATGCGAACTGGGATTTGGCCAAGGAATGAGCGCCAATATCCATGCGACAGCTTCGGCATCGCAGTGGTATGGTACCGATTTTAACCCTTCCCAGGCCGGCTTTGCGCAGGAGTTGGCTGCCGCATCCGGCGCCGGCGCCCAACTGTTTGACCAGGCTTTTGCTGAGTTCTGCAACCGACCTGACCTGCCGGACTTTGACTATATCGGTCTGCATGGTCTCTGGAGCTGGATCTCGGATGAAAACCGCTCAGTCATCGTTGACTTCATCCGCCGTAAGCTGAAGGTGGGCGGAGTGCTCTATATAAGCTACAATACCCAGCCGGGCTGGGCGGCGATGGTACCGATGCGTGACCTATTGGTCGAGCATAGTGAGGTGATGGGGGTGCCGGGGCAGGGGATTGTCGCACGAATCGATGCCTCACTGGTGTTCGCCGAAAAGCTCCTGGCTGCGAACCCGAGCTACGCCCGTGCCAATCCGCATGTGCCTGATCGGATCAAGAAGATCAAGGAACAAAACCGCAACTATCTGGCCCACGAGTATTTCAACCGTGACTGGCTGCCGATGCCGTTTGCACGCATGGCTGAATGGCTCGTCCCTGCGAAGCTCTCCTATGCCTGCTCCGCCCATTATTTCGACCAGATCGATGCAATCAACCTGAGACCAGAACAGCAGAAGTTGTTGAAGGAACTTCCTGATCCCATGTTCCGCGAGACGGTCCGGGATTTTTGCGTGAAGAAGCAGTTCCGGCGGGACTACTGGGTGAAGGGGGCACGCAGGCTCACCATACTGGAGCAGGGTGAAGGCGTCCGTGCCCAACGGGTAGTTCTGGTGCAACCACGGGACGAAGTATCCCTTAAGGTAATGGGCTCACAGGGTGAGGCGCAGATGCAAGAGGCGGTCTATAACCCTATTCTGGACACACTGGCCGATCATCAGCCCAAGACCTTGGGACAGATTGAACTTGCTGTTAAAGAGAAGGGGATCAGCTTAGTCCAAGTGTTGCAGGCTGCCATGATCCTTACCGGTAGTGGGGCATTGCTGGCTGTCCAGGATGAAGCTGCGACACAAAAAGCCAAAAAGCATACAGACAAGCTTAATGCCTTTCTGATAAATAAAGCCCGCAGCAGTGGCGATATCAGTAATTTGGCGAGTCCGGTCACGGGTGGAGGCATTACGGTCGGCCGCTTTCAACAACTCTTCCTGCTGGCCATGAGTCAGGGCAAGATGCAGCCTGACGGGTGGGTCGAGCTTGTCTGGCAGTTATTGAGCCAGCAAGGGCAACGAATCGTTAAGGAAGGAAAGATGCTGACGACTGCCGACGAAAACGTGGCGGAGTTGACCGCCGAGGCCAACACCTTCGCCGATAAGCAACTGCCGATTCTGAAGGCGTTGGGTATAGCGTAATCTATCATGAAAACATTTCTCCATGTCGGCTGTGGCCCCAAGCATAAAGACCAGACCACCCGCGGGTTCAACACCCCGGAATGGTCGGAGCTGCGTCTCGACATCGACCAAAACGTCAATCCCGATATTGTCGGCACCATGCTGGATATGTCTGCTGTGGCGGATGGCTCGGTGGATGCGGTCTTCTCCAGCCATAATATCGAGCATCTCTACCCGCATGAAGTGCCGCTGGCGCTGAAGGAGTTCTTGCGGATATTGCGGCCGGAGGGTTTTGCGGTCATCACCTGCCCGGATTTACAGGCGGTGTGTGCGCTGGTGGCAGATGATAAACTGACGGAAACGGCCTATACCTCTCCTGCCGGCCCCATTGCGCCGCTGGATATCCTCTATGGCCATCGTCCGCCGATGGCGCGCGGCAATCTCTTCATGGCGCATCGTTGCGGCTTTACCCAGAAGGTGCTGACCGGTACCCTGCAAGGCTCGGGCTTTACTGCTGTTGCAGCCATGCGGCGCGGTCATCCCTGTTACGATCTGTGGGCGGTGGCAACAAAATCGGCACTGGATGAAGCGGCTTTGCGGGAACTGGCGAGGGTGCATTTTCCGTGAGAAGGGGGGGCAGTTAGGGATCGGGGATGGAAAATCCGAGGCCGCGAGGTGGAAGTGCTAGCTAATTCAGATAGATAAGTTAGTTCGATGCATCGAACTAGGCAACTTATTGAATTAGCTAGCGAATCCGCGCAGAGGATGTAGTTTTTCTTTTTCGTCTCCCCCAGCTACTGCCCCACCTGGCCGAAAAAGGCATTGATTGTCTGCCGCAGGGAGTCGACGGCCTTAGTGACACTGCTTTTCTCCGGTTCCGATAAGGTCTCCAGGTTCAGTTCGGCTATCCTGTCCTCCGTGGCGGCGAGGGCGGCCACAAAGCCTTCCGCCTTGGTGCGTGGGACCTTTTGGGTTTTCTTTGCCGCTGCCTTTTGCTGCTCCGCCTTGTTCTTGGCAAAGGCAGAGGTCATGCTCCGCTGCTGCTTATTCCGTGCGATCTCGATCAGGGTGTGTTTGGGGATGGTGGGGTCCTGGCGGCATTCATCGCGGATCGCCTGGGGGAGTCTGTTCAGGGAGAGGGTCTCCGAGATTATCGCCTTGGATTTGCTGAAAATGCGCATCAAATCTTCCTGCTGATAATTATGGTCCTCCTGGAGACGGCACAGGGCCTCCGCCTCTTCCACGGGGTTCAGGTCCTGGCGGAGCAGGTTTTCCACCAGGGAGATCTCCTCATGGTTC
>CAIYDQ010000081.1 GCA_903925075.1 uncultured Geobacter sp.
CCTCAAAAATGGCAGCGATGCCACGCTATCCTAGAGGAAAACCTGTTGGCTGTCTACCGAAACTTTGCGACAAAAAAAATCCGAGGCTGCGCTGAAGGGCCACCACACCTCATCTTGTTGTTTTGCGCGTCAGTGCTGTGGCGGCAGCGCGGCCTCCACCCGGCAGAGCGCTCCGCCGGCCGAAAAACTCAATTCCAGCCGGTCCCCCGCCTCGATCTCCCGGCTGTACCTGACCAGCGTGCGCTCCGGGAGCTTGCGGGCGATGGAGTAACCGCGCGAAAGGGTCGCCAGCGGCGAGACGGCGTTGAGCGTACCGGAGGCGAGCCGTACGCCTTCGGCGGCCAGGTCCAGGCGGCGCAGCAGCGCGTGGTCCATGCGCAGCGACAGCGTGGCCAGTCGCTCCGAGGTCCGCTTCAGCGTAAGCGCCGGGTTTTGCCGGGCAAGACGCCCCGAAAGCGAGACGATTCTCTCCGCCGATTTTTCCAAGAGCAGCCCGGTCTCGCGCGTCAGCCGGCCGTCGAGCGAGTCGACCCGCTGCGCGAGGTGGCCGAGGACGCGGCTGGGATCGGTGACCGAGCGGGCCAAAGAGGCGACCTGTGCGCGCCAGCTGTCGGCGCGGCGCAGTTGGGCCAGTTCCAGGCGGTGGCTCAGGGCGTCCAGCTCGGCGGTCAACTCCTTCTTGCTGCGCACCACCAGTTCGGCGGCCGCCGAAGGGGTCGCGGCGCGCAGGTCCGCCACGAAATCGGCGATGGTGAAATCGATCTCGTGGCCGACCGCGGAGATGACCGGGACAAGCGAGCGGTGGATGGCGCGCGCCACGACCTCCTCGTTGAAGGCCCAGAGATCCTCCAGCGAACCGCCGCCGCGGCCGACGATCATCACGTCCAGATTGCCGACCCGGTTCAGATCGTCGATGGCCCGGGCGATCTCGGCGGCCGCTCCGTCCCCCTGCACCCGCACCGGGGCGATCAGCAACTCGACGTTGGCGAAACGGCGCGACAGCACCGTCAGGATGTCCCTGATGGCGGCGCCGGTCGGAGAAGCCACCACCCCGATCCTGCGGGGAAGCTTGGGAATCTCCCTTTTATGCAGCTCAGAGAAGAGCCCTTCCTTGGCGAGCCTCTCCTTCAATTGAATGAAAGCCAGCTGCAGCCCCCCGATCCCCTGGGGTTCCAGGTATTCGGCCACCAGTTGGTACTCGCCGCGCGGCTCGAAGAGCGTCAGCCGGCCGCGGGCAAGCACCCGCATGCCGTCTTTGGGGGTGAATTTCAAGGCGCGGGCGGCGCCGCGGAACATGACGCAGCGCAGCTGGGCGCCGGCGTCCTTCATCGTGAAGTAGCAGTGACCCGACTGGGGCGAGGCGAAGTTGGAGATTTCCCCCTCGACCCACACCTGGTCGAAATTCTCCTCCAGCACGCCGCGCACCAGCGCGGTCAGCGCGCTCACGGTGAGCACCCGCCGCTCCTTGAAAAGCTCCATAAGACTCCCGTGTTCAGGCCGCAGCGCGCCCCCCCTGGTCCTTTGAAGAAAGGGGGCATCGTAGTCGGCAGCTCCCCCTCCCCTTGCGGGTGTAGGGCTGGGGGGTGGGGAAAGGTGCCACCTCGGCAAATGGTGGCCAGTTCGCTCACCATCTGCACTTATCTGCGAGCCTTCGTTTCTATCACGCCGGGCGGCCACCTGTCAAACCGGTTGACCGCCGGCGCGTGTCGATGTTAGTATGCCGCCCATGAAAAATTACCCCTACGTGATCACAGTTTCCTCCGAAAAAGGAGGGGTCGGCAAGACGACCCTGGCGACGAATCTGGCCATCTTCCTGAAGGCGCTCAACGAGCACCTGCCGGTCTCCATCTTCTCCTTCGACAACCACTTCACCGTCGACAAGATGTTCTCCATCAAAGGGCAAAAGCTCACCGGCACCGTCGCCGAGCTGCTCATGGAGACCAAAGGATGCGACCTGCTGCACACCGGGCAGTTCGGGGTCAGCTACATCCCTTCCTCCACGACCCTCCCCGAACTGCGGGGATCGCTCAAGGGGCCGATGGCGCTGGCGAAGATATTGGCCAATTCGGACATACCCGGCATCATCATCGTCGACACCAGGCCCGACCTCGACATCATGACCCAGAACGCGCTCTTCGCCGCTGACCGGGTGCTGGTGCCGATCAAAGACATGGCGAGCATGGACAACTGCAGGAACATCTTCGAGCTCTTCGAGAAAAGGGGACTGGACCGCAAGAGCCTGTCGCTCATCCCCTGCCTGATCGACGAGCGCATCAAGTTCGAAGGGTTGTTCAAGGACCAAAAGACGCTGTTGAAGGCCTTCGCCATCAACCGCGGCTACCGCTGCTCCGAGACCTTCATCTCCAAGAGCCCCAAGGTGGAAAGCCTCAACACCAACCCGGACGGGAAAATCTATCCGATCCTCACCCACGGGCGCGGCACCGACGTCTACAGCCAATTCACGGCGCTAGGCCAGACCGCCCTCAGGGAGTACGCCGACACCAAGGAACCGAGGGCGCTGCTGTTCGACAACTGGCAAAAAGAAGAGGACAAGCGCAAGAAAGAGGCCTACTTCGGCAGGCTCACCGGACTAAAGAGCGAATGCATGATCTGCGGCAAAGAGCTGAAGCAGGATTCCCAAGTCGCCTACTACTGCGAGAGTTCGGACGGCGCCGCGCAAGGCTTCATCGAGTCCGACTGCTTCACCGGATTCCTGATCTCGGCCATCTTCAGAATCGAGCGCGAGCTGGCCAGCGACGACCCCACGCGGTTGATGATCAACCAGACCGCGCGGGAATCGGTGTTCGTGCTGAATCCGGCGGAGGGAGGCAGTCCCGCCAGCATCGACTTCCATCGTTTCAATTTGAGCGGCGCGGAGCTCTTGAAGAAGCAGTACCCGCTGGCCCGCGAGCCTGAGCGCGACGGATTTACCGGCATCGTGCAGGGGACGCTGGCGGGCTATGAAGGACAGTTGCGGGACGCCTTTTTGATGGTCCATCCGGTGGACGGCGACAACCCCGCCTCCATCCTGGTCGACGAAAGCTATCGCGAACTGAACAAGCTCAAGAAAACCATCGCGGCCCAGCTTTAGAGGCGGTTCTACGTTAGAGGCGGTTCTACGTTCTACGTTCTACGTTCCGATATCCCAACATCCTAACCTCCGTAGGGGCGAACCTTGTTTTCGCTCGCCACGAGCTTCTCCCATTGTTTCTAACGTAGAACGTTGAACGTAGAACGGGTTCACGTCGTCAAAGCCGAGGCATGCACGAAGGTGATGCCGCTGCGGGCAAGCTCCGGCATCAACGACTTCAGGGCGCGGATGGTGGCGGGATGCGGATGGCAGATGGCTATCGCCGATCCGCTCTTCCTTGCGATGGCGACGGCCTGCGCCAACTGCTTGCCGATCGCGCCTTCATCCTGCACGTTGTCCAAAAACACCTGGCGCGCGCCGCACTTGAGCCCCAAGGCGCGCGCCGTCCGGTAGCCCACCGAAGCCGGCGAAGTCTTGCTGTCCACGAAAAACATCCCTTTCCCTTTCAGCACCTTCAGCACCACCTCCATCTTTTCCGCATTCTGGGTATAGCGCGACCCCATGTGGTTGTTGGCGCCCGCGGCGAAAGGGACGCTGCTGAAGTAGCCGTTCACCCGCTCCACGACTTCGGCATTATCCATGGACAAAAGCAGCCCGATCTTCTCCAGCGATTGCTTGGGATACCCCTCGGGCTCCATCGGCATGTGAACCATCACCTCCGCCCCCGCGCCGTGGGCGGATTCGGCGACCCCCTTGGCATGGGCCAGGCTCGGTATCACCGAAAAAGTGAGCGGGAGACGGATCGACAGCAGCGCCTGGAGTTCCTGCATGCTGCTCCCCATGTCGTCGATGATGATGGCGACCTGCCCCGGTCCTTTGGCGCGCGGAGCGGCAACGGGCGGTTTAGCGGCGGGCAGGGAGGCGGAGGAAAGCTTTGGCTGCAACGGGGCGGGACGGGGCGGGATTTGCAGATGCGCCGTCGCGGCCGGCTTCTGCGCGGTAACGACATTGGCCGGCGGAGCCGGCGTGCGGAAAGGCTCCGCCAGAAAATAAGCGCCGGCGATCAGCACGGCGACGATCAAAAAAGCGAGCAGCGGCTTGCGGCCGCCCGGAGATGGTTTGCGTCTGTTTACCGCCCTACCCTTTCGTGCCAATGGAACACCCTCCCTGTGACGGTAACTTTTTGCCATTTCAAGTCGACCAGGGAAATCAGGCTTGCCGACAAGAAAACAGGCGGCACACCCGGGAACGGAGATCCCTTATCAATCCTCCCTGGAGCGGACCCGATGATAGACCAGTTTCCCGACGATGCGCAAGGGTCAATATAACTATTGATAAAGTGCGGACTGTTACGGTACATTTTAAGCGCCGGGAAAGTACGGGGCCGGCGGGATTTTTACAACGGAGGTGATCAACTTGAGCGAATGGCAGGATAACCTTTGCATCGGGGTGTTGGAAATAGATGTGCAGCACCGGCTTCTTTTCGATAAATTTAATGCATTTGTGACCGCATATCAGGCAAAAGCCGAGCCGGACGAAATTTTTCGCCTGTTCTGGTTCATCGAGGCATACGTCGTCAGCCACTTCAAGGACGAAGAAAAACTGATGCAAGCGATCGCTTTCCCGGATTACCCGAGCCACCACCAACAGCATGTGGAATTCACACACGAAATCGGCGTATTGAAAGAGCGCCTAAGGATCGAAGGGCCCACCGACAATATGGTTTCCACCATCACCAGCTTCATAAGCGGCTGGCTGGTGGGCCACATCTCCACCATGGACCTGGCCATTGGCCGGTTCATAGATGAATCCTCAACGCCGAACAGCTAAAACGCCATTGTTCCCCGTAGGTTGCGTTGAACGGGTGCATCGTGAAACCCCAACGTTGCGCCAGCGCCACCAGGGGCAAACGTCGCATTTCGTACCTCAACGCGACAACTGAATTTGAGGGTTAATTCAGGGAGGCTGTAGCAGTTTAGTTGACTACGTAGGGCAAGGGGAAGTTACCGGCCACGATGCCCGGAACGGTGATATCCTCGTCCAGAGCATCCCATCTCAAGGCAAACCCGTTCAAACGGATACTGACTTCTTTCAGTTCTTCGTCCGTCGCCTGAGCCAGTAAAGCAAACCTGTTGGCGGGGAACCCGATAATCCTACCGTCGGTCAACTCCACGAAAATGGTCCGGTGCTCCGCCCAAGCCCGAATAGCCGCAGGCTCTACCACTTCTTTTTCAATGATGGTGGTACTCATGAAATTTCTCCCGAAGCAGTTCCCGACCTGATTGGCGCTGATCCCCAGCTGATGAAAAAAGTCCACTCTTTCGCCTTTATTCCCACCCAGCCTGATCTTTCGAATATACCCGAGCCGCAAAAGCCCGTCAATTTGCATCTTTAAGCCAGCCAAACGCGCCTCGTATTTGCCGCTCCAAAACCTTCAGTCTCTTGATATAGGTCATAACTGCAAACGCGCTAAGTGCTACTATGGACTTATACGCGGCAGGTGCGGCTCGCGGCATCGCGGCCGGCGCCGTTCGCGTTCTCGCATGAAAACAGGCAGCTCGGAAAGCCCAAGAGCGCCAAGGGAGTGTGACACCATGAAAGCATCAGGACCGTTAAGCGTGCAGAACAGCAACAACCTAACCATCGGCGATCTGGTGGCGAAAGACTACCGGGCAGCAGAGGTCTTCGAGAAATACGGCATCGATTTTTGCTGCGGCGGCACAATCACCCTGGAGATCGCCTGCCGGGAAAAGGGGATCGATCCGGAGCAACTGCTTCGAGAACTCGACCAGGTTGCCGACAAGCCGCTGGACCGAAGCCAGAATTACGGAGCATGGGAGCTTCCCTTTCTGGCAGACTACATCGTCAACACGCACCACGCCTACCTCAAGGCTGATACCGCCGGCATCGCCGCTTACCTGCACAAGATCGCCGAAGTTCACGGCGACCGCCACCCGGAGGTGATCGAGATCGCCGATATATTCGACAAAGTAGCGGCCGATTTGACGATGCATCTGCATCAGGAGGAGGAGTTGCTCTTTCCGGCAATCAGGAAGATGGTTGCGCTGGAAAAGAAGGGCGCCGAGCCTGGCGCCAGGGATGTCGAGGCGTTGAAGTCGGAGTTGGCCGCGCTCACCCACGAGCACGACGGAATCGGCGCGGCGATACACGAGATCCGCCGGTTGGCGAACGACTACGCCATACCCGACGACGTCTGCAACACCTTCATGGTCGCCTATCGAAAGCTGAAGGAATTCGAGGACGACTTGCACAAGCATGTCCATCTGGAGAACAACATCCTCTTCCCAAAAGCGGCCAGATTATAGAAGGCTGCGAAACCCGTTTGGCTTGGAGAGGGAGGGCGGTCGAAAGCCCGGCCCTCCCCTGCCGAACCGGACATGAGCAAAAGGAGAAACAACAATGATAGCAGTCGTCTGTACCGTCGCCCTCGTGTGGGCAGTCATGGCCGCCGTTTCGCTTTGTCCCGTCAGGTGCCGCGCCCGAAAATCCACAGAATAGCAATTGCCTTGGTAGGTTGCGTTGAACGGGTGCATCGTGAAACGCAACATTGCGCTGGCGCCACCACGGCAACGTCACGCTTCGTATCTCAGCGCGACCTACAACGGCAACTCAAACAAGAGGGGCATGACATGCAAATTACCAATTCAAATCCAGGATCCAAGCTGATTGCCGCCCTCATCGCGGTATCGCTCATCACCGCGGCTGCCGGCGTCATCGGCATAAGGAACCTGGACAAGAGCAACGAGCTGGCGAGCAGCCTTTACAGCAGGGATCTGCAAGCAACCGCCTACTCCAGAGACGCCGACATCTTTTTGCTGAACTCGGTTCGCGATCAGAAAAATCTGCTATTGGCAGAGACGAACGAGACGAGAGTTGCCAGTCTGGCAGCGGGGGAAAAGGACAAAGCCGCCTTTCTGGAAAAGATGGAAAAAGCCAGGCAGGTCGTCTACTCGGCGCGGGCTAAAGAGTTGTTGGGAAAGATCGGCCTCGCCTACCCGGAATGGGATCGATTCGACCGGCGAGTAATTGCGGCAACCGCGGCAACTGCACCCCTGCAAAAGCAAGCCGCAGCCAGGCTTTCCGCAGAGGGTAAAAGCAGGATAGACGCCATCCAAGACTTGTTCATCGAACTGTCCAAAGTCAAAGACGACAACTCGTTGAAGACCGCTGAAGCCACCTCGGAAAGCTATCGGTCCAGCACAAAGCTGATGACGCCATTCGTGATCGCCGGCGTCCTGCTCGCCGTTGGCCTCGGTCTGCGCCTTCGTCGAAGTCGATATGCGTGAATTCAACCAAGAACAAAACTGTTGGCCACAAAAATGCACAAAATGCACAAAAAATTCTGGTGTTCGTCAATAGAACGCACTATCCAAAATGATAAGATCACTTTTTTGTGACTTTTGTGCCTTTTTGTGGCAATGAACTGCCGTATTTAGGTTCAACCATGCATCACAATCAATAAACTTCCGAGACCGTAGGTTGCGTTGAACGGGTGCATCGTGAAACGCAACATTGCACCGGCGCCACCACGGCAACGTCGCGTTTCGTACCTCAACGCGACCGACAACGACAACAGCCTCAACTCCCCTTCCTTTCGCCCCCGCGCCGTCACAAGATCCGATACCCAACCGGCAGCAAAGCCGCCGGAAGCTCCGTCTCGCCCAAGGCCGAGCGCAGATCCCGTTCGATGGTCCGGCACATGGAGGAGAGCGCCAGATCATTGGGCAACACCCCGAAAGGCTCCTCGATCTCGTCGCCCAGCGCGTCGAGGCCGAAAAAGGTGAACGACACGATGCCCACAACGAAGGGCGTCATGAACCCGATGGAATCGACCAGCCCGAAAGGAAGCAAAAAGCAGTAAAGATACGCCGTCCTGTGCAGGAGCAGGTTGTAGGTGAATGGAATCGGCGTGTTCTTGATCCGCTCGCAGCCGGTAAAACAGCTGGTAATGGCCGTGAGATTCTCGTCGATGTTGGCGGCGAGATATTCTGAAACCTGCTTGTTCTCAAGACAGCCCCGCAGATCGTACCCCATGCGCTGCAGCAAGAAATGGGGCTTACTGTGCATGAGTTGCAGTTGTTCCATCTCCTCCGCGAGCAGGTATTCGCGCAACTCGTCCAGCCCCTCCGTGTCCCTCAGGTGGTGCCGCAGAGCGATGGCGAAGGCAACCAGCCTGTAAATCATCCGCCGCCTGACGTCCCGGGCGTCGGTTGGCTGCCAATCCGAGAAACCCTCGCGTGCAGGTGAGACGAAGGTGAGGATTTGCCGGGACAGGCTGCGCGATTTACTGATCAACTCACCCCACAACTTTCTCCCTTCCCAGTAGCGGTCGTAACTCGCGCTGTTGCGAAAGCCGATGAAGATCGCCAGCGCCAACCCGATCAGGCTGAACGGGATCGGCGTCATCATGATCTTCAGCTTGAACAGCGTGCCGTGAGTGAGCGTGACGATGCCGGCGAGAAGCACCGTCACGGCAAGCGGCCATTTGATACGCGGCACAATCGAGCCCCTGACGATAAAAAACAACCGCAGCCCGCTCGGGCGCTCCCTGATGATCATCCTATTCCCCCCAAAACATCAAAAACATCGTATTTAAAAAGGCTTTGAGCTGAAAACAAGTTTGGTTAAAGGCGGCCAGATTTTGACTTGGCCTCAACCAAGATTCAGGCCTTCGTTTCGCAGTTCTCCGATTTTCTCAGATTTTCTCCGTGGCAAATGGTTTACCTGACGGCGTATTTACCCACCTGCGTGTTGAGCACCTGAGGCGGAATTGCGCTTTGGGGCACAAAATCCGCGAATTTGCCGCGCAGGTGTTCTAACAGCGAATCGGCGCCTTGCTCCATGATCAGGGTGCCGACCCTGGTCCGCCCCTGTCCGGCACCAATCGCCTTGTACCAGGACAGTACCTCGTCAATGAACTCCACCACCCGCTCGCTCGGCAGGAACAAGGCGAACACCGTGCCCAGGATCGGGTTGTGGCCGCCCTTGCCGCCAATGCGCACCAGATAACCCTTCTTTTCCGCAGTCCAAGCCTCAGTCGGGCAGGCCTTGATGCAGTCGCCGCAATAGATGCACTTATCGGCATTGAAGACCGGCTTATTATCCTCTCCCATCACGATGGCGCCTTCGTGGCAGCTCTTGGCGCACAGCCCGCAGCTTATGCAGGCCGGCAAATCCAAAGCAGGATAAGCGACCCCCTGAAAGCCGACGTCGTTCATATAGGATTTGAAGCAATCGATCGGGCAGCCGGAAAAGCTGATCTTCAGCTTGTGGTGCCCGGTCGCCGTGCCGAACAGAATCTGGTCCACTTCCTGAGCCGAAGCCTGGGTGTCCATCAGGCCGTTGGGATTATAGGCGCAGCCGCCGCAGGCCGTCGGCACGCGAACGCGAGCGCCGCAGGAGGCAACCTTTTGCCCCTGAGCCTCAAGGTCGCGCACCAGCCCGTCGAAGTTGCGGTAATTCACGTGGGTGAGTTCGAGCGACTGGCGCACGGAAAGGTGTACCGACTCCACGCCGTACTTCTCCGCCACCTCGGCGATCTTTCTCATACGGACAACATCCAGCTTGCCGCCCGGCACCCGCAGGCGCACCGTAAAGAGATCCTTGCCGCGCTCCTTGATAAAGCCGCCGGTCTTCAAGTTGTCAAGATCCACGCCGCTTTTCGCATTTTCTTTCATCTAGCTCCCCTATCTCGGTAAATTCGTTTGCGGGATGGTAAGGATGGGGCTGCGCCCACCGCTTTGTTTACATGCCCGCATTGGGAACCCGATTATACCTGCATTGGGACATCATACTTTGATGCAGGTCAAGAAAACCATGTTGGCGCTGTAGAATCTTGGGTCCAGATACCAAGAGAAATGCTCAAGTACGAAGTTGTCAGCAACCGCCACGATAAATAGCTTGCCGAGAAGGCCAATTTAATCTAATTTATCCACTCCAATACCATCACGGCGAACGCGCATTTTCTTGTTTGGTGGCTGAAAACAGCCAAATGGGAAAGGAGGGGAAGGAGGAGGCATTTGTTGCTTTTCCAGCTACCCCTTCTTCCCGCAGGTGGATGGCAAGAAACCCGCCATCACGCCAAACGGAACATTTCACCATCTGACCAGCTGAATAAAGCCGCTGGGTTATGTGAACCACGGAAACTGTATGTGTTCAAAACTGGTAAAAAGCGGGCGGATGGCGGGTTTCCGGTCAAGGACGAGTTGGCGCAGAACAAGGAACAGGAACAAAGGGATTTGAACGTGAAAAAGTACCTAAATATACTCCTCCTGTTGATCCTCATAATTCCATGCAGTGGTTGTATGCCCTACCATTTCACCAATAAACCGGGTATTTCGGGAAATGTTATTGATTCAACTACAAAGGATGCAATCTCTGGGGCAGACGTAAAGTTAACAACATGGTCCTTCCTTGATAAAAAGGAAAAAATAGAGACAGCATCAACCGGGGAAAACGGTTCTTTCAATATCCCTGCCGAGCAACGTTGGAGCATATACATGGTTCCGCTTGATCCAGGACCACTGAAGGCAAGGGTTTCAATAGAGAAGAAGGGTTATAGAGAGTTCACAAACGAGTTCTACATCAACACAATGGGACCATCTATCACGAACTTCAAAACGCTGCCGTTAGAACGCCTGCAGTGACACTGGCCCATGACAAAGAGGCCATTGAGGGGGGGCGGACCAAGTCAAGTGGCTGCTATTACGGAATAAAAATGCAAAAGTAAATGTATTTCAAGCCTTAGATACACGTTTTCGACGGCAAAAACGGGTTTTACGAAAGGACGCAAGCCGCCTAAACAGTTTTCTGAGCATGGCGAAGCCGGGGTAAGCGGGAGTAAGCCGTTGCAGTCTGAGTAAGTGTAAGGGACGGAAAGAGCTGCGCTTAGCCGGATCGAGCTAGGGAAGCCATGACGGGACCGGTTACAGTCGAAGGATTACCAACCAGACCGGTGGAGACGGACTCCGCGGGTCGGCAAGGGCTGGGAAAAGTTGGACACCAGCCGAGCCGCTGCGCCGCTCACCTGGGCGTTGGACGGAAGGAGATATTATGGGGACAGAAAGAGATAAAGTTTATGAGGGGCCTTGCTTTTGCGGAAATGGAACATTTACTGTTAGGATGAACAGGTAGGGAGCATGCCGAGACAAGCGAGACTCGATGCCCCAGGATTGGTTCATCATGAAAGGAGCAGCAGCCGGCAGTGTCAGGCCTACACCTCGGACATTGTTTCAGGTGTAGGCCTTGCCGAGGCAGGGGGAGGCTGGTCAGTTCGTTAAATTACGGGCCTTTGGAACAAGAAACTCAACCAACTGACCAGCGTCCCCCCGCTGGACGGACATGCTACTAAAGTTGCCAACGCCGCCTCCCTCTCCGCTTCACCACAAATTTATAAGCAGAAAGGAACTGCTATGTCAGGATCTGTACAGGAAAAGGAGTGGAAATATCTGCGAAGTATTGAACCGCATTTGTTATCGAAGCTTTGCAAGAGAATCAACGAGCAAGCTGCGGATATCGCAAACAGTGAAAAGTTTGGAAACGAGCACGCAAAGTACTTGGAGTTATTCAAGCACATTCAGGCGTCTGACCGCATTATCGCCGATTGCTTTAATGATTGGCGAAGGTCTGACATCCTCTGGAGATTACCGCTCCTCCGCCGGCATGGGCTACTGACTGATGAACACATCAGTAACTTGTCCGATGAATCTCGCAAGGTCATCGGCAGCTACGAAGGGGGCAGTGGGGCCAAAGGGGGCAGTGGGGCCAGGCATTGATAAATTGATGCAGTCGCAAATTCTCGATTCTCATTTTTGAGGAATCTGGTTACTTCTCTCTGGCTCCCGAACCAAAATGCCAATGTAGGGCAAATGGGAGCCGATATTTTTGCTTA
>CAIYDQ010000082.1 GCA_903925075.1 uncultured Geobacter sp.
GGACAAGCCCGCCCTTGCTCCGCCGCCTCTCACCCACTACCAGTATGCCGAGTGGCGCCAGGTGCGCCTCGGCATGAACTACCACGTCCAGATCGACGAGCACTTCTACAGCGCCCCCCACCACTTGAGAGACGAGAAGCTCGATGCGCGGCTAACCGTCTCTTGCGTCGAGTTTTTCCACAAGAACAAGAGGATAGCCTCCCATCAGCGCAGCTACAAAAGGGGCTATACCACCCTCAACGAGCACATGCCCAAGGCCCACCGAGAGTACGCCGAGTGGACTCCTGAGCGCTTGGTCAAGTGGGCGTCCCAGACCGGCGAGGCCACGGCGAAGGTGGTGGATGCGATCCTCTCGGGCCTGGTGCATCCGCAACAGGGCTTCAACTCGTGCCTGGGGATCATCTCGCTCTCCAGAAAGTTCGGCGGCGATCGGGTGGAGGCGGCCAGCAAAAGGGCTATCGCCATCGGAGGCATAAGCTACAAGAGCATGAAATCAATCTTGGTCAACGGCCTCGACTCCAAGCCACTACCCGAACCATCACCCGCGCAGGAACCCGTACAGCATCCGAATATCCGCGGCAACAGCTACTACAACTAAAAGGAGAAACAAGAATGCTCATTCATCCGACCATCGACAAACTCAACAGCATGCGGCTCGCCGGCATGGCGAAGGGACTCAGGGCTCAACTGGAGAACCCGGAGATCAACAACCTTCCCTTCGAGGACCGGCTGGCCCTCCTTGTGGACGCGGAGTTCCTGGAGAGGGAAAACCGCCAGCTCGCCGCGAGGCTCAAGGGTGCGAAACTACGTGAAAATGCGGCATTGGAAGACCTGGACACAAGGCCGAGCCGCGGCATCAATCGCGCCCTGCTGGCAAGCCTTGCCACCTGCCAATGGGTCAGGAGGCGCCACAATCTGCTGATTACCGGCGCAACCGGGGCGGGGAAAACCTGGCTCGCCTGCGCGCTCTCCCACACCGCGTGTCGTCAGGGAGTGACGGCCATCTATCACCGACTGCCCGCTCTCATGCAGGATCTGGAACTCGCACGTCACGACGGCCGGTACAAGAGGCTGATGTGTGCGCTTGCCAAGGCGGAGCTTCTCGTTCTGGACGACTTGGGGATCGCACCCCTGTCCGTGGCGCAGCTGCGTGACCTGCTGGAGATCATCGACGAGCGCTATCAGAAGAGGTCAACCTTAATCACAAGCCAGCTGCCGGTGGCAAGCTGGCACGAGGCACTCGGAGATCCAACCCTGGCAGACGCCATCCTGGACAAGGTGGTGCACAACGCGCACAAGATCGAACTTGATGGGGATTCGATGCGCAAGCTGCGCTCGAAGGTTGACGGCACCGAAACCATGTGAGACATTAACCGAAACCCAGCGGCGCACCCCTCAGGGGGTGGCCGACTTCAACCGGAATGCCCGGCCGACTTCCGTCGGATCAGGCGGCCGACTTCAGCGGAATACGCACTTGTCATTCCAGACACTTTTAACCCAGCCGAATTCATGTAGGTATGCCGACATTTCCTGTCGTAGCGCATAATATAATCTTGACTGCTCTCGGCAAGTGCACGGAATTTTTCCTCACTCTCCCGCAGCTCGGCTATCACCTCACGTTCTCTCAGGGTCTCTTCCGCTTTCTTGCGTTCGGTTATATCCCGTCCGATCACTAATACTGAAGATATGGTCCCATGATGTGAGTATTCGGGTACCGCGTGGTATTCGAAATATTTGACACCGTCTGGTGTCGGCATGATTTTTTCAATCTTACTCGGCTTACCGGTTTCAAATACTATAGCAAGTCGCTGTTCCCAAATGTCGACAAGATTCTCAGGAATGCCAATCTGGAAAAGGGTTTTACCGATGAGCTGATCGTTAGTGAGATTGACAGCCTCGGCGGCAGCAGCATTTGCATAGATATGGGTAAAATTGCGGTCAAATCGGATTAGGATATCCGGTGAATTCTCTGCTAAAGCCCGATATTCCTCAC
>CAIYDQ010000083.1 GCA_903925075.1 uncultured Geobacter sp.
TCTGACCTATGCCAGCTTCTTCGGCGGCGTCTACGACGGCCCGGGCGGACAGGTGCCGCCGCCGGGTTTCGAGTCGGCAGCCAACGGTTTCGGCGCGGCTGACGCCATCGCCCTGCTGCGGGACCGCGACCTGCTTTCCCTCACTCTCAAAGCTAGCTTCTAAAGGAGGAACCATATGTTACGCAAAAGTTTACTGGCCGGCGGCTTGACGCTGGCTTGGGCAGGATTAGCCATGGGGGCGGTATCGGCGGAAAAGGCGGCGCAGCTCGGCAAGAACCTGACGCTGGTCGGGGCCGAGAAGGCCGGCAACAAGGAAGGGACCATTCCCGAGTACACCGGGGGGATCAGCAAGTCGCCCGCCAACTACACCCACAAGGGGTGGAGGCCCGACCCGTTCGAGGGGGAGAAGCCGCTCTACACCATCAGCGCCAAGAACATGGCGCAGTACAACGACAAGCTCTCCGAAGGGATCAAGGCGATGCTGAAGAAGTATCCGACCTTCCGGCTCGACGTCTACAAGACGCACCGCTCGGCCGCCTATCCCAAGTACGTCACCGACAACACGGTGAAAGCCGCGACCCACGCCAAGACCACCGGCGGCGGCCTCTCCTTCACCGGCGCCCACGGCGGCCTGCCGTTCCCCATTCCCAACGACGGCTACGAGGCGATGTGGAACCACCTGCTGCACTACAACGGCCTGGCCTTCGAGATCCGCTACAAGGCGTACACGGTCGACTCCTCCGGCAGGATCACCATGCAGGCCGACGGCAACGTCACCCAGGAATACCCGTACTACGACCCGGCAAAGCCAGACACCAAGGACTTCTACGCGCTGAAAGACCTGTTCGTGGGTCCGGCCAGGCGGGTGGGCGAGGCGGTGCTGATCATCGACCCGATCGACTTCACCACCAGCCAGCGCAAAGGGTGGCAGTACCTCCCCGGCCAGCGCCGCACCAAGCTGGCGCCGGAGCTCTCCTTCGACACCCCGAGCTCGCTGTTCGGCGGGCAGACCACCTGGGATGACCTGTTCCTGTTCAGCGGCTCGCTTGAGCGCTACAACTTCAAGATCGTCGGCAAGAAGGAGATGTACATCCCCTACAACGAGTACAAGATGCTCTACTGGACCGACCACGAGAAGGACCTCCTGAAGGCCAACCACATCAACCCCGACATCGTGCGCTGGGAACTGCACCGCGTCTGGGTGGTGGAAGCGACGCTGAAGCCGGGCAAGCGCCACCTCTATAACCGTCAGGTCTTCTATCTCGACGAGGACACCTGGGCCGCCTCGCTGGCCGACAAGTACGACGGCCGCGGCCAGCTCTACCGCGTGGGGATGAACTACATCACCCAGCAGTACGACGTCCCCTGCCCGTTCCCGGACAGCTTTTCCATCACGGACCTGGTGACCAACTCCTACGCCATCAACGCGCTGCCGACCAAGGGGCAGAAGGGGATCCTGTATCACAACAAACCCTTCCCTCCCAAGGACTCGACCGCCGACTCCCTGGCAGGCAGCGGCATCCGCTGACGTTCAACATCCGGCGCCCCCGGCCAAGCCACCGGCCGGGGGCGCCACCCCCATCGGCACAGAATGAATCAACGGCGGTGTTCGTCGCCGCCCGGGAGAAGGTATGAAATCGAGAGCCATACTCATAGCGCTGTTGACAGCCATCGTTTTGCCCGCATCCATCGCCTCGCTGAAGCTTTGGGAGCTGTCCGGCGCGCCGGCCAACGCCGCCGAGCAGAAAAGCGACAAGCCCCTTGCCGCCGAGTCGCCCTTTCAGGACGTGCTCGACACCCCCGCACCTAAGAGCGCCCATGCGGCGGAGACGCTGCTGGTCGGGGTGGCAGTGGCGGGGAAACGGATCGTCTGCGTCGGGCAGCATGGCCACATCGTCTATTCGGACAACCAGGGCAAGAGCTGGATCCAGGCCGCCGTGCCGGTTAGCTCCGACCTGTTGGCGGTCAGTTTCCCCTCCCCGCAAAACGGCTGGGCGGTGGGCCACGACGGCGTGGTGCTGCACAGCGGCGACGGCGGCGCCACCTGGGCGAAGCAGTTCGACGGCCGCGCCGCCGCCCAGGTGATGGTGAGCCATTACATGGGCAGGAACAGCTGCGCCTCCTGCCACGATCCGGGGACCGCGCCGACCAGCAAACCGGTCGGTGCCGAGACCGCGGACATGATGGCCGAAATACAGAAATTCGTCGATCAGGGGCCGGACAAGCCGTTCCTGGACGTCTGGTTCGAAAGCGACACCACCGGCTTCATCGTGGGCGCCTTCAACCTGATTTTCCGCACGGTAGACGGCGGCAAGAGCTGGACCCCCTGGTACGACCGGATCGACAACCCCAAGCATTACCATCTCTACTCCATCCACCCGGTCGGTCGTGACCTGTTCATCACCTCCGAGCAGGGGACCATCTTCAAGCTGGACCAGGCCAAGGGGCGCTTCCAGCAGATCAAGACCGACTACGCCGGCACCTTCTTCGGCATCACCGGCAAAGAGGGGGCGGTAATCGCCTTCGGCATGCGCGGCAACGCCTTCAGAAGCCGGGACGGCGGCGTCAAGTGGGAGAAGGTCAACACCGGCGTTCCGGCCGGCCTGATGGGGGCGACGGTGACCGCCGACGGCAGGATCGTGCTGGTGAGCCAGGGGGGACACGTGCTGGTGAGCGGCGACGACGGCGGCAGTTTCAGCCGAGTGAAGCTGGACCAGCCGCCGGCCGCGGCGGTAGTCGCCCTGGACGCCTCTAACCTGGCGGTGGTCGGCCAACGGGGCGTAAAAGTACAAACGATCAAGTAATCCAGCGGCCTTGCGGGCGTCGGCCCGGATGCAGCGGATTTACCACAGGAGAACTGACATGGCTGTTGGAATGGGGAAAATGGAAGAAATGCCGGTCGTGAAGGATCCCAAGGACTTCGACCGGAAGTCCGGCAATCTGCTGGAGCGGTTGATCTTCAACAACCGGCTGGCGGTGGTGATCGCCTGCATCATCGTCACGGCTGTGCTGGGCTTTCAGACGACCAAGCTGGTGTTCAACGCCAGCTTCGAGAAGATGCTCCCCCAGAGCCACCCCTACATCAAGAACTACCTGGCCAACAA
>CAIYDQ010000084.1 GCA_903925075.1 uncultured Geobacter sp.
CGAGCACGGCCGTCAAGACCGGCGCCAGCAGGTCGGGCCGATAGTGCACCAACCCGAGCAGGCCTACGTGCAGTATCGACATCAGGCCGCGCACCTGGTAGACCCAGTGTCGGGAGCGGCAGGCCTCGGCTATCAGCAGGGCGCCGCCGCTGGCGATGGCCAGGCTGTGCCAGCTGGATAACCGCGTGAAAGGGACGGCCAGCACCATGCCGCCGAAGAGCACGCTCGCCGCGCCGACGTGGAAGCTGCGCAGCACCAGATCGAGCGTCTTGGAACCGGCTGAGCGCTTTTTCTTATCCTTCTTGCACCTGTTGTCACTTTCCAAACCGTCCGGCCTCCTCAAAGAGCGTGCCTGCGAGGAAGGAGCGGGTTTACCACTCCAGCAGCTCGCCCTTTTTCCCGCGCGCGAATTTTTTCCCTTTAGGCGAGGTCACCGTCGCCTCGACGACCTTTCCCGCCTCGACCTTCGCGTCCAAAGCGGTTTTGCGCGCGCCGTCCCAGTGGTAGAGCGTGGGTGCCGCCCCCTTGCCTTCCGAGAGTTTTTTCCCGGGACCGCCGGCGATTGTAACCAACTGCTCGTAGGGCATCAATGGTTTTATTTTATAGACGAACTTCTTATTGAAGACCGTGTCGGTTGAGCCGGGCAGCCCGGCAGCAAGAGCCGGAGAGGAAAGGCAGGAGAGCGCCAGCAACAAGGCGATTGCAACGATTTTATTGAACATGAATATTCCTTTAGTCTGAATATTTATAAGCCAAAAGCTTCAACCACAGAGGTACTCAGAGGCACACAGAGGAAAAACAAAAACGAAAGTACCCGTAGGATGCGGTGAACATCGTGAACCGCATCATTCCAGACCGATGCGGTTCGTGCCTCACCTCATCCTACAAATCTCAGAGGAGAAACAAAACAATAGTCGGTAAACCCGTTATTTAAAAGTTCTTTCCCGTTTCGATTTTCCTCTGAGTGCCTCTGTGTCCCTCTGTGGTCAAGGCTTTTAGCTTTTAGTTTTGGCTGTTCGTCTTTACCATTCTTGCGTCTTTTGTGCTTTTTTGTGGCTATAAGCCTTGCTGTGGTTAAAAGCCGTTCTTTTTTTGCGTCTTTTGTGCCTTTTTGTGGCAAAAAAGCCTTGTTTTCAAGGTTCTTCGAACTTGCTCTTCACCGGGTGAAAATAGGGGATGCCGTCGTTGTACTCCCTGCCGTAGCCGGCCAGGAAGCGCTGGATCTTGTCGGAGAGCAGGTAGTCGTTCAGCGCCCGCGCTCCCTTGACGTTGGCGTCCGGGAACCTTTCGGCCGAAGCCTCCATGGAGATGTAAGGGCGGCGCATGACCGGATCGCGGTCCACCATGATCTTCAAGTGATGCGGCCCCAGCTTGCCGGTGGTCACCGGCAGCCGGCCGATGATGATGTAGGCGTTATGCCTCTCCACGAAGCCCAGGATGTCGTCGTGATCGATGGCGTCGTCCCTGACCACCCAATCCCCCATCGGCTTGACCCCCGCCTTTTTCCAGAGGCTGTTCCCCAATTCCCTGGAGCCGATCCCCTTCAAGTCGACGTAATTCGACTTGGTCTCGGCGATCCTTTTCAGCGCGGCGGCGCCGTCCTTATAGCCGGCGATCTTGGCGGGGTCCGATGCCGGGCCGATCAGGATCAGATCGTTCTTCGCCCAGGGCGCATGTTCACCGCATAGCCGTCGGCCACCAAATCGGTGGTGATGTCGCCGGAATGCATGGTGAGAAAATCCACCTTCCCCTCGCGCATCGCCTCGGCCAGCCCCGGCCGCGGCCCTTCGGCGATCGACACCACCTTATAGCCGGTGTCGGCCTCGAACATCTTGGCGATTTTGGCGAAGAGCTCGGTGGTGATCGACATGCCGCCGATGACCGCGGCTCGCACCACCTTGTCGTCTTTGGCGGCGGCCTTCTCCGGCGCCTCGGCGGCGAACAGCTGGCAGGCGGTTAACAGGGTGCAGAGCACGACGTGGAAACGAAACATGAAAAGCCTCCTCAGTGATATGTTCATTTTTTCAGCGAGATATCGAGCGCCGATCCCCCGGCAGCATCGGTCCGGGTGGAGACCAGCAGGTCCTTCGAGAAAGAGAGCTTGCCGTTGTAGCTGGCATCGGCGGCATCGGTCAAAGCGCCTTGCTGATCGACGGCCAGCGTAAACGCGACCGGTGCCGTCAAAACGGAGTTGCTGTTCAGGTAGGAGGAAAAGCCCGCCTGTCCGGCAGCGTCCACGTTCATCACCCCGTAGGCCCACAGGGGATTGGCGCCGCTGACCAGGGAATTCACGCCGTAGGAGCCGAGCAGATCCCCCGGCAGATAGCTGGTGGCGGTCAATAGCGTGGAGGGGGGATGAATCATCTGCACGATGCGCAGCACGAAGGCGCCGTTGGCGTCGGTCATGGCGCCGACGACGGTCATCTTGTCGGCCGACATTACCCCGTGGCTGAGCAGCGCGGCCGGCTGGGGCTGCACCCCCGCGATCGGCGTTTCCGTGACGATGCCGTCGGCGGTGATGCTCCAGGAGGTGGCCTTCCCCCCTGCCGCCGGGAGTTGGCGCGCCGTGGGCGCCTTGACCGAGGCGTAGGTGGCCGACTGGTCCTGCCCTATCTGGCCGGCGGCGTATTCCCACTCCTGGTTGGCGCCGCTGGCGATCTGGTGATAGACGAAGGTGAGCGGACCGGCCACCAGTTTCCCCGTCCCCTTGATATCGGCGCTGCTGAAGGTGACCCCGGAGACCTGCTTCTGCAGGATCGCCATCAGCCGCGAACCGGCGCCGGAGGCGGCGATCCCGACCAAGGTGTCCTTGAAGAGGTTGGCTGACAGGTTGCCGTGAAACCCCGCCGCCGCGCCCGATTGCAGCACGGTGCCGTCCGGCAGGATGCTCATCGTTGTGAAGAGGTTGGCCGGAGCCGCGGCGCCGCCCGAGCTGTCCAAAAAGGAGGTGACGGCGACGTTGCCGGCCGCGTCGATGGCGACCGTGCCGCGCATCCACCCCGCGCCCGCCCCGCTCACCAGCGCGGTGAAGCGCCAATCCCCCTGGAGGTCGGACTGCAGGAACGGACCTGGCGGCGTGGGCGCGCTGGCGATCTCCACCGACGCCTTGCTCTCGCCGCTGGCGTCGACCGCGGTCACCACGAAATAATAGGTGACGTCGTTGGTCAATCCGGTAACGGTGGCGGAGGTCCCCTGCACGTCGGGGATCTTGGCGCCGTTGTCGACCGTGACCCCGGGCGAGGTGGCGTAGTAGACGTTGTAGACGAAGTTGGCCGCCCCGGTGGCCGGCTGCCAGTGGAGCGAAACCAGGCCGTTGCCGGAAGTCGCCGAAAAGGCGGCCGGCGGGGCCGAGATACCGGGATCGTAGCGCCATTGGGAGCCGTCGGAGCAGGCGCCGATCAAAAGACAGGCGGCCAGAGCCCCCAGAAAAACCAGATAGCTCCACCAACCCTTCTCGATGCGATTGCCCGCCGATTTCCCGGTCATAACCGATAGCCGCCTCATAGCCTGAACTCCACGCCGCCGTAGATGAATCGCCCCGCCTGGGGTAGGCCGTAGCTCGATTCGTAGTCGGTATCGAGCAGATTGTCGGCGCCGGCATAGACGGTGACCTTGTTGCCCCAAAGCTTCTGGCTCAACTTGAGATTTACGATGCTGTAGTCGTTGAGCTTCGCCTTCTGCACGACGGCGACGCTGTTCTTGGTGTAAAAATACTGGTTGCCGAGGTACACGAAGGAGAGATAGGGGGAGAAGCCGTTGTCGAAATCGTACCTTCCCTCCAAGGCCACCTTGTCCCCCGGCGTGTACTGCTGCTGGTCCCGGCCGGCGCGCGACAGGTCCTGCGAGTCGAGATAGCTGTACGAGGCGCGCAGCAGCAGATGCTCCAGGAAGCGGGTGCTGGCCGCGATTTCGACGCCCGTGAAGCGGACCTCGCTGAGGTTCATCCCCTTGCCGGTTGCCTGGTCGTTCTGGATCAGGTTGTTGGCCGTGGTGTGAAACCCGGTAACGCTCGCGACGCTGTTGCCGGGGAGCTTCTGTTCCACCCCGGCCTCCCAGGTTCGGGAATGCTCGTTGGCCAGGCTCGGATTGCCCTTGGTGAGGTCGTAAAGATCTCCCAGAGACGGGAAGCGGACGCTTCTCTTGAAGGAAGCCTTCAACCTGGTGTCGGCGTAGAGGTCGTAGAAAACGCCGGCCAAGGCGCTGTAGTCGTTGCTGTTCACGTCGTCCCTGATTTGCCAGTAGTGCCCGTAGCCGGCCACCAGTCCGAGTCGGGGCAAGGGAGCGAATTCATATTCGATGGAACTGGAATAGAGCGCGAGCGATCTGTCCGCGTCCAGCGACTCGAAGGTGTTCGGCGCCGTGGGGGTCGCCGTGGAGATCACGCCGCTGTTTCGCCACTGGTCGCCCTCGACGGCCAGAGACAGGGCGAGCTTTCCCAACCGTCCCAGATCGTACTTGGGCTGCAGCGACGCGCCCTTTATGGAGGTTGCCACCTGCTCGCGAAAAGAACCGCTCACCAGGTTGGTCGAGTTGAAATTGCCGTTGTCGTAGAGGTTGTCGTGCTGATCGAGCCGGTTGACGAAGGCCCACCCCCTGACGCTCAACCTGTCCGTCAGGGCGTAGTCCGCCGCGAGCTGCAGCGAGTAGCCTTCAAAGGCGTCGATCCTCTCGAACTTTTGCGGGGAGGCGAAGGGGTCCAGGCCCAAGGGATCGCTGATCGCGCTGGTGGGTTTGCCGTACTTCCCCTGCGAGTAGGTCATGGTCATGCCGACGCTCAGATCCTTGTTGGGAGTGAAGCCCGCGCTGCCAAAGACGTTGTTTCTTTCGTGGTCGCTGTTTTTTCGGTAACCTCCCCCCCGCTCCGAGGTGGGACGGAAGTCGCCGGCCATGGGATAGGCGCCGATCCGGGACGAACTCGCGCTGACGAAGTAGTCGTATTTTCCCTTGGCCCCCGAGACGCTGGCCCGGGTCAGGTAGTCCTCGTGGTCGCCCGTCTCCGCGCTGACCGCGCCCTGCACCCCCTTGGTCCCCTTTTTGGTGATGATGTTGATGACGCCGCCCAGTCCCCCCTGTCCGTAGAGCACCGAGCTGGCCCCCGCGGTCAGCTTGATCTCGGCGATGTTTTCCGAGGGGATGATGGTCGGGTCGAACTGCTGGTCGAGGGCGGAGTTGATCGGCACGCCGTCCAAAAGCAGCACCACGTGCCGGGTGCGGAAGCCGCGGATGTCGATGCGCGGCACCCCGTCGCCGCCGACCCTGACGTGCACGCCGGGGAGCAGCGAGATCGCCTCGTCGAGAGTTCTCGCCCCCTTGACCTTGATGTCCCGGTCGCTGACCGTGTACATGGTTTGGGTCGCCTGCACCCCCTCCCCTTCCCCAGCGACCACCACCTCACCCAGCGAATACAGCGAGGCGGACTCCTCCGTTTCGGCGGCTAAGGCCGGCAGACACGACTGGCACGCTCCGCAGGCGACGGCCAAGGTCGCCAGCAGCATTTTTTTCTTCATAAATAACCACCTTGCCATTAAAACTGAAACCGCAACTAGAGTATCGGCACCGCCAGGGCATTGGTCTGGGTCCCGCTTTCGCCGCCGGCGTTCACCGCGGTTATCAGCACGTAATAGGTGGCGCCGCTGGTAAGACCGGTCACGGTCAGCGACGCGGTGGCGCTGGATTGTTTAGGCCCGGCCAGCACCTGGGTCTTGGTCGGCACCGTGGCCGACTGCAGGAAATAGACGTTGTACGAGGTGGCGCCGCTCACCGCATTCCAGGAAACGGTCATCTGGCCGGGCACCGTGGCCGACACCGCCCGGCCGTTCGGGCTGCCGGGCGCTTGCACGGTGGCAGACGGGGTGGCTGACTTCTCGCTCGACACCCCGCTCTCGCCGCCGGCATTCACGGCGGTAACCACGAAAAAGTAGGTCGTGCTGTTTGTCAGGCCCGTCACCGCCTGCGGGCTGACGGCATTGGCGAATTTGGTGCCGTTGGCGGCGGTGACGCCCGAGGAGGTGCGGTAATAGATGTTGTAGGAGGAAGCGCCGCTCACGGCCGTCCAACTCACAGTTACCTGGCTGTCGCCGCCGGAGGCCACAATCCCGCTGGGATTGGTAGGCGGAAGCACGACTGCTGCGGGAGTGGCCGACTTCTCGCTGGAGAGCGCGCTTTCGCCGTTGGCGTTGACGGCGCTGACCACGAAGTAGTAGGCGGTGCCGTTATTCAGGTTCGATACGGTCTGAGGGCTGACCGCGTTGGCCACCTTGATGCCGTTGGCGGCGGTGACGCCTGCGGAGGTTCCGTAATAGAGGTTATAGGAGGTGGCGCCGGCCACAGCGCTCCAACTCACCGTTGCCGCACCGTCGCCGCCTGAGGCCGCCACCCCGGTCGGGCTGGCGGGCGGAGTGGCAGCGGCCGCAGGAGTGGCCGATTTCTCGCTGGAGAGCACCCCCTCGCCGCCGGCGTTGACGGCGCTGACTACGAAGTAGTAGGTGGTGCCGTTGGTAAGCCCCGTTACCGCCTGCGGGCTGGTCGCTCCGGTCAACTTGCTGCCGTTGGACGTGGTGACGCCCGCGGAGGTGCCGTAGTAAATGTTGTAGGAAGTGGCCCCGGATACCGCAGTCCAGGAGACGGTCACCGAGCTGTCTCCCGCAGCGGCCGCGATTCCGGTAGGCTTGCCCGGTGCGGGAGGCACGGGAACCGCGGATTTTTCGCTGGAGAGCACACTCTCGCCGCCGGCGTTGACGGCGCTGACCACGAAGTAGTAGGTGGCGCCGTTGGTAAGCCCCGTTACCGACTGCGGGCTGGTCGCTCCAGACAGCTTGCTGCCGTTGGCAACGGTGACGCCGGCGGAGGTGCCGTAGTAGATGTTGTAGGAGGTCGCGCCGGAGACCGCAGTCCAGGAGATAGTCACCGCGCTATCGGCTGCAGTGGCCGCAATTCCGGTCGGCTTGCCCGGAGCGGGGGGCACGGGAACCGCGGATTTCTCGCTGGAGAGCACCCCCTCGCCGCCGGCGTTGACGGCGCTGACTGCGAAGTAGTAGGTGGTGCCGTTGGTAAGCCCCGTTACCGCCTGCGGGCTGGTCGCTCCGGTCAGCTTGCTGCCGTTGGACGTGGTGACGCCCGCGGAGGTGCCGTAGTAAATGTTGTAAGAAGTGGCTCCGGATACCGCAGTCCAGGAGACGGTCACCGAGCTGTCTCCCGCAGCGGCTGCGATGCCGGTCGGCTTGCCCGGAGCGGGGGGAACCGGAACGGCGCTTTTCTCGTCCGACACAGCCCCCTCGCCGCTGGCGTTCACGGCGGTAACGACGAAATAGTAGCTGGTGCCGTTGGTCAAGCCGGTGATCGCCTGAGGACTGGCGGCAGCTGCCAGTTTGTTGCCGTTGGCGGGGGTGACGCCGGCGGACGTGCCGTAGTAGACGTTGTAGGAGGTGGCGCCGGAGACCGCATTCCAGGAAACGGTGGCGCTGCCGTTGCCGCCGGAAACCGCGATGCCGGTGGGTTGCGCAGGGACGGGCGGCACGGGGATGGCGGACGCCTCGTTGGAGAGCGCGCTTTCGCCACCGGAGTTGACGGCGGTGACCACGAAGAAGTACGGCATGCCGTTAGTGAGATCGGCCACCGCCTGACGGCTGATGGCGTTGGCCAATTTGCTGCCGGTGGCGGCGGTGACCCCTGCGGACCTGCCGTAATAGACGTTATAGGAGTTGGCGACCGCCACCGCGCCCCAGGAAACCGTAACCTTGCCGTCTCCCGCATAGGCCGCCGTCCCGGTTGGCGCCGGAAGCGCCGGCGCCAGGCCGAGCAGGGTATCGATGGTCCGCTGCGCCTCCGAAATGCTCACGCTTCCCGAAGCGTCGTCATCCACGCACGGCTCAGGTTGTTTTGTTCCCAGATACATGTCGATGGCAGACTGGACTTCCGAGACGTCGACGACGCCGTTTCTGTCGCAGTCGCCGGTGGCAAAGGCGTTAGCGCCGAGGCCGAGCAGCACTATAAAAATGACCGCCCCCGGAACCAGCGAGCTCAGCCGAACAAGCTTCTGCAACCAAGCCGGTCGCCGATCCGGATACTGAAAAGATGTAGTTTTCACCTGATTTTCCTCCTGTTAAATACCTGTTGAGCAGCTAGCCGCCCTAATGACGCGCGAGTACGAAGGTCAAAGTAATGTCGAAGCTCTTCTCGGCGCCTTCGAAGCTCTCCGGGAACGGCGGGAAGGCGCCGACGGAGGTGATGGCGCGGGTGGCCGCCTCGTCCAGCAAGGGATGGCCGCAGGTCGAGAGTTCCTCGACCCCTTTGAGCGAACCGTTGCGGCTCAGCACGAAACGCCGGCCGCAGCTCCCCTCCTGTCGGGCCTTGAGCGCCGCGAAGGGATAGCGCTTATGGGACTCGACCAGGCGCTTCAGGAGTTCCTGGTAGGCGCCGCGCCGCTCAAGGGAGCCGCCGGCCGTCGCTGCCGGGCGGCCTGCCTGCGCCGCGCCGAGGCCGCCTCCTTCGCGGTTGCCGCCGCCCGCCGGGGAAACTCCCTTGGAGCCCGCTCCCGAACCGGCTCCGGCCGCCGTTGCTCCGGTGCCCTTGCCGGGAGCGTGCTGAGCGCCCTCCGTCTTCACGGTTGAAGCGGGGACGACTCCGGCAGCCGGGGCGGTGCCTCGGGAAACGTCGCGTAGCGCAGCTTGTTGCACGGGTGCGGCCGCGGGCACGGGCGCCGGCGCGGCTGCAGCAGCCGATGCCGGCTTTGGTTTATGCTCAGCCGAGATCGCCGGCGCCGGCGCGGCCGCCGGCGCCGACCGCAGCGCAGACGCCTTTGCGGGAGACGCCTTTGCGGGAGGCGCAGGAGATGGTCCGGTCGCGCTCCGGCGAGGAGCGTCCGCGCGGGGTCCGGTCGTGCGGGGCCTGGGGCCGGGTGAGGGTGTTTTTGCCCCGTGCTCCGTTTTCGGCTCGGCATTCAACAGATAATCGACCATGATGGCCGGCGGCGGCCGGAGGGCAAGTTGCCGCCGATACCCGTTGTTCGCCGCGACCAGCACGATAAGATGCAAAAGCAGCGACGCCAGCAGAAGAGGCGTGAAGATCCCTATGCCTCCCCCGTTCTGCCTCACCGCGCAGTCTCACCGCCTTGCCGGATCAAGCCGTTTTTCCGCAGCCTGCGGATGATGGACGGCACCGCCAGCGACCCCAGCCCGCCATACATGGCGAAAAGACAGGCGGTGATGATGGTCTTGCTGATCACGACCTCCTCGTCCATGCCGCTGAGCAGTTCCAGCCAGGTGTCCGCGAGCGAGCGCACGGCGGCGGCCCCGGCGCCGACCAGCACGCAGGCGAGCATGCTGGCGACGAAGCCGGGGGAAACGGCGCCGGCCAGATCGACCAGCAGCGCAGGGAGTATGAACTTGATGAAGACGGCGGGTCCCTTGGTCCCCATGCCGAGCAGGATGCTCCCCAGGCTGACGATCACCCCTACCAGCGTCGCGGAGCCGATTTTGGGAACCACGCCCCGCGCCAGCATCATGAAGAACATGGTGAAAAACATCACATGGCCCGGGAGATGGAGGTGCAGACGCAATCCGGCCCTGGTCAGGATAATGAAGGTGGAGCAGAAGCCGAGCAGGATTGCCTCCCGCAGGGTGAAACGACGCCAGAGAAAGGCGCGTTCGTCCGGGTGCGTCATGTCCATTGTCTTCTCCGTTTGAAGGGTGCCTGCCTGCGACACATGAGATAATTTACTATAATAGTTCGACATAAAG
>CAIYDQ010000085.1 GCA_903925075.1 uncultured Geobacter sp.
AGGAACGCATGTCTGAACAGTCGGCGCACCTGATCCCGATGCTTAGGGCAAAGGGCAAAGGGCTAAGGGCTAAGGGCTAAGGGCTAAGGGGCCAAGGGGCCAAGGGGCCAAGGGGCCAAGGGGCCAAGGGACCAAGGGGCCAAGGGGCCAAGGGACCAAGGGGCCAAGGGGCCAAGGGGTAGAGGGGTAGAGGGGTAGAGGGGTAGAGGGGTAGAGGGGTAGAGGGGTAGAGGGGTAGAGGGGTAGAGGGGCAGTGGGAAGTGGGAAGTGGGAAGTGGGAAGTGGGAAGTGGGATCGCGTGGTTGACAACCTGCGCCGCTTCGGGCACATTAGGCGTGGCAAAATGCCTCTCTCAACGTTCAAGCCTCTCCACCGGAGTCGTACAACATGTTCTGGCTAAAACTTGTCGAAGTCGTCGTCATTCTGACCGTCGGTATATTTGTTATCGCTTTTCTGGAAGATACCTTCGTCAGCGCTCCCCGTAGGCGCGCTCTTCAACGTAAGGCGCGCGAGAAGCTGTCAGGGGCCGCGCCGCCTGATTGAGAGGTCATCGGGCTGCCGCAACGGCCGAAGTAAGCGACCACCCGCACCCTGCAAAACGCCGACATTTCTCCCCTGTAGTTGCCTTTCCCCCTCGCCTTTCCTTCGTCACAGCTATTGACTCACCGATCAAACCCTTTATCCTTTCCGGATTGTAAAATCCCAATGCAGCTGCCCGTCGTTCCCCGAGCCTTTCTCTCGGGGAACTAGCTCCTTATCCTCGGCGTAGGGGCGAACCTTGTGTTCGCCCTGGCTCGAGCGGGGGAGAGGGCGAATACAAGATTCGCCCCTACCAAACCTGGCCCTAGAGTTATCAAAAAGCCCGCCGGATCCGAAACTTCAAGCTGGACTGGGATTCGCCCTTCGCCGGGAGAGACCAGGAGGAGTTAACGTGAAGATCGCCCAGATAGCTCCTTTATACGAGAGCGTTCCCCCTAGCTATTACGGCGGTACCGAGCGGGTCGTCTCCTACCTGACCGAAGAACTCGTGCGCCAGCAGCACCAGGTCACCCTTTTCGCCAGCGGCGATTCGGTGACTTCGGCACGTCTGGTCCCCTGTTGCCAAAAATCGTTGCGGCTCGACCGGGACTGCATCGATCCCCTCCCTCATCATCTGCTGATGCTGGAGCGCGTCTATCGCATGGCACGGGAATTCGACGTTCTTCATTTTCACGTCGATTATCTGCATTACCCGATCAGCCGGCGTTACCGCTTCAACCACCTTACTACCTTGCACGGCCGCCTCGATATCGCCGATCTGGTTCCGCTCTACCGCGAGTTCACCGAGGTGCCGGTCGTCTCCATCTCCAACTCGCAGCGTCTTCCTCTTTCCTGGATCAATTGGCAGGGAACCGTGCTCCACGGCCTTCCCCCCGACCTGCTGTCGTTCAACCCGAAAGGGGGGGATTATCTCGCCTTTGCCGGCAGAATTTCCCCCGAAAAGGGGGTCGATGCGGCCATCGCCATCGCCAAGGCGAGCGGCGTCCGGTTGAAAATAGCCGCCAAGGTGGACAAGGCCGACCGCGACTTCTACCGCTCGGAGATCGAACAGCTCCTGGACGACCCGCTGGTGGAGTACATCGGCGAGATCGGAGAAAACGAGAAGCAGGAGTTCCTGGGAAACGCCTTGGCGCTGATCTTCCCGATCAACTGGGAGGAGCCTTTTGGACTGGTGATGATCGAATCCATGTCGTGCGGCACCCCGGTGATCGCCTTTGGCCGCGGCTCCGTTCCCGAGGTGGTCCGCGAGGGGCTCTCCGGCCTGGTGGTGGCCGACATCGAGGGGGCGGTGCGGGCGGTGGGCCAGGTGGGCTCGCTCAGCAGAATAGCCAGCAGAAGGTATTTCGAGGAGAAATTCACCGCGGCGAGGATGGCCGCGGACTACGTCGCCATCTACCAAAAAATGGCCCAATCCGCCACTAAGGGGAGCGGCCAGGCAGGAATCGGGCCGCGTTGAGCGGAGCGCCGCCAGCCGAAACGAGCGATCCATTGGAGGAACCATGGAGGTCATCCAGATTGAAGACCAATTTTACATCCTGGCCAGTTCCGACCGGGCGGCGGAGTGCTCGCGGGTGCTCAAGCAAGGAGAGACCTTCGCCATTTTCGACTGTCACGGCGACATCCAGCCGATCGGCCTTGGAGAGCAGGGGGTATTTCACCAAGGGACCCGTTTCCTGTCCAAGATGGAACTGCGCTTCGCCGGGCAGCGCCCGCTGGTGCTCGGCTCCACCATCAGCAAGCAGAACGAACTATTGGCCATAGACCTGATGAACCCGGACTTCACTGCCGGCGATCTCTCCGTGCGGCGGGATTCCATCCACATCTTCCGATCCAAATTCATCTGGAGCGGCAACTGTTACGAACAATTGCGGCTGGAAAATTTCAGTCTCGACCGTTTGCAGATCCCCTTCACCATCAGCTTCGCCGCCGATTACGCGGATATCTTCGAGGTGCGAGGCACAAAACGCCAACAAAGGGGGACGCTCAATCCCGCCCGGCTTGCCTCCTCCTCGGCCGTCTTGTCCTACCAGGGACTCGACGGCGTCGAGCGCAGCACGCGCATAGGCTTCGATCCCCAACCGGAGAGGATGGAGCCCGACCATGCCTGCTATCTGGTGCAGCTCGAACCCAAGGAATCGGTGACCATCGGCATCACCATCGCCTGCGATTGCCGCGACTGCGACAGCCTTGTCGGCAATTATCAGCAGGCGCGCAGCGAGGCGCACGCCTCCTTGCAGCAATTGAAAGCCGAGTACTGCGAGATCGCCACCGACAACGAGCATTTCAACATCCTGCTGAACCGCTCCCAGTCCGACCTGATCATGATGATGACCCGGACCCCTCACGGTCCCTATCCCTACGCGGGCGTCCCCTGGTTCAGCACCGCCTTCGGCAGGGACGGCATCATCACCGCTTTGGAGACGCTGTGGGCCAATCCGAGCATAGCCCGCGGCGTGCTTTCCTATCTTGCCCAGACCCAAGCCGACGCCGTCGAACCGGAACAGGACGCCGAGCCCGGCAAGATCATCCACGAAACCAGAATGGGCGAGATGGCGGCGCTGGGAGAGATCCCCTTTGGCTGTTATTACGGCAGCGTCGACTCCACGCCGCTGTTCGTCGTCCTGGCCGGCGCCTATTTTCGGCGCACCGGCGACCGGCAGTTCATAGCCGGGATCTGGAATAACGTCCTGCGCGCGCTGGAGTGGATCGATCACTATGGCGACACGGACGGCGACGGCTTCGTCGAATACGCCCGCCATTCCCATCAGGGGTTGGTGCAACAGGGGTGGAAGGATTCCAACGACTCGGTCTTTCACGCCGACGGCACCCTGGCGGAGGCGCCCATCGCTCTGTGCGAGGTGCAGGGATACGTCTACCAGGCGAAGCTGGGCGCCTCGGAGCTGGCGGCGGTGATGGGGGACGCCGCGCGCGCGGCCGAGCTGCTGGCCCAAGCCCGGACGCTCAAGCAAAAATTCAACGAAGCCTTCTGGTGCGAGGAACTCTCCTTTTACGCCTTGGCCCTGGACGGAACCAAGCGCCCCTGCCGGGTGCGCTCCTCCAATGCCGGTCACTGTCTTTATTCCGGCATCGCCACAGCCGAACACGCCGCCGCGGTCGGCGCGCAACTCATGTCGGACAGTTTCTACACCGGGTGGGGAGTGCGCACCCTGGCCAGTTGCGAGACGCGCTACAACCCGATGTCGTGCCATAACGGCTCCATCTGGCCGCACGACAACGCGCTGGTAGCCTACGGGTTGGCCAGGTACGGGCTCACCCGGGACGCCATCGTCGTTTTGGAGGGGATCTTCCAGGCCTCCCTTGCCATTGACTTGCAGCGCTTGCCCGAGCTTTTTTGCGGGTTCAAGCGTCGCGGCGATTCCAGCCCGATCCTCTATCCGGTGGCATGCGCGCCGCAGTCCTGGGCCGCCGCCTCCGTCTACCTCCTTTTGCAGGGATGCATGGGATTGTCCATCGATGCCGAGCGCAACCAGGTACGTTTCGCCTACCCGGCCTTGCCGACCTTTCTCGACCAGATCGCCATCCGCAACCTGAGAGTCGGCCCCCATCGCGTCGATCTCGTCCTGAAGAGGTACGAACAGGATGTGGCGGTGAGCGTGCTGCGCAAGGAAGGGCCGGTGGAAGTGATCGTGATCAAGTGATTTGTTGCCCAACTGTCACAACCTGCACAAAGAATAGGCTTAGCTGCCTTTTTTATGGCAGCTAAGCCAGTCCCGCGCGCTCCCCTCCAGCTCTCCGCTTCGACAGATCCCTTATTAAACGGCAGGTTTCCGTCAGATTAAAACATGGCATATCTCCTGCTAAGGGAGAATACATGCGGACATGAGCAACGGCAGCAACTGATTACTAGCCGGCAGATGTGATTACGAGTAAGGCCCATACTTGAAAGGAGGGAGGTTTAGCCGCAAAGGCTGCGAGGCAGGAGTTCGACCAATAAAAAAAACAAACTTACAAAGGAGTAAAAAATGAAAAGAATTTCCAAGATTCTCATCACGGCAATGGCGCTGACTGTAGCAGCAACCGGTGTAGCAATGGCGACTCCTTCGACCCAGATTTGGATACCGTCGACCGACGTTCAAGCCTACAAGACCTTCCACCTTGGCATTGATAACTATATTCGCTCCAGCAAGAACAGCGCAGGTGTTAGAGAGCCCAACGTGTACGACATCGGGCCGGTGTTCGGTTTCCTTCCCTTCGAGAAACTGCAGGGCGAAATAGGATTTGACTATCTTGGCAACAGCAGCACGGTCAACGACAACCATCCCTGGAGCGGCAACATCAAGCTTGCGACTCCCGAGGATTCACTTTTTAAACTATCGCCCGCCATCGCCATCGGCGGTTACAACCTGGGACCCGCTTTGGACAAGGGGCTTGCTCCTAATGCCGCTTCCGGCCAGAACATCATCTACGGCCTAGTGGCAAAGACCCTCCCCGCGTTTGGGGCTGTTCCCTCCCTGGGCAGATTGTCCGCCGGCTACTATCGCGGCAGTGAGAAGGCGCTGGTCAACAGCAGCCTCAACAAGGACAACGACGGCGTGCTCCTCTCCTGGGACCGGACCATGACCGAGATCTCCGACAAGCTTTGGATGGCCGTGGATTACCAGGGCGGCAAGAATGCCGACGGCGCTTTAAGCTTCGGCGCCTCCTGGAACTTCGCCAAGAACGTCTCCGTGATCTTCGGGTACGACATCTACAACAACAAAGAGAGAGCCGGTCAGAACACCTTCACCACCCAGCTCGACATCAACTTCCCCTAGCGGCTGAAGCCGAAAGGCGCGCCGCCAGCGGCAGAGCAAGGCGGCGTGCGGAGAATTCAAAATTTGTGGTTGACGGAAGCGCCGTGCTCTCAACCTCCGGGGGTGCGGCGTTTTCTCATTGCCGCGGTCGAAAAGGCGGAGATGGCATCGATGTCGGAAATTCGGGAAATTCAGGAAAAGTAACAGTTGACTTGAGCGAGAAGGTTGTGGTACAAGTAGGGACTCGATGGCGCGGGGTGGAGCAGTCTGGTAGCTCGTCGGGCTCATAACCCGAAGGTCACAGGTTCAAATCCTGTCCCCGCAACCAAAACAAATCAAAGGGATTAGCCGAATACGGTTAGTCCCTTTTTTGCGTTTCCGGCTCGGCATGACGGTTGTTTAGAAACATTGATTATCTTTAAACCTTTCTGTATAATCCGCTCCAAACAAGGAGATATGGCGAATGACGCGCGATGACATCATGCATAGGATCCGTGAGCACGACGATTTCCTTTTATCGCACGGCATAAAACGGATTGGCCTGTTCGGCTCTTACGCCAGGGGGGAGCAGAACAAGCAGAGTGACATCGATTTCGTCGTCGAGTTTGACGAAGGCAAAAAAAACTATGACAACTTTATCGATCTGTGTTTCTTTCTTGAGAACATTCTAGGCAAAAAAATCGACCTGCTTACCGAAGAATCCGTAAGCCCGTTCATGCGGCCGTACATCGAGAAAGAAATTCTATATGAAACCATCCATTAGCTACTGCCAGCATATCTGTCCGGAGCCTTGAATTATCTCAGAAGCCGTGAAGCAGGTGGCGGCCGTTTCAGGTGCGCGATCTTTGCTTCCTATAACGGGACCTGGCAGTTCCGAAAACCCAAGTTTTTAACCTGCTGTTCTCAGCAACAACCGCTTGGACGTTGCAGCAGTTCCTCGAAAGAGGTTTTTTCAGCGTTCATGCCTTCTCCTGCCACTCCTTGAATTCCGCTGGCCGCAGGCGGAACCGGGCGATATTTCCCTCGTGTAAACCCCTCAATTCTGCCTGCACCAGAGTGATGAAATTTTGGCGGTCGCCCTCCTGAATGTGCTCAGTGGTCCACGCAATGACCAATTTCTGAGCCCCAGCAGTTGGGTGCAGAACAACGTCGCGGATCAGCTCGGTCAAGGCAGAGCGGTATTTCAGGCGGAACGGGTCCGGCTCCCCCAACTCTTCCTTGGCGCTTAGGTAGGTAGCGTTTGACCGACCGCTCGTACCCCCAGACGAAGATGTCACGCAAAAGCTCGATGCGGTTCAACTCGTAACCCCCAAGAATCCCCTCGACGTAGCACGTTTTGGCACGTCGATGAAGGAAAGCGGACAGAGGTTGTTTCCGACGAGGGGTATGTTAGCCGAACCCTTAGCCGCAAAATTTCTTTCGTGACAATATAATCCGCTTTTTGTCACGAAAATCAATATTTGCGACATTAGCTTGGAGGGAAGAGCACCAATCCGACTACTATCGGGCGTTGCAGGAGAGCATCGACCAGACCGATTGCACGCCTTTTATCGAGTTCACGCTCAAGATGGTCCTGGATGCGGTAACCACTGCCGCCCCTCAAGTCACCCCCCAAGTCACCCCTCAAGTCACCCCCCAAGTCGTCCAATTGCTCGGAGTGCTAAAAGATGAAATGGGCCGCGAGGCTCTACAGGGCGCCCTATGTTTCCAGGATCGCAAGTCGTTCAGCGAGCGTTACCTGAGGCCTGCTCTGGCCGGGGCATTGATTGAGATGACGATTCCTGACAAGCCCAACAGCCGCTTGCAGAAATACCGGCTGACCGACGAGGGCCGCCTACGCCTGCAACAGGACAACGATGGTTAAGGCGCGACGCCCCCTTGCCTTGCCCTCATTCTAAGGTTCATACAACCGTCCGTGTTTGGTCTGCAGGAATTTTTCCAAAGGGATGTCCTCTTGTTTGATGAATCCCTTGTCGGGGAGGCTGCCGTTGTTCACAAGTTCTATGACCGCGCAGAGGGAGGCCGCCGTCGTCCAGGAAATGGCCCTCCAGTGTCGTCCGCTGATGGTCAACGGATAGTAGGCTCTTACGAACTCCTCGCGCTCCAATTCTCCCTGATGCCACCCTTCGGCGGAGGCATGAACGTAGACCACGTCTTCGCTGACCGGCGGCTTGGCATTGACCAGGATCTCGCCGGCCTTCTTGCGGTCGTCCCGCATGTGCAGTTCGTGGAAGAAAAAATTCATCAATTTGGCGTGCCCCGGGTAGCGGATCGATTTGTAGTCGAGGTTGTCCACGATCCCCGCGTAGGTCTCGCACATGGTTCCCAACCCACCCGACGTGGTAAAGGCTTCCAGCTGAATGCCGTTGATGACCAGTTTTTCGACCCATTCCAGGGGGGAAACCCACTTGTGGACGCCGTCTTCGATCACCGAGCAGTCGTTGAGATACTCGTTGACGACCCCCGCGGGTGACCAGTTGAAGGCATAGGAGAGCAGGCCCGTGGGATGGCAGGGGAGCGCGCCGACGCGCAGTTTGATGCTTCGGACTTTCTTGAACTTTTTCGCCAGCGAGGCTCCGACGATGCCGATGAATCCGGGGGCAAGCCCGCACTGGGGGGCCATGACCGCGGCGGACGAGTGACTCATGTTGATGATCGCCTTGGTCGTCGGCACGTCCTCGGTGAGATCGAAATAGTGGATGCCGAGTTCGCAAGCGACGGTGGCAACGCCGAGATTGAAGAAATACGGAAGGCACGAAACCACGGCGTCGAACCCTTTCAGGGCGTTGGTCAATTCGTCGGTGCTGTTGACGTTCAGGGATATGGCCGAAAAGGGAACTTCTTCATGGAAATCGACATCGGCGCCCGTGACTTTGAACCCGGCTTCGTGAAGCATGGAGGCCACGAGCAAGCCAACTTTCCCAAGTCCAAGAACCAGTACTGATTGGATTTTTTTCTTCATTGTCAATTCTCCTATCAATAATGAACCGATTTCTTCGCTTCGTCCTGTGGAAATACCCGCGAAGGGCCGTCTTTAAATGCGCGTTAAGTCGACGGATGCGACAATGTTCAATTTTGGCGCGACGCGACCCATTATTCCAACAACGCGAGGCATACAGTGCATTGTATTCCATATGAAGAACTTGCCCAAGTATTTATATGCCGGCCGAGAATGGATGATGGTAAAAGCGGCGGTTATATCCGCCGCTGAAAGGCTTTATTTTCCGCAATCTTCCTTGACATCCGGGTGGCTATAATGGTACCAAGGCTGATATGTCCTATCCATCCAACGGCCTTTTCAATTCAGTGCGCACCGGGAAAGTTTCCGAACTCATTGCCCAGCAGATCAAGAGCGCCATTCTCTCCGGGGTGATGAAACCCGGTGAGCGCCTCCCCTCCGAGCGAGAGCTTGGCGAGCGTTTCGAGGCAAGCCGCAATTCGGTTCGGGAGGCGCTCAAAATCCTCGAGGTCACCGGTCTTCTGGTGATCAAGCGGGGTTCCGGCGTCTTCGTGGCTGACGCTAGCTTGTTGGCGGATGGCGAGCCTCTCTCGGCGCTGTTGAAAATGAGCAAGGTCTCGATATATGAGCTGACCCAGGCAAGGATCATCCTCGAACCGCCGATCGCCCGGCTCGCCTGCGACAACATCACGGAAGCCGATTTTCCCAAGTTGGAGGAGAATATCAGGGAGACTTCGGATGCGGTCAAGACGGGGTCGGAAGCGTCTGCGGCCAACATGCGCTTCCATGTGCTGGTGGCCGAGGCGACCCACAACCCCGCTATTGCCCTGACCATGAACACCCTCTTCGAGGTGGTGTCGGAAGCAAGCATCCAGATTGTACGCAACGCCCCCATGGCGTTTGCCGGATCGGGCAAAGCGGTAAAGTACCATAAAAAGATTCTGAAGGCTTTCCGGGATAAGGATTCGCAAAAAGCTTACAGCCTCATGCTGGAACATATCCTCGAAATCCAAGAAGCGCTGATGAAGGTCAAGTGATTTAAAAACCTTCCCGCTCCGCCTGTTTCCTCCCTCAAATAGGGCGACAAACACGGCTGCAAACCTCGCCCGTCCATCGCCCGGCACCCTGCCTGAAATAACACCGCCGACCGCTCCTTTCGTCCCTTTGCTTACCGTCCGTTGGCTCCGCCGGCAGCCTGTTTTGTCCCGCAATCCCGCACCGCCCCTTAGGTCTCCTCCCCGCATCGGTCCCTCCATCTTCGATTCGTTTTGCCAGTTTTGCGGTCACTATTGGCTTGCTCGCCGGTCTGTGTTTGGGCTGGATCTAGGCTAACTAGAACGCGATTTTATGCATATTTACGTATAAAATATCATAAAATCGGATAGTTGCGACAAGTAAAAAATATCTTATGGCTGCTGAATATTTTATCTTGCAACGGCGGTATCGTAAGTGGTACGATGTTGCATGTCCTACCAATTTATGAATACCTTTTTGGCGAACTGCGCTGCTGAGGAACTAAAACTAACGGTATTTTAAACGGAGGTGACTGCAATGACTCAAGAGGCTGCTGTCGATATTCAGAAGTTCATCGACACTCAGAAGTTCGGCCCCTACCAGATGATGGTGGTAGGGCTCTGCGCGATGGTCGTCATGATGGACGGTTTTGACACCCAGGCGATCGGCTATGTGGCTCCGGCCATCATTAAATCCTGGCACATTTCCCGAAGTGCCCTTAGCCCCGTTTTCTCGGCAGGGCTGTTCGGATTGATGATCGGCGCTCTCAGTTTCGGCCCCGTGGCAGATCGCTTTGGACGCAAGCCGGTACTCGTCGTCTGTACGTTGTTTTTCGGGATATTTTCGTTTCTGACTGCCACGGCAGACTCGATGCAGTCGCTGTTGGTGTTTCGGTTTCTCACCGGACTGGGTCTGGGCGGGGCATTGCCGAACACAATCGCCATGACCAGTGAATATGCGCCCGCAAGGATCAGGCATACCGTCACGATGCTCATGTTTGCCGGATTTTCCATTGGGGCGGCCCTGGGCGGCGTCGCTGCCGCGAGCCTGATCAGCCGTTTCGGTTGGCAATCGGTATTCGTTCTCGGCGGCATCATGCCCTCGGTCGGGTTTTTGGTCGTGCTGGTGTTAGCGCCGGAGTCCCTCCGCTTCCTGGCCCATAAAGGGGGTCGCAACGAGAAGATCATCGCGATCCTTGCCAAGGTCGCGCCCGGCGTTCGACTAGACCCCCGGACGGTATTCATCGCGGATGAGCACAAATCGGAAGGGTTCCCGGTCGCGCATTTGTTCACCAACGGCCGTGCGCTGTTGACTCTGTTGCTTTGGATCGTCTTCTTCATGAGCCTCTTCGACATGTATTTCCTGTCGAGCTGGCTGCCGACGGTAATCCATGATTCCGGCGTGGCGGTGAACTACGCTATCTTGATTACGGCGATGTTCCAGGTCGGCGGTTCCGTCGGGCCGCTTATATTGGGAAGACTTTTCGATCGCTTTTCGCCCTTTCGCGTGCTTTCACTGACCTATGTGGGGGCAAGTGTCATGATTTACCTGATCGGATCGGCCGGCACCTCGGTCGAGATGTTGTTCGTCACGGTCTTTGGCGCCGGGATTTTTCTGGTCGGCGCCCAGGGCGGCGCCAATGCGCTGTCGGCAGGCCTCTATCCCACTTCGGTCCGATCGACCGGAATAGGCTGGGCGCTTGGTATCGGCAGAATCGGCTCCATTATCGGCCCGATCATCGGAGGTGTTCTGCTCTCCCTTCATTGGGACACCAAGCATGTATTCATGGTCGGTGCGGTGCCGGTGGCATGCGCCGCGATTTCGGCCCTGCTTATCAGCCTGCTTGCCAGCCAGCGGAAAACAGCCTCGTCCCCGCTATTGGACCTCAGCCAAGAGCCGGTGCCGCTTGAGTGAATACCTGCCGACCCAACGGAGCCCTCGGCGATAGAGAGGCCCGGCAAACTGTTTGATCATCTAAGCAAACCTCGCTACTAACATCACTGCGTGGGTGATACGCCCATACCGACCTCACTGCAAAAGTCTGCTGAGGAACCCAAAACAGGAGGAATCATGAAGCTCGACGTATTCAATCACATTTTCCCGCAGGCCTATTTCGACAAGATGATGGAGGTGCTGCCCAACGGCAAGGACATGCACAAGCGCGTGCGGGAAATCCCCTGCATCGTCGATCTCGACGAGCGCTTCCGCATCATGGACAGCTTCGGCGATTACGCCCAGGTGATCTGCCTGGGTTCCCCCCCCATCGAGGTGTACGGGCCGCCGCCGGTCTCCACCGAGATGGCGAAACTGGCCAACGACAGCATGGCCGAGTACGTGCGCAAGTATCCGGATCGTTTCCCGGCCTTCATCGCCTCGCTGCCGATGAACGATCCCGAAGGGCTGTTGCTGGAGGCCAAGCGGGCCATTAACGAACTGGGGGCGGTGGGCGTCCAAATCTTCACCAACGTGCTCGGCCGTCCGCTGACCACGCCCGAGACCATGCCGCTGTTCGACCTGATGGCGGAACTCGACCGGCCCATCTGGATGCACCCGGCCAGGGGCGCGGATTTCGCCGATTACAAGGGCGAAAAGAAAAGCCAGTACGAGATCTGGTGGACGCTGGGCTGGCCCTATGAAACCAGCGCGGCCATGGCGCACCTGGTTTTTTCGGGGCTGTTCGACAAGCACCCGGACCTGAAGATCATCACCCACCACATGGGGGGGATGATCCCCTACTTCGAGGGGCGCGTAGGCCCCGGCTGGGACCAGCTCGGCTCCCGCACCTCCGACGAGGACCTGACCAAGCTCTTGACCAAGCTGAAGCTGCGTCCGCTTGACTACTTCAAGAAGTTCTACGCAGACACCGCCATGTTCGGCGCTCGTGAGGCGACCAAATGCGGCCTGAATTTCTTCGGAGTCGATCAGGTCGTGTTCTCCTCCGATTCCCCCTTCGACCCTGAGAAGGGCTCGGCCTTCATTCGCTGGACCATCGACATCATCGACGGGCTGGACATCACGCCGCAGGAGCGCCATGCCATCTACGAGGGGAATGCGCGGCGGCTGCTCAAGCTGCCTGCCTAGACCGATCGCCTGGCATGGGCCAAATGCCGGCGAGTTGCGCCGTCCGGCGGCGTTTTCCGTCGCCTCTTGAACGGGGCCGCACCCTCGCTTATGAACCGCGCGGGTGCGGCCCTCGACCGCGGCGACTCGTCGCGAGCCCTATTTTAAAATTGAAAGCGGAGAGCGTCATGAATAACGACAAGAACATCCTGATCATCAATCCCGGATCGACATCGACCAAGGTCGGCATATTTTCGGACGGTGAGATGAAGGTGAACGTATCGGCCAAACATGCCGACCAAGAAATCAGAAAGTTCGCCACCATCTGGGATCAATACGATTACCGCAAGGATGCGATCTTGCGGGTCATGAAGGAGAGCAACTTTTCGATGGGAGAAATGGACGCCATCGCCTGCCGCGGCGGAAACGTACGACCGCTCCCGGGAGGCATCTACAGGATCTGTCCGAAGATGATCGCGGACATGAAAAGCGGCGTCTACGGCGCACACCCCATCAACGTGGGAGGACTGGTAGCCTTCGACCTGGGGAACCAGTTCAACATCCCGGTCTTGACGGCCGATCCGCCCATGACCGATGAATTGTGCCCCTCCGCCCGCTATTCGGGCATTCCGCAGATCGCCCGGCAGAGCAGTTTCCATGCCTTGAACCAGAAGGCCACCGCCCGCAGGATCGTCGCCCAACTCGGCAGGAAGTACGACGACATCAGCCTGATCGTGGCGCATCTGGGGGGCGGCATCTCGGTTGGAGCCCACAAAAACGGCAAGATCGTCGACGTCAACAACGCCCTGGACGGGGATGGCGCCTTCTCGCCGGAACGGGCAGGATCCCTGCCGGCCGGCGATCTGGTCAAGATGTGCTTCAGCGGCGAGCGCAGCAAAGAGCAGATGCTGAAGCTGCTCACCGGCGGGGGCGGTTTATACGCGTATCTGGGCACGACCGATGCCGTTGAAATCGAAAAACGGATCGCCGGGGGGGACGAACAAGCGGCGGAAGTGTACGAGGCCATGGCCTATCAGGTTGCCAAGGAGATCGGCGCCCTCACCACCGTGCTGGAGGGGACCATAGACGCCATCGCCTTGACGGGGAGCCTGGTCCATTCAAAGGTTCTGCTCGACAGCCTGTTGAAGAAAATATCGTTCATAGCCCCGGTGCTGTTGAATCCCGGCGAAAACGAAATGGAGGCGTTGGCGGACGCCGCCATGCGCTATTTCAACAAGGAGGAAGAATTGTCCGTCTACCGCCAGGAACTATCGGCCTGACGACCGGAGTAGGTGGCATTCGGAGCCGGAGCAACAATTCACTCCTGCTGGGTTATGCGATCCCGGGAACTCCCATGCAGTAGCCGGCGGTCCGTTCCAGCAGAAAATCGACGAAGGCGCGGTTGGCCCGCGAAAGGAAGCCCCCCCGTTTCCAGGCGATCACCAGGTCAAGGTGCATGGGAGGATCGAAGGGGACTGCCACCAGGTCCGCGTCGTCGGCCACAACCATGCGCAGGAATGCGGAGATCCCCAGCCCCTCCCGCACCAGCGGTTTCATCAGCGTAAGCAGGTTGGTTTCAAAGACGATATCCGGCTCGGCGTCCCCCGTATTGAGCGACTCCATGATCAGCTCGCGCAGATAATACCCTTCCGCATAGAAAACCAGCGGCTGGCTGACAAAATCGGCGAAACTCAACGTTTCCTTGGTCGCAAACGGGTGGTTGCGGGGGACGCAGGCCACCACCTCCTCGCGCAGGAAATGGTGCCCTTCCATGTTTTCCTGGATGCTGCGCTCGGCGATCACCCCCATGTCCAGCTCCCCGGCGCCGATCATCTGCTGGATCCGTCCGGCGCCGTCGCCGTAGACCGACAGTCCGAGGCGCGGGTAGCGGAGGCAGAAGTCGCGGATGACCCCGGGAAAAAAGTAGGTGCTGAGCATGGGGGGGATGCCAATGCGCACCTTCCCCTTTTCCAGGCCTTTCAGCTCGGCCATCTCCCGTTCGGCCCCCTTCACGTCCGCCAACAGCCGCAGGGCGTGGGCCATGAAGATCTCCCCTTCAGCGGTCAGGGTGACCCGTTTGTCCTTGCGACTGAAAAGCGTTAACTCCAACTCGTCTTCCAACCGCTTGACGGCCATGCTGATGGCCGGCTGGGCGATGCGCAGACTCTCGGCAGCCCGGGTAAAGCCCCCCAGCCGGGCCGTCTCCACGAAATATCTCACCTGGCGCAGATCCATGGGCACCTATGTATAATAAAATTTTATAGTCACGATAAATATTATATATTTTTATTATCGTAAAGCAAGTGCCAGCGACTCCCGGTGAATCTGCCTTAACCTATCAAAACGTTTCTAATGACGGCGTCGAAGGCCATGGCTGTACATCTGCGGAGTAAATACGATCTAAACAAGGAGGTCACACTACATGACTCGCGCC
>CAIYDQ010000086.1 GCA_903925075.1 uncultured Geobacter sp.
AACGTATCGGCGTAAGTGCAGGCAGCATGGCTATTAATGAAACTTTGGGCAGTTGTGGGCTGGGTTGCTGCCGCCATACGTTGCTGATTTCATTGAACGAAGCGAAGAAGAAGACCGCAACGGCTCGGTTGCAAGATTAGAATGTAAAACAATGGTGTATTTTGATTGTTGTCTGTGTTAAATCAGTGGTGTGCTGAGAGTAAAAATATTGGCAGCAGTCATACAAGAGATGGGCGCATGTCAATGAAACACAGTCTGTTGCAGTTCTTTAAGAGAAATTTCCCGGGTTTTGTGATCTTGACAGTCATCGTGGCCTGCGGCGTAACCTTTGCCAACCGTTCACACCGAAAAAGCCCCGAAGTTTTCGTCCCGGCGCCTTCCGACGTCGATCTGGTTTTAAAGAACTACCGATACTCTGAGCACCTTCCGACCGGCAGTTTCTCTTTGCATGGCACGGAACTGGTCAGACGCGGGGCGATGATGCTGGGGTTGCGTTCCAACTTCAAAAAAACCACCACCTTGACCGATATCACCGGGCGGTTCCACGGGACCGAGTCGGAGCTGGAGTTCTCCGCGGCGCAAGCCGAATGGGAAACTTCCCGGGACGCGCCGCTGTTATTGCAAAGCGGAGTAACCATGCGTCTGGGCGGGGCTACTCTCCCGGACGTCGAACGGGCAACCATCGACCTGAAGCAGGGGCGGGTGACGACTTTTGGCTTAAAACGAAAAACATACGCATTGAAATAGTAATACGGTTTACAGGGGGGCAACATGAAGAAGGCATTGCTGACGCTACTGGCTCTTGGATTATTCGCAACCATCGCCGCCGTCGCCGGGATCACCGGAAACTTGGCGGGGACGGCGTCGCTTGGAACCGTGGCGCAAAAGACGGTGCTTTCGCCCGTGGTCACCGACTGGGTTGCCAACGGCAAAAAGCTGCTGAACGCGCACTCGATCCTGGCGGCGCGCGACTCCTTCAAACAGGCGGTGGCTGCGGATTCGAGCAATCAGGAGGCCCAATTCCTGTACGGCGTGACCCGAATTCTGGCGCTTTACGAGGACGGGCAGGCGAGCAACACGCCGGGCCTGGACAGCGTCAGGGAGATCCTGGAACTCTCGGGAGTGAGCTTCTCCAGCTTCGGGCTTTACAACACCAAGACGCAAAGCTCGTCTCAGAAGGGCTTCGCCCCGACAACCCCCTCCACGGGCGCGGTGATAGGCTTTCTCTCTTCCACGGTGCTCCCGGAAATAACCGGCGCCATGGCCAACCTGGATGCGGTCACCAGCAGCTCCTTTTCCTCCACCATCAATCCTCCCGCCGTCGCCAACGGCTACGCCAACGACATCTCGATCGATTACGGCGACGTGCTGGTGTTGAAGTCCATGATGCATCTGGCCGCCAGCAACCTGCAGCTTTTGGGCGTCTACGGGCTGGACTTCAGTCCGCCCCAGGTGCTGAACGGCAACCTGAAGGAGATGAAGCGTTTTCACGACCTCCTGGCCGGCTCGGACAAGCTGCTCAAGCCGCTCAACCCGGCGAACCTGTCCGGGGCGAAGAGCGACCTGCTCTCCTTCATCGACGTCTTCAACCAGTCGGTGGCGCAGATTAAAGGGCGCAGCGTCGTGGGCGGCCATCTCTACGCCATCGACATGCCGCTGAACGACACCAAAATGGGGGCGACCTCCTACAAGATCTCTCAGGTGCTGAGCGCGCTTGCCGACGTCAAGGCCTCGCTCGCCGGCCCCACCTTCTACACGTTCACCGACAACATGGTGGTCGACCTGTCCAAGTTCTACAACGCCGCGGCGCCCATCAACCTGCGCACCTTGCTGGTCGATTGCGGCTCCGGCAGCGTGCTCTCCGATCCCACCCTGGGCGGGGTGCTGCCGCTGGGGCTCGGGCGGCTGGAGCAGACGGTGCTGCTGCATGCCCAGGAGATCAAGGGAGGGGCCTGCGTCGGCTCCGAAATTCCCAAAATATCCGCATCGCCCAACTCGATCTCGAATTTCTTTTACAGCCCCAGTTACCCGGGGAGTCCCGGTTACTCACAGCCTCCGGTCCCGATCACCATCTCCAACGACGGCACGGCAAACCTGGCGGTCGGTTCCATAACAGTGAAGGGGGATGCCGCAGGCGACTACCGGATCGCGCCGGGGACCTGCCAAACGCTGGCGCCGTCCTTGGCGCCGGGTAACTCCTGCACCCTGGTGGCCAGCTATCAGCCTGCCGCCTTCAGCAACTACTCCACCCAGCCCAGTAACGGCAGGGCCTACATCGACATCGCCAACAACGATCCGCAGACGCCGCACTTCTTCATTCCGCTGAGCGCCAACGTTGCCGGCGCCTATCCCGCATCCTACCAGCTGAACGTGGCCCTGGCCGGCTCCGGCGCGGGGAGCGTCGTCTCCGCGGGCGGCGGCTCGACGCCGTTTAACAGCCCCGGGATGCCCTCCGGTTTGATCTCTTGCCCCGGAACCTACATGACCATCTTGGACAACTGGAGTCTGCAGAGCGACCCGACGGTGAACGGCACCGTCACCATCTGGTCGCAAAGCAATGGTCCCCCCGCAGCCACCTTGACCGGCACCACCAGTAATACCAGCACCTACTCCACCAGCAACGGCACCAACGGTACGATCACTTTCAATGCCGACGGCACCCTGGTGGATACCAGCACCAGCTATAACTCCGGCACCGGCACCTACGTCACCGACACGGCGACCGGGACCTGGATGCTCACCACCGACGGAAAAGTGGTGAGCATCCTGCGGGGCGTCGTCCACAGCCAGGCAGTGCAAAGCTCCTCTTCGACCTGCTCCGCGGGTATCCCGCCTTTCCTCGCCCAGCAGCGGCTGATCGCCACCCCCGCCAGTTCCTCTACCCTGACCGGATGGGCCGGCTGCGATCGGATCGACGGCGACGACTGCATCGTCAACATGGTGTCCAACCGCAACGTCACCGCCACCTTCGCCGTAAACGGCAAACCCTTGACCTTGGG
>CAIYDQ010000087.1 GCA_903925075.1 uncultured Geobacter sp.
ATGGCGTTTCCCTGCTAATTCCTAAAGCAGTTGGCTGCGTGTCCGTTTTCACCACACTTTCAGGAAACTGCTTGCAGGTCGGTTATCTGTCAACATTAAAAAAAGGCCAAATTCGGCATGCCGAATTTGGCCTTAACTAGTTGATCACAGGCCTCATGAGTGCGAATTTGGGAACTTTGTCGCCAAATTATCTCATGTGTTGTCAGAGTACCAAAAACGGGCAAAAGCTGCCAAGATGCTGATTTCACATTCGAAAGTCTGTAAAAGGTCCGTAAAACAAAATCGGGAGGCCAAATAAAAAAACCGCCCAAGTGAATGGGCGGTTTCAAGGATGCCAGATTGAATGCGGGCGAGGGTGCAGTTCCGCGCTACGCGGCTTTCTTATCCTCCCTCGGTACTTCTTCAAAGGACTCAGCGTCGTTGTTAAGGCATTTCGGGCATTCCAGCGCCGCGAAATTGGCGCTCACGGTTATCGGAGTGAACTCGCTGGCCATTGCCTGAAAGTAGCAGATTCCACATTCGAATAGACTCTTGTCGTTCATGGCGTTCTCCTTTTTTTGGTGGTCGCTGCATCTGCTTGCTACGCTTTCTGCGTCAACTTCCGCTTTCTGCTCCCGCTTTCCCGCTCTCTGCTCCCGTGTTCCCTTTCTTTCGCGTTCCCTCTTGCTGCCATTCGTCCGCTTGCATCGCATGTTTGCAGGTACTGCCGACGATTCCTCTGGGTCAAACGTTTGTTTAATTGTTTTGACAAAAAAATTACCGCAGTATGCCCTTGCCAAAGATTTCCATGATATGCCGGATCAGCTCTTCGTCACGTTCCGGCGCTTGGTCAACCAACTCGCCGGTTGCCGGTTCCAGCAGAAAATAAAAATTGATCATGCCGGCCAGCGCCAATACGGCATCCGCCGGGTTCAGTGCCTCTCTGAAACGCCGCTGCTCAACCCCCATGGAGAAGGTGTCCAGCAGCGTCTGCACCACCCCGAGGATCGCCGGTTTGACGATGGATTCGAAGCAGGGGGTCGGGTTGGTCAACTCGCCGGTATAAAACCTCAGCAGGTGCGGGTTCATGCGGTACCTGGCCACGGTGGCGCGCAGGTACAGCTCGAATTTTCCCATGGGATCGCCGTCGATCTCCTTTAACTCCAAAACCGGCTTCAAGGTGTCGAACTGCTGGTTCAGTACCGCGGCGTACAGTCCTTCCTTGCCGCCGAAATAATAGGAGATCATGGAGAGGTTTGCCCCCGCCGCCTTGGCGATTTCCCTGACCCCGACGCCGTTGAATCCCTTCTCGGCAAAGAGCGGGGTGCTGGCGGCGATAAGGTTTGACCTGCTATCGTTTTCAGGCGTCGTGAGCATCTCTCCTCCCAGCGTTCAAACGTTTGTCCAGTATCATCATATCACCTCTTTGCCGAGAAAGTCCTTAATAAAATCGGGCCACAGGCAGCCACAGGCACTTTTTCGCCCTTCCTTTGCCCACACGTGCAGGCAAGTCTGCCTTGCGCCTGCAATAAAAACAAGCCGGAGGCAGTTTCGCCCCCCGGCTTATTATTCGGTACTTGTTGCTTGGCAGCGCAACAGCTTGGCGATCGACTTCCCCGCTATTTCGCCTTCAGGGTGTCCAGCATCTGCTCCACTTCTTTCAACTTATCCTCGATCTTTTTCAGCTCGTCCGCCGAATAGACCTTCTTGCCATTTTGAATCTCGGTGTCCAGCTTCTTCATCCTGCGCTGGACGACGTCCGCCCGCTTCAGGCAATTGCCCGCCTGCAGCTTGCACAGATACTGATCCTGCGGGGTGTCCTGCGCGAAAGCCGGAGCGCAGTTTGCCATGATTGCCATCATCAACAAGAACATCGCTTTCTTCATGTCGCTTCCTCCCGTGAAACAATTTAATTTAGGCGGCATCTTCGCGTTAATTTCGCCCTAGAACGGCAGCTTTCCGTAGCCCATGAGGCCAAAGGCCGGGACCAGCAGGCAGGTGAAGCTGAGCACCAGGAACATGGTCGCGGCAACCTTCGGGTTGATCTTGCCGTAGGTCACGCCGGTGACCGTGAAGCAGATGACGACGAAGGTCAGGTTCATGAAGGCCAGATACGGGGTTACGCCGATGATGGTTTTGCCGTCCGGCTTGATGCCGCCGCCGGTGGCGAAGAGGTACGCGTACACGGCGCAGACCACGCCGACCAGCAGCGCGCCGTTGCCGACGGTGCGAAGATCCTCGACGCCGGTCATGAGGGCGTGGCCGGTCTGCATGTAAAGAACGCCGAAGACGAAGAGCAGTCCGGCGGTGAAGGGGTCGGTGAAGACCGCCGCCTGAAGAATGGCGCCGATGACCACCAGCACTCCTACCACCATGCTGACAAAACCCGTACTTTTGGCCTCGCCGAAACCGAGGAAAAACATGCCGACCGGTACCCACATTATGCTGATCAAAACAAGCAGAGCTAACGTCATAGTCGTTCTCCTTAGCGTCGTTATTACCTCTCGCGGCCGGCCTCGTTGCCGGCTTGGAGAAGAGAGTTGCAACCGCGGCCTACTCGGCGGTGGTCGGGTCTATGATGGTGCGCACTTCGGACACGCTGTTGGCGGGAAATCCGCCCTGGCTGGCATGCTCGAGCACCATCTCCTGGTTGGGGGCAATGTATATGCAATAGATCTTGTCGTCGGTGACGTAGCTTTGCACCCACTGTATCTGGGGACCCAAGCCGCTCAGCACGCTGCACGATTTCTGAGATATTGCCTGCAGCGTTTCAGCCGATAGGGCTCCGGCGCCAGGGAGTTCGCGTTCGATCACATACTTTGGCATGAAGGTCTCCTTTTCAGATGTTGTTGACTTTCGCCGTTGCTGTCGTGCATCCGTGTCCGCATGGCCGCGCCTGCGCGGTTAGAAGAAGAAGAAGGTGCCCACGGAGAAGGCGTTGGCCTTCTGATCGGCGTCGTTGAACCACTTGTTGGTGGTGTGGGTGTATTCGGCCATCACCTGCCAGGCGGGGGTGATGTTCTGGTAGACGCCAACGGTGAGCGCGCCCCTGTTTTTGAGCTCCGCTGCGCCTGCGGCGCGGGCTGCCTTGTCGGCGTCGGTCTCTTCCATGATGTTCATGCCGTAGTTGACGCCGAGCTTGGTGGTGGTCGTCGCCATGTAGGTGGCCTGCACCAGGAAGCCCGAGCTCTTGCGCTCTTTGCCGGCCGCGTCGAGCGAATCGGTGTCCAGCAACAACAAGGAGCCGATGCCTTTGCCGGTGAAGCCGGAAGCCAGCAGTTCAGCGCCGGCAAAGCCCACCTGCACGCCGCCCGAAACGCCGGTGGCGTTGACGTCCAGCGCGGGGGTCGCCGGCGAGCCCGGCGTGGCCAGCGCGAACGGCGTCGCAGCCGTGGGGGCCACGGCGGGGGAGGCGTTCCTCTTGGCGTGCTGGTAAATGCCGTTCACCCAGGTTTGAACGCTGCCGCCGGTAAACTTGGTGGCGTAGGTGATCTCGGCTTCCACGGCGGGGCTCTTGGTCACGGTGGCCGCGACGTCGCCGGCGATCTTGCTGGGGTCTACCAGGCTCACCGCCACTTTGACGCCGCCCAGGCTCGGGGTGGTGTAGCGGATGTTGGGGCTGAATTCGGCATAGAGATAGCCGCTGCCGATGTGTCCGAGGGTGGTGCCGGGAGACTTGGGCCCGCCGGGGTCGCCGACGCCGAAGAGGGTCATGTCGGTCAGGATGCTCTTGCCCTGGAACAGGTTGAGCGCCTTGCCGGCCAGGACCTGGCCGTAAGCGCCCTCGGCTGCGAACCACAGCTCGCGGGTGTCGATCTGGCTGCTGAAGGTGGTTCTGGTGCCGCCGGCCTGGATCTGGGGATAGAAACCGAGACGGGCGGTGATGTCCACGCCGTTCACGGTCGGCGCCTTGGCGTTGAAGGCGATCAGGCCCGGCAAAAGCCCGGTCCTGATGGTGCTCGACTGGCCGGGAACGATGCTCCCCAGGCCCGGATTGACGCCGGCCGGTGTCTTGCCGCCGTCTTGATAGATCAAAAAGGTGTTCAGGAAACCGTCGGTGGTAAACGCCCAGCTCTTTGCATCGGTCTTGCTGCCGAACAGCGTGATCTCGGCGTGCGCGGCGCCCGCGGTTGCGGCGACCAGCAGGGCCGCAGCCAGGGTGGGTACTAATCTTTTAAACATTTTTGCCTCCTTAACGATTGAATGCCAACTGTCGTTTGCTGCCGTTATATTTCCTGCAACTGGTGTGAAGCCCGTAGCATTGCGGTTGCACGGGTGCGCTCTCGGAGCAGTGACATGCCTCATTGCAATCGAAATGCCAATAAATAAAACGCTGATTTACCCAGGCTTGAGCGGAGTTGCGCCCAGATTGGTCCGCCGCAACTCCCGGCGGAGTGGGGAAGAATTGGACGGGTTTATCCAAATGGCGCTAATCGAGCGGCTCCACAGGCTGGGGATTACCTCCACAGTGTGGAGTATTTGTGCTGTCGTCCTCGCTCGCCGGGGGGGCGTCGGCGCCGGTGGAGCGTCACAGGCGGATTTTTTTCGAAAAAAGTCTGCATTCCCCGGTGAAATAAAACACTCTTTGACATAGTGGCACGGCATTTGCTAATTTATACGGTGCCGACGGGCGCTTTTTCGGCGGCAAGGCAGGACTTTTTCCCGGTTGGAAAGAACAGGTTTTCCCCGGTTGGAAAGAACAGGTTTCCCCAGTTGGAAGGAACAGGTTTTTGCCGATTGGAAAGAACGGGTTTTAGCGAGCTGGTCTCGGCAAAGGAGCACGGTGATGACGGATTGCGCCAATCAACTGCAACGTTACAAATTCGAGGTCCCGGAGATCGTCTTCGGACGCGGCATGCTCTCGCAGGTGGGGTCCTGCGCCCGCCGCCTCGGGGGGCGCAAGATCTTCCTGGTGAGCGATCAGGGGCTGTTCAACGCCGGCTGGGTGGACCAGGTCATGAAGAGCCTGCTGGAGGCGCGGCTGGAATTCGTCTACTTCGATCAGATCACCATCAACCCGAGGGACGTGGACATAGAGGAAGGGGCGCGCGAGTACCTGCGCCAGGGGGCGGACGTGATCGTCGGGCTGGGCGGCGGCTCCGCCATGGACGCGGCCAAGGGGATCGCCATCCTCTCTGCCAACGGCGGCAGGATCCAGGACTTCGAGGGGAACGACCGGATCATCCGGCCGCTGCCGCCCATGGTGCTCTGCCCGACCACCTGCGGCACCGGCTCGGACGTCTCCCAGTTCGCCATCATCACCGACACCAAGAAGCGCTGCAAACTGACCATCATGAGCCGCTGCGTGGCCCCTGACATAAGCCTCACCGATCCGGACACGCTCAGCACCCTCCCCGAGGAATACATCTGCACCACCGCCACCGACGCGCTCAGCCACGCGCTGGAGGCCTACTTCTCCATCGCCTCCACCACGCTCACCGACGTGCACGCGGTGAAGGCGATCCGCCTTTTGAAGGGGAACCTGGTCGAGGCGGTGCGCGAGCAGACCCCCGACGCCATGGAGAACCTGTCGCGGGCGAGCCTGCACGCCGGCATGGCCTTCTCCAACTCCCTGCTCGGCATCGTGCACGCCCTGGCCCACCCGATCGGGGGGTATTACAACGCCAACCACGGCTCGATCAACGCGGTGCTGCTCCCGGAGGTGATCCGCTACGATCTGCCGGTGGTCACCGAGAAGCTTTCGGAGCTCGCCTGGGGGCTCGGGCACAAGGAGGCCTGCAACGACAAGGAGGCCTCCGAAGTGGTGCAAGGCGAGGTGGAATCGCTGCTGGAGGCCTGCTCCGCGCCGCGCAGCCTGAGAAGCCTGGGAGTCAAGCGCGAGGACCTGCCGGAGCTGGCCAACAGGGCGCTCAACGACGCCTGCCTGATCACCTCCCCGCGCCAGGCCGACGCCAAGGATCTGTTGACCATCCTGGAGAGAGCCTACTGATGAAGAAGATCCTGCGCAGCGATGTCGACAAGGCGAGCCTGGACCGCCTTTTGGGGCTGGACAGCTCCAAGATCGGCTACTACTCAGAGGTCAAGCAGAAGATCCAGGAGCTGGAGACGGCCAACCTGGGGCTGCGCTCCAAGACCCGCGAGCTGCAGGCGGTGTTCGACTCCATCAGCGACGGCGTCGCCATCTACGACGGCAAGGGACGGGTGCAGCACCGCAACCACATCTGCCCGCGCATGTTCCCGATGGAGACCCTGGTGGGGCGATCCTGCAAAAAACTGTTCCATCCCGAGGTGGAGTCCTCCCCGCACGATTGCCCGGTGGAACGGGCGCTTAGGGGTGAAAGCGTGCAGGTTTCCTTCAACTCCGCGGTGGCCGGCATGGACACCCGGTACTACGACGCCACCATCACGCCGATCGAGGACAGCTTCGGCCATAACCGCGCCCTGATGTTCCTGCGCGACGTCACCGACCGCCGCTCCCAGGAGCTGCAACTGATGCAGGCGGAGAAGATGTCCAGCATCGGCGTCCTGGCCGCCGGGGTGGCCCACGAGATCAACAACCCGCTCACCTCGGTCGCCGGCTACGCCGAGGCGCTGCTGCGCCGCTTGCGCGACGAGCCGGGACTCTCCCTCGACCCGAGGCTGGAGGTGTTCCAGAGCTATCTGGAAGTGATCATGAAGGAGACCTACCGCTGCAAGGGGATCATCGACGGCCTGCTGAGTTTCTCCCGCAAGTCGGAGGGGCTGATCGGCGCGGTCGACCTGAACGGCGTGCTGCAGGAGGTGCTGATGCTGGTGCGGCACAAGTCGCGCTACGAGCAGATAGAGATCGCCGAGTTCCTGCAGCCGGACCTGCCGCAGGTGTCGGGAGACGGCGCCGGTCTCAGGCAGGTGTTCATGAACCTGCTTTTGAACGCGCATCAGGCCATCAGCGGCGCGGGGATGGTGGAAATCTCCAGCTTCGCCGAGGCCGGCATGGGGGTGGTGCAGATCAAGGACAGCGGCTCCGGCATCGCGGCCGAGCATCTGGCGCAGATCTGGAACCCGTTTTTCACCACCAAGACGGTGGGGCAGGGGCTGGGGCTGGGGCTCGCCATCACCTACAACATCGTGCAGCGGCAGGGGGGAGAGATACAGGTGGAGAGTCAACAGGGGAAGGGATCGATGTTTACCGTGAGGCTGCCATTATGCCGGAGTTGAAAAAGGACAAGGGGCTGAAACTGCTGGTGGTCGAGGACGACAAGCCGCTCAGGGAGCTGTTGCAGATGGAGCTTTCCCGCAGCGGCTACAAGGTGGAAGTGGCAACCGACGGCGCCGAGGGGCTGCACAAGTACCGCGAGGAGAATTTCAACGTGGTGCTGCTCGACGTCAAGATGCCGGGGATGGACGGCATCGAGGTGTTGCGCCAGATGCGGGCCGAGACCAACCTGCCGGAAGTGATCATGTTCACCGGTCACGGCGCCATCGACACCGCCGTCGAGTGCATCAAATACGGCGCCTACGACTACCTCACCAAGCCGGTGAAGCTCGACGAGCTGGAGATGGTGATCGACAAGGCCTACGAGAAAAACCGGCTGCGGCTGGAAAACATCAGCCTGAAGCTGGAGGTGAGCAAGTTCGAGAGCCATCAGATCGTCGGTCGCAGCCCTTCGCTCATGAAGGTGTTGGAGGTGGTCAAGCGCTGGGGTCCCGCCGACGAGCACGTGCTGATCTACGGGGAGAGCGGCACCGGCAAGGAGCTGATCTCCCGCGCCGTGCATGATGCGAGCAGCCGGGTCGCCAAGCCGTTCGTCACGGTCAACTGCGGCAGGCTCAACATCAACACCGCCGAGAGCGAGCTGTTCGGCCACACCCAGGGGGCGTTCACCGGCGCCACCAAGGCCAGGGCGGGGCTGTTCGAGCTCGCCGACACCGGCACGCTCTTCATGGACGAGGTCTCCGAGATGCCGCTGGACGTCCAGGTGAAGCTTTTGCGCGTCCTGGAGACCGGCACCTTCCGGCGCATGGGGGGAAACCACGACATCAGCGTGGACGTGCGTTTCGTCTTCGCCTCCAACAAGAACCTGCAGGAGTGCGTGAACCGCGGCGAGTTCCGCGAGGACCTGTTCCACCGCATCAACCTCCTCCCCATCGACCTGCCGCCGCTGCGCGAGCGCTCGGAAGACATCATCCCGCTTGCCTACTTCTTCATGAAGACGGCGACCGGCCGCGGGCACGAGAACTGGGAGATCACCGAGGAGGCGGCGGCGGCCATGACCGCCTACAACTGGCCCGGCAACGTGCGGGAGCTGCGCAACACCGTGCGCCGCGCCTGCATCATGGCGACCGAGGCCCAGATCGGCGCAGAGCTGCTCCCCTTCGCCCCTCCCAAGGCGCTCCCCCCCCGGCAGAGCGCGCCTGCGGCGCCGAGCCAGTTGCCGCTCTGGGTGGTGGAGCGCGATCACATCGAGAACGTGCTGGAGCAGGTCGAGGGGAACAAGAGCCGTGCGGCCAAGATCCTGGAGATCGACCGCAAGACGCTGTACACCAAACTTGAGAGATACGGCCTGGACGCGGTTGCCCCGGCCGGAAAGGGGACGCCGTGAAAGTGGAAGATGCCGGGAAAGTAGCAGACGCCGTGAAACTAGTAGACACCTATGGGCGCAAGATCAACTACTTGCGGCTTTCCGTGACCGACCGCTGCAACATGCGCTGCCGTTACTGCATGCCCGAAACCGGAGTGGGGAAGCTCTCCCACCACGACGTGTTGAGTTACGAGGAACTGCACCGGATCGCGCGGGCGGCGGTCGCGCTGGGCGTGGAGAAGATCCGGGTCACCGGCGGGGAGCCGCTGGTGAGAAAAGGCATCGTCCCCTTTTTAGCCGGGTTGTCGGCCATACCGGGGCTTAAGCAACTGGTTTTGACCAGTAACGGCCAGCTGCTTGAGGAAATGGCCGGCGATCTGCGCGCGGCCGGGGTGCAGCGCCTGAACATCAGCCTCGACTCGCTCGACGCCGAGCGCTTCGGCGCGATCACCAGGGTAGGGGATCTGAAGCGGGTGCTGGCGGGGATCGCCGCGGCCGACCGGGCCGGATTTCCGGTGAAGATCAACATGGTGGTGATGCGCGGGGTGAACGACGACGAGATCGAGGCCGTCGCCTCCCTGGCGCTGGAGCACCCTTACGCGGTCCGCTTCATAGAGTACATGCCCTCCGGGCGCGAGGAGAGCTGGCAGTCGCTGGTGGTTCCAGGGAGCGAGATCCTTGAGCGGCTCTCGGCCAGGTTCCAGCTGCAGCAGTTGGCCCCCGCCGAGCTGGCCGGCCCCGCCAGGGAGTACCGGGTGGCGGGCGCCGTCGGCACCGTGGGGATCATCACCCCGGTCACCGGGCATTTCTGCGCCGATTGCAACCGGATCAGGGTCACCTCCACCGGCAAGGCGAAAAGCTGTCTTTTCTCCGGCGGCGAGCTCGACCTGAAGCCGTTTCTCGCCGAAGGCGACGCGGCTCTATTGGAGGACGCCCTGCGCAGGATCGTGGAGGGGAAGCCGGGAAGGCACCAGTTGACCGCCGAGAGCGCCGAACACACCCCCTTCCTCATGTCCGCCATCGGCGGTTGAACGGCGAGGCCGCGTCGAGGTGGGGAGGTGCTGGGGCGTTTCTCCACACTTTGTCCCGGAGCGGCTCCGTGCGGGTGGGTATAATTGCTACAGTGTGGAGAAAATACCCGTATTTAAAGGAGCAGCCAGTCGTGGTCCGATCGTCCTTAGAGCAAACGCTGCAGCTAGCCGGACTGCGCCCGCCGCAGACGCTGACTATCGCCATCACCGGAGCCTGCAACCTGAGCTGCAGTCATTGCTGGGTGGAGGCGGGCGAGTCCGCCTCCGCCGGTCACGTGTCGAGCCAAACCGTGGACAGGCTGATCGGCGAGTTTGCGGCCCTGGGCGGCTCCGGGCTGCGGCTGACCGGCGGTGAACCGCTCTGCCATCCGGACTGGCTGGACCTCCTCCGGCTCGCCGTGGCCTCCGGCTTCGGTGCCGTCGCGCTGCAGACCAACGGCATGCTGCTGAACTAGCGGAGCGCCGCGGCCTTGGGGGAACTCGACTTCCCCGGCTTGTCCATCCAGCTTAGTTTCGACGGGGCAACGGCCGCCACCCACGATCTGGTGCGCGGCAGCGGCGCCTTCGATCAATTGCTACATGGGGCGCGCTCCTTGGTCGGGGCGGGTCTCGGCCGACGCATCGCCATCTTTTTTACCGAAATGGCCCACAATCTGGAGGAAATACCCCGCCTGCTGGAGCTTGCCGATGGGCTGGGGGTCGGTTCGGTAGCCACCGGCGCCCTGGTTCTGTGCGGCAGGGCGTCCGAAGGATCGCCGGTGTCGCCCCCCGAGCCGGATCAATACCTGCGCCTGCTTGACCGCTTCGACGCCGATCCCGCCTTGAGCGCCCTTTACCGGAGGCTGGCGAAGGTGGCGGCGCTGGAGTGGCGGCGCGGCGGCGCGCCCCGCGAAGAGGCCTGCACTTTCGTCGAAAACCCCTACCTGTCCGCCGCCGGCAAGCTCTATCCCTGCGTCCTGTGCCATGCCGACCCCTATGCCGTTACCGGCCTGTTCGACAAGAGCCTCGCCGAAGCCTTTGCCGAAGGCGCGCCTTTGTGGTCGAAGCTGCTCCAGGCGAGCGAGCGCCGTCCGGAGGAAATCGAGAAGTGCCGGCAATGCTCGGAGCGCCTGACCTGCGCCGGCGGCTGCCTGGGGCGCGCCTGGGGGAGTTGCGGGGAGATCATGGCGCCGGACGACCGTTGCCAGGCACGGCTGGCGGTGAGCGGGCGCCCCCCGACTCAATGACCGGCGAAAACGCCCCCCGCTGCAAACCTGCCCGACTCTCTCTCCGCCGCAAGCGCTTAATCCAGCCTGAAATTTCGATTCCTCCGTGTGACGTGCTTGCCGTAGGGGCGAACCTTGTGTTCGCCCTTGCCCCAGCGAGCGAAGAGGGCGAATACAAGATTCGCCCCTACCAAACCTTGCCATTTATAAAAAGGCCGGCCAGATCCGAAACTTTAAGCGGAACCGACCACTAGGGCGAATTTCCCCACTGTGGAAATTCGCCCTAGTGGCGAAAGCCCCCAAACGCCGCATTCTCTCAAAACTTGTTTCATAATTCCCCGAAAGCCCCGTCCCAAACACTCCGTGCAATCCCCTGCAAACGCACTGTTTGCCGCCTTTTAAACCATTGTTACGTTTTGGCATTGCCCTTGCTATAGGTGTAGTCATGCGGTTGCACAAGGCCTGGTAGTGGCTTCAAACGGTTTTAAATGCGAAGTGGCGGCACAAAAAACAAAACACACACCCAAAAAGGAGGAAGTACCCATGTCTCACAACAAAGATGTCAAACGGACCCTCAAGAACGAAAGGCTGGAGTACCCGATCAAGATGATGCACGCATATCCTTCCGTGAACGTCGGTTGGGGTGCGCATACCATGGTCGGCAACGACGCCAGGGCACTGGGCATGACGAACGCGCTGATCGTCACCACCGGCCTGCGCGGCACCGGCATCGTCGAGACCATCCAGGGCGTGCTTCAGGCAGCCGGGGTCGCTTCCGAGGTGTTTGACAAGGTGACTCCCAACCCGAAAGATCACGAAGTCATGGCGGGCGCCAAGGCTCTGGCCGCCGGCAAATTCGACGGCATCATCTCCCTGGGCGGCGGCAGCTCCCATGACGCCTGCAAAGCCATCAAGCTGGTGCACAGCCACGACGGCCAGGACGTCAGAAGCTTCGAAGGCGCGTTCAAGGCGACCAAGGCCAACACCATTCCCCAACTCGCCATCAACACCACCTCGGGAACCGGCTCGGAAGTCTCCTGCTTCTCGATCATCAACCACACCGACAAGAAATACAAAATGGCGCTTTTCGATCCCAACTGCACGCCCAGCAAATCCGTCAACGACCCGTTGATTCACCAGTGCATGCCCGGCGACCTGGCCGGCTACACCGGCATGGACGCCCTCGCCCACGGCGTGGAAGCGATCACCTCGCGCCTTGGCGTCATCTCCGCTTATGGTCCGGGCCTCAGCGCAATATCCCTGATCTTCGGCAACCTGCGTCAGTCGGCGATGAACAGGAACAACGACAAAGCCGTCGAAGCGATGGTTTGGGCCGAAATGGCGGCAGCCTACAGCTTCAACAGCGCCGGCCTCGGCCTCATCCACAGCATGGCGCACGCCTTGGGCGGGATGTACGACGCTCCCCACGGTCTGTGCAACGCCATCGGCCTTGGTCCGGTCATGTCGTTCAACCTCCCTGCCTGCCCCGAGCGCTTCAAGATGATGGCGCAGGCCGCCGGCATCGACGTAAGCGGCATGTCCGACATGAAGGCCGGCGAAGCGTTCATCAAGGCTTGTCTTGATCTCAAAGCCGACCTGGGGATCACCAAGACCTTCACCGATCTCGGCCTGCTCGAGCAGGACGTCGAAGGGCTGTCGCGCTTCTCCGTGAACGACATCTGCACCGAAGGCAACCCGACCGATACCGGTCTGCAGGACATGATCAAGATCTTCAAGCAGTGCATGTAGTCCGCGGCTGAAACTCCGCGTGTCGTAACGCTATGCCGCTGGCCGAAGGGGGAGATACGCCTCGCCGGGTGCCAGCGGCATATTTACTTACATCGAGAGGTCATGGAATGATTAGCGAACAAGGGGTTAAGGATTTTCTGCAGACGGGCGGCTACATCGCCGACGACGCCATTGCCACCGCGGTATTCCTGGCCCTGCGCATGGAAAAGCCGATCCTGATCGAAGGCCCTCCCGGCGTGGGGAAGACCGGCCTGGCCAAGGCGCTTTCCCAGGCCCTTGATTTCCCCCTGGTCAGGCTGCAGTGCTACGAAGGAATCGACGAGGGGAAGGCGCTTTACGACTGGGAATACGGCAAGCAGTTGCTCTATACCCAATTGCTGCGCACCCAGCTCGACAACTACCTGTCGGTGTCGGCCGACCTGCGCGAAGCGGTCGAGCGCCTCTCCGGCGAGGAGAGCCTCTTCTTCTCCAAGAACTTCCTGGTGCAGCGCCCCATCCTGAAAAGCTTCCTCTCCGAAAAACGCTCGCTGCTCTTGATTGACGAGATCGACCGCTCCGACGACGAATTCGAGGCGCTGCTCCTCGAGTGCCTGAGCGATTTCCAGATCTCCATCCCGGAGTTGGGGGTGATCGAGGCCAAGCGCAAGCCGTTGACCATCCTCACCAGCAACGGCACGCGCATGATCTCGGACGCCCTGCGCCGGCGCTGCCTGTTTCTCTACATCGGTTATCCCGAAATGGAGCGGGAGGTGGCGATCGTGCGGGTGAAATTCCCGGATCTCTGCGAAGGCCTGGCGCGGCAGATGGTGGCCTTCCTGCGCAAGGTGCGCGAACTCAACCTGCGCAAGCCGCCCAGCGTCTCGGAAACCCTCGACTGGGCCCAGGTGCTGAGCATCTTGCAGGTGAAGCAACTGACGCCGCAGGTGGTGGCCAACACGGTGGGGACCATCGCCAAGCACCAGAGCGACCTGCAAAAGGTGGCTGAATTGGCCGTCAAGGAATTGAGCTAGTTATGGAACGGTTAGTGGTCGCCTTCGTCGCCGAGTTGCGCAAAAACGGCATCCGCGTCTCGCCCAGCGAAAGCCTGGACGCGGTTCAGGCCCTGGCGCTGGGCGGAATGGAAGGGCGCCGTCTGTCCCGGAGGCTGCTGCGCCTGACGCTGGTGAAAAACGTGAACGACATCCCGGTTTTCAACGAGATCTTCAACAGTTTTTTCAGCAGGTTTCGCCCCGTCGACGAGGAACTCGACCTCTCCCGGGTCCTGGACGCCGCCCTCATCTCGATGGAGGGGGAATTCACCTGCCTGAACGAGCAGTGTGACGACCACGAAGAACCCGGCCCCCTGCTGAGGCTCGACAGCAGCATCGCCCCCGAGGACTTGCAGGACCTGAAGAGCCTGCACGAGTTGGACCCGGACGACACCGACGGCAACGAAATCGTGGTGCAGATGAAGGGTTACCGCGGCAAGGCCAAGGCGCCCCGGCCGACCAGGCGCTACACGCAAAATCCGCTCACCATCGAATTGAACAAGAGCAACGCCGTGGACCGGGGCATCGTCTTCTCCCCCGAGGAGCAGGCCGACATGCAGCAGGTTGTGTCCCTCATGATGCTGCGCCTGCGCAAAGACATGCGGCGCATGAAGAACAACCAGCATCGCGGCAAACTCCACGTCATCAAGACCATCCAGAAGAATTACCGCCACGACATGGTCCCCTTTCAGTTGGCGCTGCGCCGCAAACGGCGGGAAAAGCCGCGGCTGGTGGTGCTTTGCGACGTCAGCTTCTCGGTGAGCCATGCCGCCCGTTTTCTGATGCTGCTGCTGCATACCCTGCAAAACCAGCAGCTGGACGTGCGCAGTTTCATCTTCAACCGGGAGGTGGCGGAGATCACCGACATGCTTGCCAACATGCCGGTCAACGACCTGATGGAGACCATCGACACCGGCGACGTGGTCGATCTGGACGAAAACAGCAGTTACGGCGAGATGTTGGTGAAGTTCAAGGAAAGACACCTGCAAAACCTGCGGGGGAGACCGGCCTTCATCATCCTGGGGGACGCGCGCAACAACTACGGCGAAGCCAACGACTGGGTGCTGGACGAGATCCGCGAAAAAGCCCGCTACATGCTCTGGCTTACCCCCGAGGAGCGCGACACCTGGAGCCGCGGCGACTGTTTGCTGGACATCTACGGCTCCTATTGCGACAAGGTGGAGGTGGTGAGAACGGTGGAAGATCTGAGCCTGGTGGTCGAGGACCTGCTGCGCGACATCTACGCCGACCGCGCCCATCCCATAGACAGGAAGCGGCTGGAAGAGGCGAAAGCCGCCGAGGAGTACGATTCCAAGGACTATTACACCCGCGGCGCCGGCGGTTCCGGCGCGCCGAGCTTCGACCCTTCCGGGCGCAGCAAATGGTGAGCTCGCCCCGATCCCTCGCCATTGCCCGGAGCAGCCGGCAACCACCCGGTGACCAGCCGTGAAACAGCCCAGCGTAAAGCGCGCCACTCAGCTCGAGCTGGAGGCGAAGATCGAGGAGTTGAGCCGTTTCCAGGAGGAACTGGAGGCGTCGAGAAACAAGTACGCTCTGCTCTACGATTTAGCCCCGGTAGGCTACTTCACCTTCAACCGGGGCGGCGCGATCCAGACGGTCAATCTCACCGGCTTGCGGTTCTTGGGCGTCGAGCGCGCGGACGTGGTGGGGAGGCGCTTCCAGGAATTCGTCGCCGACGACGAGTATTTCGTTTTCGTCAACTTCCAGGAAAAGGTTTTTCAGGGGTCGGGAAAGCAGACCTGCCGGCTGGGGCTGCGTCCGCGAAACGGCAGGCAGCAGTACGTGCGCATCGAAGCCATGGTCACGGCCTCGGGAGAGGAATGCCTCGCCGTACTGGTGGACATCACCGAGAAGAAGCAGTCCGAGCAGGCCCTGTCGGAGAGCGAATACAACCTGGCCAAGGCCCAGTCCATGACCCACGTCGGCTCCTGGAGCTTCGACCCCGACACCGCCCGGGTGAAGGCCTCCGACGAACTGCTGCGCATCATGCGCCTGAGCCGCGACCAGGCAAGCCCCGACTCCTTTGCCGAAGCGGTGCATCCGGACGACCGGGACAACGTGATGAGGCACCTGCGGCTGGGGATCGAGCACGGCAAGAGCTACGAGATCGAGCACCGGCTGCAGTTTAGCGACGGCGTCTGCCGCTGGGTCCACTCCATCGTGGAGCCGTCGGTAAACAGCGCCGGCAAGGTGGTGCGGCTCTACGGGACCACCCAGGACGTCACCGAGCGCAAGCGGGCCGAGGTGGAGCTCAGCAACAAAACCAGCGAGTTGCAGGCCATTTTCGACTCGATCGGCGACGGCATCACGGTCTACGACCAGGACGGGCGCATACAGCACCACAACAAGATCAGCCCGCGCATGTTTCCGGGGGAGATGGTGCCGGGGAGGGACTGCCGGGACATCTTCCACGCAGGCCTGCCGAGCCTCCCCGAGGAATGCCCGGTGGAGCGCGCGCTGCGCGGCGAGCGGGTGGAGACCTCGCTGGTCTCGATCCGGGAAGGGCGCGAAACCCTCTACCTCGACGTCACCGCCACCCCCATCAAGGACGCCTTCGGCGACAGGAACCGGGCGCTGGTGTTCTTCCGGGACATCTCGGAAAAGCGGCTGCAGGAGATGTATCTGATCCAGGCCGAGAAGATGTCGAGCATCGGCGTCTTGGCGACCGGCATCGCCCACGAGATCAACAATCCGCTCACCTCGGTGGCCGGCTGCGCGGAGGCGCTGCTGCGGCGCTTCCGCGATCGGCCGGCGCTGAAGGACGCCCCGGGGCTTGAGGACTTCCCGCATTACCTGCAGGTGATCGTGCGCGAGAGCTACCGCTGCTCGGGGATCATCGACAACCTGCTCAGCTTCGGCAGGAAATCCGACGGCCTCTCGGTGAACATCGACCTGAACATCATCCTTTTGGAGATCCTGGAACTGATCAGCCATCAGCCCAACTACCGGCAGGTGCGGCTCGCAACCGCCCTGCAACAGGGGCTTCCCGGCGTGAACGGCGACCCCTCGGCGCTGCGCCAGGTCTGCATGAACCTCCTGATCAACGCCCATCAGGCGGTCACCGGCGACGGCCTGGTCGAGGTGATCACCTCCGGTCCGGTGAACGGCATGATCTCCGTTTCCATCCGCGACACCGGCTGCGGCATCTCCAAGGACAACATCGACCGCATCTGGGACCCGTTTTTCACCACCAAGGAGGCGGGTAAGGGGATCGGCCTGGGGCTGGCGCTGACCTACAATATCGTCAAACGCCACGCCGGCGAGATCCTGGTGAAGAGCAAGCTCGGCGAAGGGACGCAGTTCATCGTGCTCCTGCCGGTCACCCGCAAGTAGTTCCGTAGGTCGCGTTGAGGTACGAAACGCGACGTCGCAATGGCGCCACGGGGTGCGATCTTGCGTTTCACGATGAAGCAGCCGCACGCTGGCACGATCGCAACGTCGCGTTTCACGATGAAGCCGTTCAACGCGACCTACAGTGGTGCGAAGCTGGCAGTTGATGTGTGAATAATGTGAATGGTTTCAAAAACTCTTGAATTCTCGTTGTTAAATCCGTATTATCCCCCCGATTAGTCCTTCATTAATGCTTGACGCCCGCATCCATCCCTTGGGAAAACCTGCCCTCAGCCGCGATTGTTTCTAGAGACCGTCTGCGTCGGGGCCAAAATTCGAAAGGAATTCCGATGAATTACCAGAAAACCGAACTCGAACGAGGCTACACCAACAGAATCCTGAACATCGACCTGGATTGCGGCGCCATCACCATTCCCGAGCTGGACCCGCAGGTCCGCGATTATTTCGTGGGCGGCCGCAGCCTCGCGCTTTACCTGCTGCACTTGTCGATCACGCCGGCCACCAAGGCGACCGATGCCGCCAACCCGCTGATCCTGGCCAACGGCCCGCTGGGCGGCATCCCGCAATTTCCCGGCACCGCCAAGGCGATGGCGGTATCCCTGTCGCCCTTGACCGGCGTTCCCGGGGTCTCCAATTTCGGCGGCTATTTCGGCGCCTTCCTGAAATACGCGGGTTTCGACGCGCTCAAGGTCACCGGCCGCGCGGCCAGCGACACCATGATCGTGATCAACGGCTTTACCGGCGAGATCACCTTGATGGCCGCGCCGACCGACGACGAATCCTTCGACCTCGAATCGCATATCGCGGAACAGTTCACGGCGGCAGGTTACCAAAAGCGCAACATCGCCTTCATGTCCACCGGCACCGGGGCCGCCCACACGCGCTACGGCTGCATCAACAGCCATTACTACGACGTCACCAAACCGACCGCCACCGGACGCGGCATCTTCCGTACCAAGCAGGCGGGGAGGACCGGGATCGGCTCGGTGATGAGCGACAAACGCATCAGCGCCATCGTGGTGCTGGCCGAATATCCGCACGGCGACAACCCTTACGGAGCGGCCGACTGGGAGAAGGTGAGGCGGGCCGGCGCCAGGCTGCACAAGGTGGTGAAGGAAGTGGACCCGACGCAGTTGCAGATGAACCGCAAGGGGAGCGTTGGACTGATCACCTTCATGAGCAAGGACGAATACCAGTCGCTGCCGGTGCACAATTACCAGGGGGGCTCCGATCCCCGGGCGCACCAGATTTGCGGCAAGCATTACGCGGAGCACCTGTTCGAGCATCGCGGCATGGACGGCTGCTTTCCCGGCTGCAACCTGCAGTGCAACAAGGGTGGCTGGGTGACGCTGGTCTCGGGGAGCCACCAGGGGCAGAAGGTCTGGGTCGACGGCCCCGAGTACGAAACGGCCGCCGGCTTCGGCTCCAATCTGGGCATCTGGAGCCCGGAATTCATCATGGAGGCCAACTGGCACTGCGACAACTACGGCATCGACACCATCACCACCGCCACCATCATGGCCTTCATCATGGAGTGCTTCCAGCGCGGCTACCTGACCACGGCGGACAGCGAGGGGGTGGAGCTTGTCTGGGGCAATCAGGAAGCGGCCCTGACCTTCATTCACCAAGTGGCGCGCGGCAAAACCGAGCTGGCCCGGCTGGCCGGCCAGGGGATGATCGAGTTGGAGCGCTGGGTGGCACTGACCCATGAACGGCGCAGCGGCGTCGATGCCGCGCAAGAGCTGAAGCTGTTCGCCATGCAGACCAAGGGTTTGCCCTTCTCCTTCTACCGCACCCATCGCTCGCTTTCCATGCAGGGCTCGTACGCCGCGGCCAGCGACATCGGCGCCCACCATGCCGCCGCCTGGCTGATCAAGGCCGACCTGCTGGGCGCCTTCCCGACTTTTCAGGACAAGGCCAAGGCGCTGATGACCTACCCGAGGGTTAGGCTCGGCAACGACAACCTCGGGGTCTGCAAGCTCCCCTGGGTGGACGTCTTCAACCCCGAATCCGCGAATCACGCCGACACCGACGTCTACATCAATCCCGCCTCGCAGGAGATCTATTCCGACTTCTACAACGGGATGCTGGGCACCGATTTGAACTGGGAGCAGATCTTCGAACAGACCGACCGCGACATCAACCTGCAGCGGGTCATGAACGTCATGCGTTTCGGCGCTGCCACCGGGAGCGAGGACTGGATACCCGAGCGGGCCATCGGCCCGACGGAAGACCCGCTTTACGAGACGGAGGCGGAATTCAACGACGGCGAGGTGGCGAAAATCCTCGCCCGGAGCGTCGAGGAATCCATGCGGCTGCCGACGGCGGAGAAGCGCTCCATTTTGATGGCGCATCGCAAGCGGGAACTGCGCAAGCTGGTCGATGTTTATTACCACGAGCGCGGCTGGAACGAAGGGGGCATCCCCAAGGTGGAAACGTTGCAGCGGTTGCAGTTGTGGGATTACCTGGGAAGCGAGACTCAACAACGACTGTCGGCGCTGCTCTGAGCGCCCGTTGTTGGCCGCTAGCCGCGCCGCCCTGACCGCGCCGGCGGCCGGCCGAATATGAGAAAAAGCCCCTCTCTCTTGATCGTCAAGGGGAGGGGCTTTTTTTTTGGCGAGATCTGTAAAATACTTGTTGTATGTTAATTAATTGTCGTGTAATATCCCGCCTCAGTTTACGGCTCTAAATTAGAGGCAGAACATGAGACAGGGCGTAGCTGTGGGCAGGGATGAATCGTCGCTGGGACCTGTGGGCAAAGAGGACGGGGCTGCGGACGCCCGGACGGTGGCGGGCGACGTGAACGCCTGCGGCGAGGCGCGTGATGCCTTGTTCATGGAGTTCCAGAATTTAAAAGCGGCCAACCGCGTTTTGGAGAAAAAGATCGCCGAACGCACGGCCGAGCTGGAGGCCGCGATCAAGGAGAAGGAATCGTTCAGCTACTCGGTCTCCCACGACCTGAGAGCGCCCCTTCGCCACATCGACAGCTTCAGCGCCATATTAATGGCGGACCATGCCGAGCACCTCCCTTCGGAGGCGCTCGACCACCTGAACCGTATCCGCGCCGCCGCCGGCCGCATGGCCACTCTGATCGATCACCTGCTGGAGCTGTCCCGCGCGGGCAAGCGCGAGATGGATCTGCAAACCGTCGACCTGAGCGACCTGGCCGCCTCCACTCTGCGTATGTACCAGGAGACTGAGCCGGGTCGAGGCGCCAAAGTCGTCATAGAGGAGGGTCTGACGGCACTGGGGGACCGCACCTTGCTGGGGCAACTACTGGATAACCTGCTCGGCAATGCCTGGAAGTACACCTCGAAAAAGAAGCACCCGCGCATCGAATTCGGCAGAAAATTGCTCTACGGGAGGCAGGCGTACTTCGTCAAAGACAACGGTGCCGGCTTCGACATGGTTTATCGCAGCAAGATCTTTCGGGCCTTCGAGCGGGTGCACGGCGCCGAGTACGAGGGGGCCGGCATCGGACTTGCCACGGTGCAGCGCATCGTCCAGCGCCACGGCGGCACCATTTGGGCCGAAGGCAAAGTGGGGCAGGGTGCGATCTTCTATTTCACCCTGCAAAAGATGACCTGCGGAACCGGATACTAGCCTCGGCGTTTCCGGATTCCACAACTGAAAAACTTCTTGGTCGAGCCACCGGCTAAGCAGTTAATGCTGAACTTCGATCCCCGCGCCCCCTCCGCTTGAGCCCGCCTCGTGATTAACTGCATTCCCTCTACCCATCCCACATGGCTTTTACCTGAATTGCGTTGATTCACCCTTCCAGATGAAACCTAACCGAGCGTTGCCACGTAAGGTCACCCGTCTCCACACATCAAGAACGGTTGTTCTCAATTTTCGATAAAAAATACACAATGTGCAGTTGAAATATTTCAATATTCAAACAATCTAACATTGTTATACGAGGTAGATAAAATATTTTTATGGTTGAAAAACATATACTTAATCGAAACTGAACGCGAAACTCGCGGGCGCATAAAAAATATTTATTGACATTTAAATCGACAAAAGTATAACCTCGTTTTCACTAGAACGATCGTTCTGGTGGTTGGCTGCAACGGGCAGTGCGATCGGTAACTGCCGGCTGCTTTAGGCTCAAAGTCCCTGGTGGAGGAATAACCTATGGAACTCGTGAAGGACATGGTTGAACTGGATAAGGATAAGCCGGGGCGAAGGGAAGAATTGCTGCAGGCCGCCCTGGATCTCTTCTCGGAAAACGGCTTCAAAGGCACCTCGATCCGTGACATCGCCAACAGCCTGGGAGTAAGCGTGTCGGTGATCTATCACTACTTCCAGAACAAGGAGGGATTGTGGTCGGAACTGCTCGGCTATTCGGTCAAGGCGCTCCCCGCCAAGCTGGAGGCGGCCATGGTGGGCGGAGGGCATTCCGTCGAGCGCTTTCGCCGACTGCTGCGGGTGCATTTGACCGCTTCGAATTACTACCTCAAAGAGTCGAAAATGTTCTTGAGCAGTCACGAGCGCATGTCGGTCGACGGCAACAAGCAAAGCAAGGAGATCGAGAGACGGATCCTCGACATCTACGTATCGATTCTGGAAGAACTGAGGCGGGACGGATGGGTGAAGACCGAGAACACCAAGATCCTTGCTTTCAACGTGCTGGGGGTCATCAACTGGCAACTGCGCTGGTACCGGCCGGACGGCCCGCTGACCGGCGATCAGCTCTACGAGGAGATAATCGCCTTTATCCTTTACGGCGCGGTCGGCGTCCCGCCGGGGCGCTGATCCGGTCTAAAGGCTTACACGGGACTGAGGGGACTAAGGGCTATACGGGACTAAGGGCTTATGCGGGACTGAGGGCTTTGAACGGGCGAATGCTACCAGCAAAACGGAGAGAGAGGCTATGGGGTTCACGGTAGACATAGACACAGGCGGCACTTTTACCGATGGTTTCGTCACGCGGGGCGACGAGTTTAGAACGGTAAAAACGCCGACTACGCCGCACGATCTGACGGTCTGCTTCATGGAGTGCATTAAGGAGGCGGCCAAGGCCTTCGACGCGCCGTTGGGCGATTTCCTCTACGACACCGACATCATCAGGTTTTCCAACACCATCGGCACCAACTCCATCATTCAGCGCGACGGCCCGAACCTCGGACTGATCGTCACCGAGGGCTTCCAGGATCAGTGCCCGACCGGGCGGATCGGCGGCAAACGCCCGCTGGTCGATCCCGGCATGGTGGAGGCCATCGAAGAGGAGGTCGACGATATCGGGACGGTGCACCGGGTGCCCGTGCACGACCGGGTGCTTGCCGCGGCGCAGGGACTGATCGACCGCGGCGCCCGCTGCCTGGTGGTCGCGTTGAAAAACGCGGACCTGAACCCCGCAAACGAACGCAGCATCAGGGAGAGCATCAAACAAGAATATCCGCGAGATTATCTCGGCTCGGTCCCGGTGTTTCTCAGCAGCGACATCGTCCAGCGTCCGGGTTACCAGGAGCGCATCAACACGGCGGCCTTGAACGCCTACATCCACGGCAAGCTGACCCGCCTGCTGTACAAGGCCGGCGAAGAGCTGCGCCGACAGCAGTACCAAGGCCATCTCTTCATAGGTCACAACAACGGCGCCGTCGCCAGGGTGGCCAAGACCCGCGCCATCAACACCTACAACTCCGGCCCGGCCGCGGGACTTCTGGGCGCCAGGGAAATCGGCGCGTTGTACGGGGCGCGCTGCGTCATCTCCGGCGACATGGGGGGGACCTCGTTCGACATTGGCTTCGTCACCGACGGAGAGCCGAGCTATGCGCTGCGTCCCGACGTGGAGGGCTTCGGCTGCAACCTCCCCATGCTGGCGATCCGGGCTCTCGGCGCGGGGGGGGGGCTCGATCGCGGAGGTTACGGACGGCGTCCTGCGGGTGGGGCCGCAATCCGCCGGGGCGCTGCCGGGGCCTGCCTGTTTCGGCCTGGGGGGCAAGCGCGCCACGGTTACCGACGCCAACTTGGTGCTCGGATGGCTCGATCCGGACTATTTCCTGGCGGGGAGCAAGAAGCTGGAGCTGGAAAAGGCGCGTGCGGCCATAGAGAGCGCCGTGGCTGAGCCGTTGTCCCTTTCCGTGGAAGAGGCCGCCTGGCTGGTCAAGCATACGGTGGAGGCGGACGTCGGCCGGGAGCTGGCTCAGCTGCGCCGGGACATGGGGCCGCATCCGGAGCCGATGCTGGTGGTCTACGGAGGCGCCGGCCCGCTGCACAGCTGCGCCATCGCCGAGGCTTCCGGGATCTCGACCCTGGTGGTCACGCCGTTTTCGGCGGTGTTCTCAGCCTACTCGTCCTCCCTGATGGACGTCGGCCATCTCTATTACCGGCGCCTGGCTTTGCAACTGGGCGAGCAGACGGAGGTCGGCAACATCGACCATGCCGTCCAGGAACTTCGGGCGCGGGCCGAGGTGGACATGCGCGGCGAAGGCTTCAGCACCGAGAACGTCGCCTTCGCCCTGGAACTGATCGTTTCCGCCCGCGGGCTGGAAGCGAAGTTGGCCGCGCCGCTGGACTTCCACCAAAGCGGAGCCGGCATGGCGGCGGTGCTCGCCAAGGCGGCCTCCCTGCTCGCGCTGGACAAGGGGGAGCCGGTAACGCTCTGCACCCTGGGCCTTTGCGCCAAGGCGCCCGTGGCCCATTATCTGCCGAGGAAAGTGCCGGCGGCTACGGCGACGGCGGGCGCGGCGGTGCGCGGCCAGCGGCAGGTGCAACTGCACCGCAGCGGCCCAAGGGTCCTCCTCGACGTCTACGACCGGGCGCTCCTTGGCAACGGGCACAAGCTTCACGGACCGGCCATCGTCGAGTCCACCCAGACGACCATGGTGATTCCCGAGGGGTGGTCCCTGAGGGTGGATCACTACGACAACGCGCTGATCGAAAGGAGCACCCCATGAAGGTCAGGATCACCGAATACCTGGACATCGATCTGGCGGCCGAGAAATGGTGCTGCCACAGCTGCGGCGTCGAGTTGGCGGACGCCTCGCTGAACTACAAGCACGGCTGCCTGGTGGCCGAGGTGGAGATGGCCAAGGCCCATCCGCCCCTGACCGATTCCGGGTTCTCCTTTACGCCGGACCCGGATTTCTGCCGCCTGCTTGAGTTTTATTGTCCCGCGTGCGGCACCACGCTGGAGAACGAGTATCTCCCCCCCGGCCATCCGGTGACCCATGAGATCGAACTCGACATCCCCGCGCTCAAGGCGCGCCACGGTGTGCTGTGAGTTACTTCAGCGAGCTGTCGCGGGGAGAGAGGCCGGCGCGCGCCGTCTGGCTGCCGTTTCTGGAGACACTGGCCGCGCAGGTGGCGGGGTGCGAACTGCAGGCGATCGTCTCGGATGCCACCCGCTGGGCCAATGCGCTCCCCAGGGTCGCCACGCTTTTGGAGGTCCCGGCACTGGCGGTGGGGTTCGTGGACGGCTTTGGGGCCTGCGCTTTCGCGGACAACCCGGAGGAGCCCTGGAGGCATCCGGCGCTGGAGGCGTTGCTGGAGTGTACGCGGCGCCTGGCGGAGACGGAGAGGCCGGGCCGGGATCTGGTGGTCGCCATGCCCGGTCCTCTGGCTGTCTGCGCCGCTTTGGGGGAGCCGTTGGACAAGGTCGTCCTGGAAAAGATCAAAGCGAGCATGGTTAAGCTTTTGGAGGCGATCTGCGCCTGCCGGCCGGACATGGTGATCCTCAACGAAACGGTGGACGCCGAGCGCCAAGCGACCGGCCCGGACTATCGGCGCATCTGCAACACCTTGAAAAACGTCACCGAATACTTCGGGATCGGGCTGGGCATCCGGGTGTCGGGGTACGGCGACGCGCCAAAGCTGCTGCGGGAGTTGAGAACCCTGAGGCTGGATCACCTGATGCTGGGGCTAGGGGCGGGTCCGACGCTCTCGGCTGCCGAGCTCATGGCCGCGGCCGAGGGACAGGGGTGGCGCAGCGTAGGGATAGCGATCGAATCCGGGCAAGGCGTCGGTCCGCTCCCCCAACAGGGGACCGGCTACTACTGGTGCTCGGCGGGCCAGGAGCAGGACCTGGAACAGGCGCGCACCCTCGGCCTGGCCCTGGCCGCTGCCTTATAGGCACTCCCATTTAGATGCAGAAAACATACGAGCGGAGAAACGACATGGGTTTTAACGTAGGGATCGATATTGGCGGGACTTTCACCGACTTCTGCTCCATCGGCGATGATGGCAATATCATCGCCTACAAGACGCCGACCACCCACTACGACCTCTCGGTGGGCTTCATGCGCGGCATGAGGGAGCTGGCGAAACGCTGCGAGCTGGCGCCCCGGGATTACCTCTCCAAGGTGCACGCCCTGCGCTACTCGACCACGGTGGGAACCAACGCCCTGATCGAGCGCAACGGGCCTAAGCTGGCGCTGATCACCACCGCCGGCTTCGAGGACACCATCTTCATCGGCCGCTCCCGCAGCTGGGCGGACGGGCTCCCCATGCACGAGGTCAGGGACATGGCCCGCATCAGCAAACCCGCCCCCCTGATCGATCCGGACATGGTGGTGGGGATCAGCGAGCGCATCGATTGCCACGGCAAGGTGATCGCTCCGCTCAACCGCGAGGAGCTTTTGGCCAAGATCCAGCTGCTGGTGGACAAGGGGGCGATGGGGTTCGTGGTCAGCCTGATGTGGTCCTTTCTGAACACGGAGCACGAGCTGCTGATCAAGAAGATCATCGAAGAGGAGTACCCGGAGGACTATCTGGGCTCCATGCCGGTGACGCTCTCCTCCCAGATCTCCCCCAAGGCCGGCGAGTACACGCGCACCATGACCTCGGTGGTGAACGCCTACATCCACGGCATCATGGCGGACAACCTGAACCAACTGAGTTCCGAACTGCGCGACGGCGGCTACCAGCGCCCGTTGATCCTGGTGCACAACACCGGCGGGACCAAGAAGGTGTCCCGCACCAAGGCGGTGCTGACCCACAACGCCGGCCCGGTGGCGGGGATGTACGGCTCGCTGGCCGTGGGCGCCTTGAGCGGCAACCCCAACGTGGTGTTCACCGACATGGGGGGGACCTCCTTCGACATCGGCGTGATCGTCGACGCCGAGCTGAGGGCACACGACTTCATACCGGTGATCGATCGTTGGCGCACCAACATCCCGGCCATCGAGGTCAAATCCATCGGTTCCGGAGGGGGCTCCATCGCCTGGATCAACGAGCTGATGGGCAACTCCCTCGAGGTGGGGCCGCACTCCGCGGGCTCCATGCCCGGCCCGGCCTGTTACGACAAGGGGGGGGAGCAGCCCACGGTGACCGACGCCGATCTGGTCTTGGGCTATCTGAACCCTGACAACTACCTGGCCGGGGAGATGTTCCTGGACGTGGAACTCTCCGCGGGGGTGATCGAGGAGAAAATCGCCAAGCCGCTGGGGATAAGCGTCCTGGAGGCGGCCTACCGGATCCGCCGCCTAGTCGACGCGCGCATGGGGCAGGAGGTCTTCAACGAGGTGGCCCTCAAAGGGCACGACCCCCGCAAGTTCGCCGTCTTCGCCTGCGGCGGCGCCGGCGCCACCCACGCCTGCGGCTTCGCGCCCTACATCGGCGCCCGCAAGGTGGTGGTCCCCGCCGTCGCCTCCGTGTTCGGAGCCTTCGGCGCCTCGACCATGGAGATCCGCCAGGTGTGGGACCTGTCGCGCACCTTGAAGCTGTTCCGCTGGGACCAGCAGCACTACCTGGAGGATCTGGAATCCTTCAACGGCATCGTCCGTGGCCTGAAGCTCGCGGCGATCAGGGACCTGAAGCTGGAGGGGTTCCGGGAGGAGCAGATGGAATTCCACCTGGAGCTCGATATGCGCTACGGCAGCCAGTACAACCTGACCAAGGTTTCGGTGCCCAGGCTCGCGCTGCAAAGCGAGGACGACGTCCGCGAACTCTGCGACTCCTTCACCCGCCGCTACTCCGAGATCTATTCGCCGGAGGCCGCCTTTCCCGTCGGGGGCGTGAACGCGGAATGCTTCTACCTCTCCGCCTCGGTGAGGCAGGAAAAGGCTGCCTTCAGGAAAGAGGCGGGAGGGGGCGAATCCCCCGCGGCCGCCCTGGCCGGCAGCCGCCAGGCCTACTTCGACCCCGCCCACGGCTTCATCGATACGCCGGTTTACGACTGGCGCCTGCTAAAGCCCGAACACACCATCCACGGCCCGGCGCTGATCGACGCGCCGGAAACCACCTATGTCATCGACCGCGGCTGGACCTACGTCATGGATGCCTGGCGAAACGGCGTCCTCAGGCGCGACAGCTGACCCGCACGCACACCCAAGGAGAGAGCGCACCATGAAGGCACCCGCCACCTTTCGCTATGGCCGCGATTACGAAATTGTCCAGCGCCTGCGTCCCGAGCCGATGACCGAACGGGAACTGAACGCCCAGTCGCTGATCGAGGGGCTCGACTTTGAAATCTTCCAGCACAAGGCCGGCATGGTCGCCCTTGAGGGAAAGGAAACCACCATGCGCCTGGGCGCCTCCACCGCGATGCGCTGGGGCGACGTCGCCTTCGGCATCTACACGGCCAGGGGGGACCTGGCGGTCTGCGCGACCGGGATCTACCACCACGCGGTGCTGTCGCAACTGCCGGTGAAGTACATCGTCAAGCACTGGCGCGACGACCCCTCGGTGGGTCTCGCCGAGGGGGACTCCTTTTTCTTCAACGACCCCTTCTACGGCGGCGTGCACAACGCCGACATGGGGCTGGTGATTCCGGTGTTCTCCGAGGGGGAGCCGGTCTGCTTCATCGGCGCCGCCGTGCACACCGGGGAGTGCGGGGGCTCTGAGCCCGGCGGCATGGTGAACGGCGCCAAGTCCCGCTACGACGAGGGGCTGCTGGTCCCTCCCATCAAGATCGGCGCCAACTTCCTGTTGAAGGAGGACATATTGGCCATGCTCTCCAACATGACCCGCGACCCCCGGACCATGATGCTCGACATCAAGGCCAGGCTCGCCGCTTGCCGGATCGCCGAGCGCCGGGTCAAGGAGATCATCGCCGAGAAGGGGTCCGATTTTTACGTCGGCGCCCTCAGGAAGATCCTGCAGATGACCGGCGAGGCGGCGCGCAAGAAGGTGGCGCGCATCAACGACGGCGTCTACCGGCAGCCGCGCTTCATGGACACCACCGGACCCGACGACGCGCTCCTGAAGATCAACCTGACGGTCATAAAAAAGGGGGACAAGATCAAGCTCTGTTTCGACGGCTCGTCTCCCGCCATCCCGGACCGCCCGATCAACAGTTATTTCCAGGGGATACTGGGGCTGGCCATGGTCTATTTCTGCGGCTGGTTCTGCCACGACCTGCCGGCCAACAACGGGCTTTTGGAAGCGGTCGAGTGGGAGTTCCCCGAGGACTCCTTCGTCAACGCCAAGGGGGACATGCCGGTCTCCTACGCGCCGGCGACCCAGGTGGCCTTCGCCCAGGGAATGTTCATGTGCGGCGCCCGCATGATCTACGCGCTGGAGCCGGCGCGCGCCGTGGGGAGCTGGTATTCGGGCTTCGCGGTCACCCCCTTCGGCGGCTTCAACCAGTGGGGCGAGCCGGTGGCCGACATCACCCCGGAAATCAACGCCACCGGCGCCGGCGCCCGCCCCGACATGGACGGGGTCGACGCCGCCGGCGCCTTCTTCGCCACCATGAGCGACTGCGGCGACGTGGAATCCATGGAGGCGGACCGCCCCTTCGTCTATCTGTTCCGCAATTTCTTCAACAACTCCTACGGCCACGGCAAGTTCCGGGGCGGCTCCGGGGTCGGCTACGGCGTGATGGTGCACGGCGTCCCCTGGCTCGCCATCGGCGGCATGGGGTTCGGCACCCGTTTCCCGTCCACCCTCGGCCTTTTCGGCGGGAGGGCCTCGCCGCCGGTCTTCGTCCAGTGCGTGCACGGCTCCGACATGAAATCCCTGCTGGCTACGGGGAGCGCGGGGCTGCCGCACAACATGGGCGATCTCTACCAGGACGCCCCGCTGGAAAGCGGTCAAAGGACCCTCGGGCACGTCAGCTCCCCCCCGCAACTCTACGGCGAGGGGGACACCCTCTACGTGCCGATCATGGGGGGGGCCGGCTACGGAGACGTGCTGGAGCGCGACCCCGAGCGGGTGATGGCGGACCTGAAACGAAACATGGTGACCCCCTGGGCCGCCGAGCACGTCTACAAGGTCGCCTGCGACCGGGACTGTCGGCGTTTCGATCCGGAAAAGACCCGGGCGCTGCGAAACGAGGCGAGGGGGGAGCGAAAGCGCGCGGGCAAGCCCTATGCGGAATTCATGGTCGAGTGGTCGAAGTTGCGCCCCTCCCCGGAAACGCTGCGCTACTACGGCGCCTACCCGGACCCGGCCGGGCGCGACGCGGCGAGCGCCGCCGGGGGGGTGGCCTCGTGAGCCTCCTCGAACTGAGCTCTCCGCTGGAGCGAACGGTCAATCACCTGCTGGAGCGGCGCGCCGAGCTCCAGGGGGACCAGACCTTCTTCTGGTTCAAGAAGAAAGCTCTCAGCTACGGCGATCTGCAGCGCATGTCGTCGGCCGCGGCCAAAGGGCTGCAGAGCCTGGGCGTCGCCAAGGGGGATCGGGTGGCGCTGATGCTCGGCAACCGTCCCGAGTTCCTGGCCTGCTGGTTCGGACTGTCCAAGCTCGGCGCCGTCGAGGTGCCGGTCAACACCGGGCACCGCGGCTACCTGCTCTCCTATCTGCTCAACCAGGCGCAGTGCAGCGTGCTGATCGTCGAGCAGTCGCTATTGGGCGTGGTGGAAGAGATCGCCGGCGACCTCGATACCTTGCGTCACCTGGTGCTGCTCGATCCCGAGGGGGAGCTCCCGCAGCCGGCCGGCATCGCCGTGCACCGCTATTTGGAGCTGGTGGGGCAGGGGGAGGATTACCGTCCGGTCCCGGTCGACTGGAGCGACCCCATGGCCATCATGTTCACCTCCGGCACCACCGGACCCTCCAAGGGCGCGGTCCTGCCGCAGAACTACGCGATCCATACGGCGGAGATCATCTCCGCAGTCGCGGGGTACGGCCCCGGGGACTGCCTGTACAACGCCCTGCCGCTCTTCCACGGCAACGCCCAGCTCCTCTCCACCATGCCCGCCCTCTATTCCGGTGCGAAAATGGTGCTGGCCGAGCGCTTCTCGGCCGGCCAGTTCTGGGAGGAGGTGGCGCATTACGGCTGCACCGAGTTCAACTACATCGGCAGCATCCTCTCCATCCTCTTGAAGGCCGATCCCCGACCGGACGACCGCGACAACCCGCTGCGGGTCCTGGTAGGCGCAGGCGCCACCCGCGAGGTGTACCAGGCCTTCGAACAGCGCTTCGGCGTTTCGCTGATCGAGGGGTACGGCATGAGCGAGATCGGCCTGCCGCTGATGAGCCGGCCGGGAGCCCGCAAGCCCGGCACCTGCGGCAAGCCGCACCAGGATTATCAGGTGATGATCGTCGACGACGCGGGACGGGAAGCGGTCAAAGGCGAGCCGGGGGAGCTGCTGGTGCGCCCGGTGAAGCCGTGGTCCATGCTGCTTGAGTATTACCGGATGCCGGAAAAGACCGTGGAGGCCTGGCAGGGGCTCTGGTTTCATACCGGCGATTACCTGCAGGAGGACGAGGAAGGGTTCTACCGCTTCATCGACCGCAAGAAGGACGCCATTCGACGCCGGGGCGAAAACATCAGCTCCTTCGAGGTGGAGCGCGTCGTGATGATGCACCCGGAGGTGCTGGAGGCCGCCGCCACCCCGGTCGCCGCGGAACTGGGCGAGGACGAGGTGATGATCACCGTGGTCAGGCGACTGGATTCGCAGCTTTGCGCCGAGGAGTTGGCCTTGCACTGCGAGCGGGGGATGGCCAAGTTCATGGTCCCTCGCTACATCCGCTTCGCGCCGTCCCTCCCCAAGACCCCCACCGAAAAGGTGCAGAAATTCATGCTGCGCGAGCAGGGTGTGACCGCGGACACCTGGGACCGCGAAGCCAAAGCGGGCGGCGGCCGGTCGAACGCCGGCCGGGGAGCCCACTGCCCATGAACCACGACAAGGCATCACCCGCCGCAAAGATCGCCTCGCCTCCGCAGTCTCCACAGCCGGTGGCGCGCGACCTGTATCAGGCGCTGGACGGCGACGCCGGGCGCTACGCGCTGGTAGCCGGCCATTGCAGCGGCTGCGGCCGGCACTTCTACCCGCTCCCCGGCCGCTGCTCTAGCTGCCACGGCCCGCTGACCCGCGCGCTCTTCGGGGAGCGCGGCAGCATCTACAGCTTCACCGTGGTGCGCACCAGGGCCCCCTTCGGTCTCCCCGAACCCTATGCCGTAGGCTATGTCGACGCGGAGGATCTGGGCTTGCGGGTATTCGGCCTGCTCGACCCCGGCTGCATCGACCGGCTGTCGGTGGGGGCGCCGGTGCGGCTCGACGTCCTTCCCCTTGGTGGGGACGCGGAGGGGAGGCCCTGCCTGCGCCCGGTCTTCACCTTGTGCCGGCAATCCGGCAAAGGGGGGGAACAGTGAACGGCGTCATGATCGCCGGCATCGGCAATATCCCCTTTGGCCGGTACCCGGAGCGAACGGTGGTTTCCATGGGGATCGAAGCCGGTCTGGCCGCGCTCAGGGACGCGGGTCTGGCCGGCGGGGCGGTCGGCATGGGGATTTTCGCCAACGCGCTGGCCGGCAAGCTGTTCGGCGACCTGACCATCGGCCAGAACGTCTTAGCCGAGATGGGGATAGCGGGCATCCCGGTCATCAACGTGGAAAACGCCTGCACCTCCGGATCGACCGCCTTTCACACCGCCTGCATGGCCATCCGCTCGCAGGAGGCCGACTGCGTGCTGGTGGTCGGGGCCGAAAAGATGTGCGTGCCGCAGATAGGCCTCTTGAGCTCGGGCAACAGCGAACTGGACACCCTGCTCGGGCTGGTCACCCCCGCCAGCTTCGCCCTCAGGGCGCGCCGGCACATGACCGAGTTCGGCACCACGCTGGAGCAACTGGCCCTGGTTTCGGTGAAGAGTCGGCGGCATGCGCTGCTCAATCCCACGGCCCAGTTCCAAAAGCCGGTGACCGTGGAGGAGGTGCTGGCCTCGCCGATGATCGCCGACCCCTTGACCCGTCTGCAGTCGTGCGCCATGGCCGACGGCGCTTCGGCGGTGCTGGTCTGCTCGGAGCGCCTTGGGCGCCGCCTCGGGGCGCGGGTCAGGGTGCTCTCCTCGGTGCTTCGCTCCGGGGAGTATCGCAACCCGCAGGATCTGGTCCGTTGGCAGACCGATTACCAGGGAGCGCGGCTCGCCTACGAGCAGGCCGGGATCGGGGCGACGGATCTGGACGTCATCGAGTGCCACGACGCCTTTTCCATCGCCGAGATCATGCATTACGAGGCCCTGGGGTTGTGCCCGGAAGGGGAGGGGGGGCGTTTCCTTGAGTCCGGCGCGGCGGCGCTGGGGGGCGCCAGTCCGGTGAACGTTTCCGGCGGGCTCCTCTCGCGGGGGCACCCGGTGGGGGCCACCGGCGTCGAGCAGATCGTGGAACTGGTGCGACAGCTCAGGGGGGAGGCGGGGCAGCGGCAGGTGTCGGGCGCGAAACTGGCGCTCGCCCATTGCATGGGCGGGGACAGGGCCGCGGATACCAAGTCGATGACCGCCATCGTGCTGGGAGTTTGAAATAATCTGATTAGGCAAAGGAGATCCGGCAATGACCGATCCGAGCAGCACGCAACCAGATCCCGATCGTTTGGCGGAGCAGGTCGCCGAAGCGATGTTTTCCAACGACAGGGTGTCCCATCGTCTGGGCATAAAGATGGCTGAAGTCAGAGCCGGCTACGCGCGCCTGAGCATGACGGTGACCGACGACATGATCAACGGCCACGGCATCTGCCATGGGAGCTACAGCTTCGCTCTCGCCGACACGGCCTGCGCCTATGCCTGCAACTCGCACAACGAGAACACCTTGTCCCAGGCCGTCAACATCGTCTTCCTCGCTCCGGTGGCTCTGGGCGAAATCCTCACCGCCGAGGCCGAGGAGAGCGCCAACCAGGGTAGGACCTCCGTGTACCAGATCAAGATCAGAAACGGCAAGGATCTGCTGGTGGCGGTTGCCCAGGCGCAATGCCGGCAGGTGCCGGGACGGATCGTGTAAAAGCGCTTACCGGCCGCGGAGCCGTTTTTTTTGCCGATCGCAAGAACGAACGTTCGATGTTTGCGAATCGCCGTCAACCATCATCAGGAGGAGACACGTTATGAATCGAATTCCGGGCAACGCCATGCGGATAAGGGACCTGGAGCAAAGTGCAACCGGAGTCGGCAGGATGCCGGCCGAGACCGACTCAATCGGGCCGATCTCGGCACGGGAGGTGTCGCCATGCGCGTAATGGTCTGCGAAAGTCAGGGCGTGGTGCGTCTGGCGGAGGTCGCTGCACCGGTCATCCAAGCGCCGACGGACGTAATTCTCAAGGTGCGCGCCACGACCATCTGCGGCAGCGACATCTCGCTCATTCACGGGCACATCCCGACGCCGTGGGGGTTCGAGCTGGGGCACGAGTACGTGGGCGAGGTGGTTGAGATCGGCGCGGCGGTCACCGGCGTCGCCGTCGGCGACCGGGTGGTCGGGCCGGCGGCGCCCTGGTGCGGCTGCTGCGAACAGTGCCGCCGTGGACAGATACAACGCTGCAGCCGGGGAGGGGTCTTCGGCTCGGGGAAGGCCTTCGGCAACCTGGGGGGGGGCGCAAGCGGAATGGCTGCGGGTTCCCTGGGCGGACACGGTATTGTCGCGGGTGCCGGAAAACGTCAGCGATGCCCAGGCGCTGACGGTAGGCGACATCCTTTCCACCGGCTGGACCGCAGTGCGCGAGACCATCCGCGGCCCGGGGCAATGCCTGCTGGTCTTTGGCTGCGGCCCCATCGGGCTCTCGGCGATCCATTGCGCGACCCTGTTCGCCCCCCGCGAAATCATCGCCGTGGACGCCATCGAAGAGCGGCGCGCCCTGGCCCTCGCTCTCGGCGCCACCCGCGCCATCGATCCGGCGAGCGGCGACCTGCTCGCCTCGGTGATGGCTCTCACCGGCGGCTGCGGCGCCGAGAGCGTCATCGACGCCGCCGGCGTCGCGGCCACCATCAGGCAGGCGATTTCCTGCGTCGGCGTGGGCGGCCGCATCGGCCTGGTGGGCATCCATGCCGCGCCGGTGGAACTCTCCTTGGCCGAGATGCTGTTCAAGAACGTCACCCTTTGGACCGGCTTGGGCAAGCTCGATCAGATGGACCAGTTGCTGGAGTTGATCTCCAAGGGGAAACTCGACCCCGCGCCCATGTTCACCCACCGGGTCCCTTTCGACGACATCGAGCAGGCGTACCGCGATTTCGAGAGCCGGGCGCCCGGGGTGGTCAAGACCCTGATTACTTTTTGATTTTGAATGATCGTTACCCGGTTTCAGCAGGGAGCGATGCCGGGCTTTCGGGCGCAGGAGGGGGAGTCATAGGAGCGTGGGCGGGATGGCGACGCGTTGTTTGACGGGGGTACTTTTACAGGCTGGCAGTGACCGACCAGTCCAGGAGGGGGTAGATGGTGACAACAGAAACTAAAAAGAGACGTGTACGGGGGCTTTGTTCGCTCGGCAGGCGCAGCTGCTTCTCCGCGGCGCTGGTGGCGGCGCTGGCCGTCTGCGGCAGCGCGGCGGCCTTCGAGATCCCCACCGGCAACGACGACCTGGTGATCCATTGGGACAACACCTTGAGGTACACGCTGGCGCAGCGCGTCAGAGGCCAGAGCAGCCAGATCGTCAACAGCGTCAACAACGACGACGGCGACCGCAACTTCAACGTCGGGCTGGTATCGAGCCGGCTGGACCTGCTCACCGAGGCCGACGCGGTCTACCAGAAGAAGTACGGGGTCCGCTTGAGCGCCGCCGCCTGGTACGACCCGATCTACCGGTCGAGTCTCGACAACCAATCCGTCGGCACCTCCAACCATTTCGTCAACGGCACGCAGTCGCTGGGGCTCAACTCCTACACCAAAAGCCTTTTCGGCGGCCCGGACGCCGAACTGCTCGACGCCTTCGCCTTCGCCAAGGTGAAGGTCGGCGAGGTGCCGATCAACATCCGGGTCGGGCGCCACACCATCTTCTGGGGCGAGGCCTTCTTCTCCTATGCCGGCTCCAACGGCATTTCCTACAGCCAGTCGCCGATCGACATGGCGAAGGCCCTGGCCATGCCGGGAGTCGAGCTGAAGGAGGTCTTCAGGCCGCTGAACCAGGTCTCCGTCCAGATCCAGCCGACCAAGGAACTCACCTTCGCCGGCCAGTACTACCTGCAGTGGGAGTCGAACACCTTCCCGGAGGCCGGCAGCTATCTGGGACCGGCCGACAACCTGATGAACAGCGGCGAATCGATCATCCTGGCGCCGGGTTTCAACATATTCAACTCCGGCGACATCAAGCCGAAACAGACCGGGGACTGGGGCGTGATGGCGCGCTGGAACCCGGAGGCGCTGAACAGCACCTTCGGCTTCTATTATCGTAAGTTTTCCGACAAGATGCCGCAGATCATCGCCACCAATTTCATCCTCCCCGCGCCCGGTGTCGTGATTCCGGCGAATTACCGCCTTTCCTACGGCTCCAACATCGATCTTTACGGCATCAGCTTCGCCAAGCAGATCCTGGGCGTAAGCGTCGGCTCCGAGATCTCCTATCGCCGCAACATGCCGCTGGCCAGCCAGTGGCTCGCGCCCGCCGGCGCCCGGGGCGACACCACGCATGCGGTTTTGAACTTCCTGACCCTGTTGCCCAAGACCTGGTTCTTCGACAGCGGCAGCTCCATACTCGAATTCACCTACGGCCGCTACAACAAGGTCACCGACAACGCCGCGTTTTTCAACGGCCGCGACGGTTATGCCGGTCTCGACCGGATCACCAGGGACAACTCCACGGTGACGGTCAACGTGGTTCCGGAATGGAGGCAGGTATTGCCCGGCGTGGACATGTCGATGCCGATGACCTTCGCGGCCGGCATGCACGGGGTTTCCGCGGTGGGAGGGGGCGGCAGCAAGGAGAGCGGCAGTTACAGCGCCGGGCTCTCCTTCGACGTCTTCGCCAAGTACAAGGTCGATCTGACCTATGCCAGCTTCTTCGGCATTCTCCATCCGGACGGCCAGGGCCAGATCATGGCGCCGGGCAACGCCGCCGCGGGACAGGGAGCAGGAGACCTGCTGGGTCTTCTGAGGGACCGCGACCTGCTTTCCTTGACTTTAAAAGCCACATTCTAACCAGGGGGGAAACGATATGTTGAAACGCGCATTTTTAATGACAGGCGTCCTGACGCTGTCTTACGCGGGGTTTGTCCTTGGGGCGGTCCCCGCCGACAAGGCCGCGCAACTCGGCCGGAACCTGACGCTGGTGGGCGCCGAGAAGGCGGGGAACGCCGACGGCTCGATCCCGGAGTATACGGGCGGGCTCACCAAGGCTCCTGCGAACTACACCAAGAAGGGGTGGCGGCCCGATCCCTTCGAGGGCGAAAAACCGCTGTATTCCATAGACGGCAAGAACTTTTCCCGGCACGCGGACAAGCTTTCCGAGGGCGTCAAGGCCATGCTCAAGAAGTACCCGGCGTTTCGCCTGGACGTCTACAAGAGCCACCGCACGGCCGCCTTTCCCAAGTACGTCACCGACAATACCGTGAAACACGCTCTCACGGCCAAAACCAGCAACGGGGGGTTGACCTTCAGCGGCGCCCACGGCGGCTTTCCGTTCCCCATTCCCAACGACGGTTTCGAGGCGATGTGGAACCACCTGCTCAACTACAACGGATTGACCTTCGAGGAGCGCTACCGCTGCTATACCGTCGATTCCTCGGGTCGGCCCACTCTGCAGACCGAGGGGGACATCACCCAGGAGTACCCGTACTACGATCCGGCCAAGCCCAACACCAAGGACTACTACGCCATCAAGGGTTACTTCGTCGGCCCCGCCCGGCGCGTCGGCGAGGCGATCCTGCTGATCGATCCCCTCGACTCCTACCACGAGAACCGCAAGGCGTGGCAGTATCTCCCCGGCCAGCGGCGCACCAAACTGGCGCCGGACCTGAGCTTCGACACCCCCAGCTCGGCTTACGGCGGCGCCGCCACCTGGGACGACATGTTCCTGTTCAGCGGATCGATGGAGCGCTACAACTTCAAGTTAATGGGCAAGAAGGAGATGTACGTCCCCTACAACAACTACAAACTGCTGTACGCCGCCAATCACGAAAAGGACGCGCTCAAGGCCAACCACGTCAACCCCGATCTGGTGCGCTGGGAGCTGCATCGGGTCTGGGTGGTGGAGGCGAGCCTGAAGCCCGGGAAGCGCCATCTCTACCCGCGGCAGATATTCTATCTGGACGAAGACAGCTGGACCGCCAGCCTGGCGGACAAGTACGACGGACGCGGGCAACTCTACCGGGTGGGGGTGAACTACATGACCCCCAGCTACGATGTGCCGGCTCCCTTTCAGGGGAATTTCTCCATACACGATCTGGTGACCAATAGCTACGTGATCAACGGCTTTCCGGTTGCGGGCAAGAAGGGGATACTCTACCCGGGACATCCCTTCCCGGCGAGGGATTGGACCGCCGACTCCCTGTCAGGAGAAGGGGTCCGCTGATTCGATCAGCGGCAGTCCCGGCGATGCGACGCCGGGACTGCCGCTAATTAAAGGGACATTGCAGCAAAGCAGTCCTTCTCCCCTTGGGGGCACTGCCGTTAAGTTAAGGATTGGGCGCATCAAAAAGCCCCCTCTCCCTTGATGGGAGAGGGCTCGGGAGAGGG
>CAIYDQ010000088.1 GCA_903925075.1 uncultured Geobacter sp.
GAGCAGACGATCAGCAAATGAGTCGGTACCGACGAGCAGCTGCGTCCGCACCGCCGGAATATTCAGAGATGATGACAAGGCGGTCCGCACACTGACGGGGCCGCGGGTACGGTGGTCATAATCGTGCGGCACGTACAGCCCCCGCTCCGTCGGGATATGCAGAGGGGAATCCTCCAGGATCGAGGCGGCCGTCAACAACCGCTTTTCGATGGCCAGGCCATAGAGGAACGGCTTCAATGTAGAACCGGCCTGCCGCCTGGCAGTAACGCCGTCCACCTGACTGCTGCCGGTGCTGCCGACATAAGCGAGCACATTCCCGGTTGCATTCTCTACCACCAGCAGGGCGCCTTCTCCGACATTTCTGCCGTGGAGTGCGTTGAGCTGCTGACGGAGGACGTCGCCGGCAAAACGCTGGATGCGCAGATCCAGTGTTGTTGCAATCTTGCGGCGTGTCATCCGCGTGTTTGTTTCGTGACCGGCCTTGTCAGTGGCAGCAGTCATACGCCGGGCTACGTGGGGAGCAAGCGCCACGCGGGGCTCAACCCGGTAGGGCCGAGCGAGGCGCTCTTCGGCAAACAGCCGCAGATCATCGTGACCGGCCTGAGGTGACAGTGACGTTGCCAGGGCAGCAGCTCGCCGCCCCACATCAAGCGGCAGGGCATTGGGGGAGCGAATTAGCGCGGCAAGGACGCATGACTCCCGGTCGTCAAGCCCGGACGGTTCCTTATCGAACAGCCCCCTGGAGGCGGCAGCAATTCCCTTCAACTCGCCCCTGTAGGAAATCAGGTTGAGGTAGGCTTCGAGTATTTCCCTCTTCTTCCAGCCCTGTTCCAGTTCGCGGGCCGCCTCGATCTGACCCCATTTCTGGCGGATATTTTTGCGCCCTTTGGGTGCCGACCCTGTCTCGACCATTACGGCGAGCTGCATACTGATCGTGCTGGCCCCACGTTTTTTTGAGCCGAACAGCCTGCCGATGGCCGCAGCGCCAACCGCCTTCCAGTCTACACCAGCATGTTCATAAAAGTGCCGGTCCTCCGATTGCAGAACCGCCTTTACCAGGGATGGCGAGATATCTTTCAGCTCTGTCCAGTCGAGACGCCGACCGGTTTTGTCAATACGCAGCTCATGGATGACCTCGCCGCGCCGGTCGAGAATCTGGGCGTCAGAGCAGACGTGTGATGATTTCACCTCCTGGAACGTAGAGAGAGCACTGGCTTCAGTTGCCAGAGAGGCGATCATGAACAGCAGGATTACCTTCACCCGGGTCATTATTTACCCACGCTCAACGTATGGTTCGGATTCTCGCCAAACATCTCCGGCGCATACAGCGCCTCAACACGGGTTGACGGCAGATAGAACGTCCCTTCATTGTTAAAACGGATGGTATACTCGACCATGAATTTCCCCTTGGGAATATAGTCGTAATAAGCGCGATAGGATTCAAACGACCGTTCATCAAACACCGGCCAGCCGCGGTTTCGCTCACCTTCGGTCATAATGGCCGAATCCCGTCCCAGCCCGGAACCGAGGATGGTCGTCCCGGACGGAATCGGGTCGTTGAGAGCTACCCAGGTCATGTCGCTCTGCGCGTCGATTTCCAGCCGCACCCTGGCCACATCGCCGCGGCTCCACCTGTTTTTGTCGCGCTGCTCAACGGCAGTCACGGTCTTTTTGATGTGATAGCCGCTGAATAACGGCTCCTTGAGCGGTATGGCCGCTAGGCTCATCACCGTAGCCCATGGTTTTCCTCCACCTGCGTGCTTCAGGCTGATCTTCGTTGCACTGTCCGGCCAGGGGAAGGAAAGCGTCTTACCCTTCTTGTCCGTGCTCCAGTCGACCGCTTTTGCCGCATCGCCCATTTGGGCCCTGCTGCTGCCGGTAACCGGCGTCGCCTCAAATTTTTTAGAGAAGCCGGTCATGGCAACAACACCCCAGGCATTGGCAATGGTTGTCTCCCAGCTGCCGTGCGACTGGCGGGCCACGGCGCCGCGGGCAAGGCGGGGAATGTCTTCCTGCCAGGCTTTGTCGTCCATGAAGGCAAGCAGCGTGCGCAGTGCATTGGTGTCGGTCGAGACCATCAGCCACCAGAGGCGGTCCGATTGCTCGGTGGAAAAGTTCATGGTTGTTCCCTGGAAGTTCAGCCGTGTGCGGATAATCTGTTCAGCCTCCTTAAGTCGTTTGGCGCGGTCGGGCAGCTGTTCGCTTCGTTTCAGGATATTCAGCCAATCCAGGACGGCCGATGTCGGCCACAGGTTGGGTTCCACCGCCACGCTGGCAAGGAGCTTGGCGTCTATCTTGTTACGCTGGGAGAGCGCTTCCAGAGCGGCCAGTTTCTGAATCGAGAGATCCGCCATGCGCAAGGTCGATTCGCGGCGGATTTTACCTTCGATGAACGCAACAAGCCCGGTTTCCATCTCTTTCACAAGATCTTCAGGCAGATCGCGCCGCGCCTCCTTGGAAATGGTCAGGATATAGGCGGTAAGCATGGGGTTGCCCTCGAGCCATGGCGAGGGGAAATACTTGACCAGGCCGTTTTTGTCCAGATGAGCAGGTAGAACAGTCAACACCTGATTCCACAGGGCGTCATCCTTAAGGCTGATTGCCCGCGACACCTGCTGTTCCATGCAGGTATAGGGGTAGTTTTTCATGTACTGGACGACACCGCCGAGCCCCTCGGTCAGCCGGGGGCGCATAACCACGTTGATACCGCCCCGCCCCTTGACAGCGTCATCCGGTCGCTTCACCTCCAGATCAAAAGCATTATCCAGCTGGGTTATGGTTGCCTGATAGACCCGCACCGGCACGGCGGCAATTACTTTCTGGCTCACCTTTATCCGGTCGGCACCTTCACCATTCTCCTCTTTTACCTGTGCTTCCCAAGTTGCCGACTCACCACCGGCCGACATTTCAGCAGGCCAGGAGACATCTTTCGCCTCCCCCGCTGCCAGCTTGAGGCTGACCGGTTCGAATCCTGCGCCGTCAGACCAGGATGGTTTGGCGGTCACGGATACTGACATGTCGCGGCTAGAGGCGTTGCGAACCGTAAAAAGAGCGGTGAAGCGGTCCCCTTGCCGCACCAGCGGGGGCAGACCGGACAGCACCATCAGATCCTGGGTGGTCCTGATAGATGTGCGCCCGGTACCGAACAGGCCCGTGCCGGCGTTGGCAACAGCGACGATCGAAAAA
>CAIYDQ010000089.1 GCA_903925075.1 uncultured Geobacter sp.
AGAAGCATAGATTGAAATGCGCGTCGCTCAACGGTCGCCGGGGCTGAAAAACAACCCCTAAATGCCCAGCCGTTTCCTCAAAAATAGAGGAACGACCCACTCACGCCTATTTCACAATGGCCGCTTTCCGAACCATTACCCCTATATCCAATTCCATGCCAACGGGCCGGGCTTCTTGAACATTGGATTGAGCCGACCTTGCAGGTCGGGTCAATCCATATGGGTTATATTTCAAGTGCATCTGCCGTGTTGGGGGCAAACGCCTATCATTAGACGGTTTATGTTCCGCTCCCATGATGATCTGTAGTAGTTTAATATAATTTTTTGTTAATTCAAGTTGGCACATTTGATGTATGCTGGTGAGGCGCCTAATCTGTCGCGCCCGTCTTATAGCGCCCAATGGCTGAGGACCTGCTCGCTATAGATATGAATGCGGTTTTTTAGCAAGCGGTTCCACGCCGCATACACGGCTTTCGTTTGCAAAAGTGGAAATGATGTCCTGTATTTTCGCAATCAAGCTGGGATCGAAGTGAGTGCCGGACAGGGATGATATGTGGTCTCGTATTTTTTTTAAAGGCCAGGCCTTGCGGTAGGGACGGTCCGAAAGCAAGGCGTCCCAGACGTCGACAATCGCGAAAATCCGAGCGGCAAACGGTATGTCTTCGCCTTTGAGTCCACGCGGATATCCGCCGCCGTTCCAATTCTCATGATGACAGTAAGGTATGTCCAATGCCGGCCGCAGAAACTCGATCGGGTAGAGAATGTTGAAGGCCACCTCCGTATGAGTTTTCATAATCTCAAATTCTTTATCGGTAAGCTTGCCCGGCTTGAGCAGTATGCTGTCGGGCACGCCGAGCTTGCCTATGTCATGCAGCAGAGCCCCGCGCCGTATATGCACCAGACTTTCCTTATTAACCCCAAGCTCCCGCGCGATACGCACTGTCAGCGCCGTTACTCTCTTGCTGTGTCCTTCGGTCTCCTTGTCCCGGTAATCCAGTGCCCGTGACCAACCCTCGATCGTGGTATCGTAGGCCATTAACAACTCGCTATGCGAGCTCTGCAGTTTTTCGAAAAGCTCGGAGTTATCCGCCGCAATGGCGGCTTGGCCAGCCAAAGCCTCTGCGAAAATCATCCAGTTGCCGTCCGGATGGAACGGAACTTGCCGGAACAGTTCCAACACCCCTTTGACCTGTCCCTTTGCAAGAAGCGGAACGCCCACATAAGCCTTGAATCCTTCGCAGGAGAAAAGAGATCTAGGCCCCGTCTGGTCCTTGGCGCTGGCGACGTCGGCGATGATGCGGTTTTTTCGCGCGAGCGCGACGTGGCCGGCGTAGCTCTCACCCAGGCGCACGGATGCAAAGCGGATTCGGTCGCTTGCGAATCCCTGCCCGGCTGCATATTCAAGCATTTGGCTTGAGGCGTTTAGCAATAGAATGCAGGCCGCATCGACATGCAATTGCTTCAGGGTCTCCGACAAGATCACATCAAAGGTAACGCGTAAATCCAGGCAGCCACCGATGGCAATGTCAATGGTCCGCAACGCCCTAAAGTTTTCCATCTGGCGTTCCAGCTTTTCTTGTGTGCCCTTTCTGTCGGTAACATCGTGAAAACTGCAAAAAAAGTAGCTCACTTTGTCAAACTCAATACGACTGGTGTTGATATCCGCATAGAAAACCGTGCCGTTCTTCCGTTTTACCGGAATGTCCCTCATTGAAGGAGAGTAGCCGCCACTCAGCCTCTCGAACTGCTTTAATACGTTAGTCAAATTGTCCGGCGGCTGAACGTGGCCCGTGCAAATCAGCTCAGTCTCCTCCTTGGTAAGACCAAGCAGCGAGGCCATGGCTTGGTTGCATAGTTTTATGGTACAGGTCTCAACTTCGATGAGTAAAAGCCCTTCGGTGCGTGCTTCAAACAAGGCTTCGAATTTTCGTTCGTTCTCTCTAAGCTCACGTGTCTGGCTAAGTAATTTGTCCTCTAGATGTTCATGATAGCTGATGCTTTCGTCAACTTGACGAGCCCATTTCAGAAAGCTATTGCTGATCTCCAACTCCCCATCATTTGTAAACGGCTTGACAAGATGACTCCAGGCGCCCGAATTAACCGCCGAAATGGCATCACCTGTCGTGCGGCTTCGATAAACTACGATGACAGGCACTTCGGGGTTAGCGACATTGATCGCGGCGGTTGGCAACCGCCCGTCCGCCGGTGGTGTACACGGATCGCCGGAAACTATCTCGATCTTTTGCCGGTGAAGCACCTCCAGCGCTTCTTCACACTCAACGAACTCTGCCACCCGATAACCCGAGTCCTCCAAAAGCCGACACAGAGACCTGTGCGGAAAATTTGAATCACCTGCCATGGATATGCGTTCGCTCATGATGGCGACCTCGTTTAACGAATATCTTGCTAACAGCTTTCATGTCCGTTATTTGACGGAATTCTTTGCAAATTGAAACTGCATGGCATCTTGACTGCGCGAAACTATACAGATTTACCATAGCCAAGTTTCTTGTCAAATCGATGTAACTGTATGTTGCATTATGACGATGCTTTGCTGTATTTAATAAGAATTAGTTTGGACGGATTCGGTCGAGTGTAGCGGACAGGGATACTTTGGACATGTACGTGAATGTCAGTTGCGGGCAAAAAAATGGACTAAATACTCAAGAAGACGGTCTGAGGGTTGGATGAGCTAGGACGGTACAATCGCCCAAGTGGGAGCTGTTTCGCGATCGTTACGAAGATTGTTATTGATGGGATTGCTGGAGTTTTTCGGCTGCAGGCTAGCCTTTTAATCTCTTCCGGGGGAGGCATTATCGTCACCAAGCACGGTCAACATGCCGTCGATGAGATTGACTAAGGCGTCTTCCTCGCCGCTCCTGCCGAGGGTCCTTTGCATCTGGCGGAGCAGTTCCTCGAACATATCAAAACCGTTAGGCCAATGCTCGATATTTTTGGATATTCCTCTGTCATAGACAAGAAGCTTTTTTATGCCGATGAGCTGAATTTCGAGGCGCAGTCTCTTGCGGGTGGGCATGCTGCTTTGCTTCAGCAAATGCAGGCACTCGTTGATGATTCCGCACTGATAGTCCACGATGTTCCCCTTTTGACGGTTCGCGCCAATCGACGATCATAATGTCAAGAAAGCGGCTTTATAGTCGTGTCTCGTACGACGATAAATTTTTTTCGCCATTCAGCTTAGCAAAGAAGAGTATCAGCGTGCGGGCCAGTGAGCAAGCGGGGTAAGAGGCGCCGTGGTCGGCCGCTGCCGAGTAGCCGGCAGCGGTTTTCGGGTATAAGAGGCGAATCCAGGCAACAATTCGTAACGTCCTCTGTGAGTCGCAGTTGCCGGGCGATTCTCCCGCCGAAAGGTTATCGATTGTTGGACCAGCATTTTTGCGTCCGGCCTCGAACCCTCGAGAAAATCTGCGCAGCGTGAAAAGGAGCAGTACCGCGGCCAGACCGCAGATGGGAATCAGGAAGGCGCCGTGGTAGGCCGCGACCGGATAGCCGGCGGCGGTTTTTCGATACGAGCAGATGTACTGCCCCATGACGTGCTGCATGACGGCGGCGCCCATCAGCAGGAAGAAGTTGACGCAGGTCATGGCGGTGGCGGCGGAGCGGGCCGGCACCAGCCTGCGCGCCAGCGGGTAGATCATCAGCCCCGACGCGGAAAAGAGGCCCACCGCGAAAAAGACCACCGACAAAAGCGGGATCGAGAAGTGATCGGCCGGCCCCAACATGACGGTCATGGTCAACAACAGCAGGATTTGCCCGCTGAGGATGGTCTTTTGCATCGAGCCGCCCAAAAGGTCGATGGCCTTGCCGACCAAAAGCGAGCCGCAGATGTAGCCTATCGAGGTGTAGATGAGCACCGAGCCCGTCTGAGAGCGGGTCAGCCCCAGCCCCTCCATCAGGTACGGCCCCCCCCAGAGCGCCAGCAGCACCATGTAGTTGGCGTACCAGAAGAAAGCGATCAGCCCGATCAGCCAGAATTCGGTCGAGCCGAACAGCAGTTTCCAGGCTTGCAGCGCGCCGACCGGGCCGGCTGGTGCGGCTGGTGCGACTGGTGCGACTGGTGCGACTGGTGCGACTGGTGCGACTGGTGCGTCGCGGACCACCAGAAAAACGCAGAAGGCGGCCGCGGCCTGGGCGAGGGTCATGGCGAGAAAGGTCGGGCGCCAACTGAACCAGGTGATCGCCAGGGCCAGTGGCGCGGTGGCGAGGACCCCGCCCAGGTTGCCGACCGCCACCAGAAAGCCGGAGACCCTGGGGAATTCATAGTGGGAAAACCAGTTGGTGAAGATCTTCAACGAGCCCATCAGCACGCCGGCCGTGCCCAGACCGAGCAGCGCCCGGCCGGCCAGAGCGGTCGGGTAATTGGGAGCGAGGGCAAAGGTTAACGAGCCGCAGGTAGTGACGATGCCAAGCAGGGAAATGACGTATCTGCCGCCGTGGCGATCGATCAGCGGCCCGAGAGGGATCTGGGCCAGCGAGAAGGCGTAGAAATAAACCGCCGACATCGCGCCGAGCTGCGCCGCGCTCAGCCCCAGGTCGGCGGCCAGGTCGCGGGAAACGACGGCCATGCAGACCCGGTAAAAAAAGCCGACGATGAACAAAAAGGCCAAGGCCGAGAAAATTTGCCAGCGTTTTTTCATGCCGCTCTTCCACAAAGCCAGCGGTAGCGCTTATCCCTCATCCTCATACTATCCCTCATCCTTAGCCTTTAGCCTTTAGTCCTTCGCCCTTCGCCCTTCGCCGATTTTCCACCGCCAGCCTTACTTCCAGCGCGCTCCGATGTCAACAAGAGAATGTTCAGTAAAACGGCGTATCAAAAACACCTTGCAGAAAAAAAGGCATAGTGGTAGTTTTTTACCCCGTTTACCTCGTTTACCCACACAGAGAGTCTCATGGACCTTTCCATCATCCTCATCCTGGCGCAGGACGGTTTGACCAACACGGCGATTTACGTGCTCTTGGCCGTGGCCCTGATCCTGGTGTTCGGTGTCACTCGCATCATCTACATCCCGCAGGGGGAATTCGTCTCCTACGGCGTCTTGACCCTGGCGAGCCTGCAGCAGGGGGTCGTGCCGGGGACCGTCTGGTTGCTGCTGCTGATGGCGGCGGTGGCGGCGCTCATGGAGTCGGTCCGTTTGTTCTCCGAGGGCGCGCTCAGGGACCTGCCGGCGGCGCTGGCCAGAATCCTGCTCTTGCCGGCGGCGATCGCGCTCTTGATCCATTTTTGCGCGCCGCTTCGCTTGCCGCTCGGCTGGCAGGTGCTTTTGACCATGCTGATCGTGGTGCCGCTCGGCCCGCTGGTCTACCGGGTGGCGTTTCGGCCGCTGGCAGACGCGCCGGTGCTGGTGCTGCTGATCGCCGCGGTGGCCGTCCACTTCGGCTTGGTGGGGCTGGGGCTCCTGTTCTTCGGGGCGGAGGGGGTGCGCACTCCCGCCTTTTCCAGCGCCCAGTTCAGCTTGGGCGCGCTCACCGTTTCCGGGCAGAGCCTGTGGGTCTACGCCACCAGCCTGGTCGCCATCGGCGGATTGGCCTGGTTCTTCGGCAGGACCATGTACGGCAAGGCGCTGCGGGCGGTGGCCTTCAACCGCAACGGCGCCCGCCTGGTCGGGATCAGCCCGTCGATGGCCGGGACCCTGGCCTTCGCGCTGGCGGCGACCATCGGCTGCCTCTCGGGGGTGCTGATCGGGCCGATCACCACCGTTTATTACGATTCCGGCTTCCTGATCGGCCTGAAGGGCTTCGTCGGCGCCATCGTCGGCGGCCTCGCCAGCTTCCCGTTGGCGGCGCTGGGCGCCCTGCTGGTGGGCCTTTTGGAGTCCTTCTCCTCCTTTTGGCTCAGCGAATACAAGGACGTGATCGTCTTCACCATGGTGATCCCGGTCCTTTTGTGGCGCTCCCTCTCCAGCGTCCATTACGAGGAAGAGCAATGATGCGCCGCGGCGGCTTGATATTGTTTCTGGCGCTAGTGGCCGCGGTCCCGCTGTTCCCCGCCTTTTATCTGACCATGGGGAGCTACATCGGGCTCTACAGCATGGCCGCGCTGGGGCTGGTCCTCTTGACCGGCGTGGCCGGCCTCACCTCCTTCGGGCAGGCGGCCTTCATGGGGCTTGGCGCCTACACCACGGCGGTATTGACCACCAAGCTCGCCTGTTCCCCCTGGCTCACGCTGCTGATCGCCCTGGCGCTGACCCTGGCGGTCGCCTGCCTCTTGGGCGCCATCACCCTCAGGATGGGGGGGCATTACCTGCCGCTGGCCACCATCTCCTGGGGGATCAGCCTCTATTTCCTGTTCGGCACCATCCCCGCCCTGGGCGGCTCCAGCGGCATCACCGACATCAAGCCGCTCAACCTTTTCGGCCTGGAACTGCGCGGCGAAGGGTTCTACTACTACCTGATCTGGGCGGTCTGCCTGGCAAGCCTCTGGGTCACCGGCAACCTGCTCGACTCGCGCGAGGGGAGGGCGATCCGGGCGCTCAAGGGGGGGGTCTCCATGCCGGAGGCCTTCGGCGCCGGCGGCCTGCGCCTGAAGAACATCGTCTTCGTTTATTCGGCGCTGCTCGCCTGCCTGGCGGGTTGGCTCTACGCCCACATGCAGCGCTTCGTGAACCCGTCCCCCTTCGGCCTGAACCAGGGGATCGAGTTCCTGTTCATGATCACCATCGGCGGCTCCTTCAGCGTCTGGGGGGCGATCATCGGCGCCACCGTGATCACCCTGTTGAAGACGGTGCTGCAAGGGATACTCCCCACACTGATCAGCCATACCGGCAACTACGAGATCATCGTCTTCGGCGTGATCATCGTGGCGGTGCTGCAGTGCATGCGGGGGGGGATCTGGGAACTGATCGAGCGCTTCCTGCCGCCCAAGGCGGACAAGCCGATCGGCCAGGCGTCGGAACTCCCCGCCCGGGTGCAGCCGCCGCGGGGCGCACCGCTTTTGCGGGTGGAAGAGGTCAGAAAAGAATTCGGCGGGCTGGTGGCGGTGAAAAACGTCAGTTTCCAGGTGGCCGCCGGCGAGATCGTCGGCCTGATCGGCCCCAACGGCGCGGGCAAATCGACCATGTTCAACCTGATCAGCGGCGAGCTTCCCCGCACCTCCGGCGCCGTGCTCCTTGCCGGCGAAGCCATCAGCGGCCTGAAGCCCGCCCAGATCGCCCGCCGGGGCTTGAGCCGCACCTTTCAGCACGTGAAGCTGATGCCCGGCATGAGCGTCTTGGAGAACGTGATGCTGGGCGCCTACCTGCGCACCGACGACGGCGTCTTCGCCGCCGGCTTGAGGCTTAACCGCGCCAGCGACGCGCGGGTCGCCGCCGAGGCCGCCCATCAACTGCGCCGGGTGGGGCTCGCCGACAGCATCTACGCGCAGGCCGGCAACCTGTCGCTTGGGCAGCAGCGGATCGTGGAGATCGCCCGCGCCCTGTGCGCCGACCCGCTGCTTCTGCTTTTGGACGAGCCGGCGGCGGGGCTGCGCTTCCAGGAAAAACAGGAGCTGGCGAAGCTCTTGAACGAGCTGCGCGACCAGGGGTTGAGCGTGCTGATCGTCGAGCACGACATGGAGTTTTTGATGAACCTGGTGGATCGCATCGTGGTGATGGAATTCGGTCAGAAGCTGGCGGAGGGTCTGCCGCAGGAGATCCGGGCCAATCCCGAGGTTCTGGAAGCCTACCTGGGGGGGATCTGATGGCGGAGCGGCTATTAACGGTGCGGGATCTGAGCGTGCGCTACGGCAAGGTGGAGGCGGTGTACGGCGTCTCGCTCAGCGTGGAGCGCGGCTCCATCGTCAGCGTCATCGGTCCCAACGGCGCCGGCAAGTCCACCCTTTTGAACGCGCTGATGGGGGTGCTCCCCTCCCGGGGGAGCGTCGAGTTCTGCGGCCAGGACCTGGCGAAAATCGAGGTCGAGCAGCGGGTGGCGCGCGGGCTCTGCCTGGTGCCCGAGACCCGGCAGTTGTTCGCCCAGATGTCCGTGGCCGACAACCTGGAGCTGGGCGCCTTCATCCGCTACCGGCGCGGCGACAAGGCGATCCGGCAGAGCCTGGAAAACGTCTATCAACTCTTTCCGCGCTTAAAGGAGCGGCATGGCCAGCTTGCCGGCAGCCTCTCCGGCGGCGAGCGGCAGATGTTGGCCCTGGGGCGCGCGCTCATGAGCCAGCCGACCCTGTTGATGCTGGACGAGCCCAGCCTGGGGTTGGCGCCGCTGATCGTCAAGGAGATCCTGAAGAACATCAGCGAGTTGCGCTCGACCGGGGTCAGCATCCTGTTGATCGAGCAGAACGCGCGGGCCGCGCTGCAGATTTCCGATTACGGCTACGTGTTGGAGAACGGCGCCGTCGCCATGGAAGGGGCCAGCCGGGAGTTGGCCGGCAATCCCCGCGTGATCGAGAGCTACCTCGGTTTCGGAGGGTGATCCTCCCCGGCGCCGAGCGTTGTTACGCTTGGTTTTCACCGGGAAGTTTCGTCCGTTCCGTCGTGTCATCCCCTGTATCGTTTTGATCCCTGTTAAAGGGCCTTTCGTTGAATAACCGGTGCGCTCGGCAGAGCCACCCAGAAAAAGGAGGAAGAGAATGAATAAGTTTATCGTTGGGATCAGCATGCTGAGCGTGGTGGGCGCCGCCGGCGTCGCCAGCGCCGACCTCACCATCGGCGTGAACCTGTCCAGCACCGGCCCGGCAGCCTCCCTGGGCATCGCGGAAAAGAACGCCGTGACCCTTGGCCCGAAAATCATCGCCGGCCAGAAGGTGCGCTACGTCATCTACGACGACACCACCGACACCACCACCGCCGTCCAAAACGTGAAACGCCTGATCTCCGAGGAAAAGATCGACATCCTGGTCGGACCGACCACCTCGCCGACCACGCAGGCCGTGATCGAGGCGGCGGCCAGCTCCGGCACGCCGATGATCTCCCTGTCGCCCGGCCCCGCGGCGATTACCGCCGGCGACGCCAAGCGCAAGTGGGTGTTCAGCGCGCCCGCCAACGACGGGATCTACGCGGCGGCGCTCTTAAGGCACATGGTCAAGAAAGGGGTGAAGACGGTAGCGGTGATAGCCGTGGATGACGCCTACGGGGAGAACTGCACCAACGCCTATAAGAACCTGGCCGCTCAAAAGGGGATCAAGACCCTGACGATCGAGAAGTACAAGCGCGCCGACACCAGCGCCACCGCCCAAGTGCTGCGGGCGATGAAGGGTAACCCCGACGCCGTCTACATCGCCTCCTCCGGGACGCCGGCGGCCCTGCCGCACGTAGCCCTGATCGAGCGCGGCTACAAGGGGAAGATCTACCAGTCCGGCGGCGCCGCCAATGCCGAGTTCCTGCGGGTGGGGGGCAAGGCCCTGGAAGGCTCCTTCATGCTCGCCCCCCCGATCCTGGTGGCGGAGCAGTTCCCCGACGGCTACCCCGCCAAGAAAGAGGCGCTGGAATTCGTCAAGGTCTACGAGCCGAAATTCGGCCCTCGCTCCATGTTCGCCGCCCTTTCCTGGAACGCCCTGAAGGTGGTCGAGTCCGCCGTGCCTAAGGCGCTGAAGAGCGGGCATCCCGGAACCGAGAAATTCCGGGCCGCGCTGCGCGACGCCATCGAAGGGACCAAGGGGCTGAAGGGGGCCGGGACCGTCTTCAACTTCTCCCCGACCGACCATACCGGCATCAACGAGTACGGCATGTCCCTGATGAAGGTGGAAAACGGCAAGTGGAAGCTGGAAGACCACGCCGAGTTCAAGTAAAGTCGACAGGCAAAGCTTCAACGCGGAGACGCGGAGGCGCAAAGACGCGAAGCAAGGCGAACCGGGGTTTTAACACAAGCCTTTCCTTCCGGTTCCCGGTTTTTCTCAGCGTCTTAGCGTCTCCGCGGTAACGATTTTCAGCAGGAGCGGCCCCCATGGCTTTCAAGGATATCGTCGTCCATATCGACCACTCGAAGCAGTGCGCCGCCCGCCTTGCCTTGGCGGTGCATCTGGCGCGCGAGTGCCAGGCCCATTTGACCGGCCTCTACGTGGTCACCCATCCCGTGTACGCGCCGCGAAACGAGGCCAGCCTGCGGAGGGCGGCCGAGGCGGAAAAACTGTTCGGGATGCTGACCGCTGCGGCGCAGGTAAGCGCCCGGTGGCATGAGGCGGACTGGGGCACGGTGGGGGTCTCGATGGCCGATGTCCTCAACCACCACGCCCAGAGCAAGGACCTGATCGTCATCGGCCAGCCCGACCCCGAGGATCTGGAGGACGAAACGCCTGCCGATCTGCCGGAGCGGGTGATCGCCGGCAGCGGCCGTCCGGTGCTGGTGGTCCCCTATGCGGGGAACTTCCGCGCCGTCGGCCGGCGGATCGTCGTGGCCTGGAGGAACGGCCGCGAATCGGCGCGGGCGGTGAACGACGCCATGCCGCTGCTTTGCGCCGCCACCCTGGTAAGCGTGGTGGCGATCGAGCCGGCCGCTGCTCGGCCGCTTGCCGGAAAAAGTCCGACGACCGACATCTGCCTCAATCTGGAGCGGCACGGCGTTGCATTGAAACAAGAAACGCTGGTGACGGGGAAGATTCCCGTGGGGACGATGCTGCTGGATTATGCCTGGGAGAACGGCTGCGACCTGATGGTAATGGGGTTGGTGCGGACGGGGCGCGGCGTCGGCCCCGTCACCCGGCGCATACTCGACCAGATGACGGTGCCGGTGCTGATGGCTTGTTGACCTTTACTGCAGCGGCGCTTCGGGTTGCTGCGTCGCCTCGGCCTGCTGCGTTGCCTCGGCTTGCGGCGCCGGCTCGGCTTGCGGCGCCGGCTCGGCTCGCGGCGTCCTGGTGGGGGGAGCCAACTTCGGCAGCTGGATGTTGTGCTCTCTGACCAGAAGCCTGATGTTGGCCTTGATCAGCTCCACCAACTCCTCGTCCCTTTTGTCCGGCTGCCGCGCCACGTCCAAAATGGTGCGGCTGAAGGTGTCGATCAGTCCGTTGAACAATTCGTCCCGCAACGCCTCGATTTCCCGCTTGGGAACCTTGTAATGCTGCCTGGCCATCGACAGCGCTATCGGCACGAAATCCAGATGTATGAAGGTAAGTAAAAGCGTGCTGTTCAGCTCTTCGCCGCTTTGCGAGTTCAGCGAGTTGCTGATCTTTTGCCAATCCCTAAAGCAGACCTGCAGGCTCGCCAGGATGCCGACAAACGCGTCCCAGGACAGATTGCCGTAGACCCAGCGGACCCCGCCGTGCCGGTATTTCTCGCCCTCGGCGCGGGACGACATGCAGTTGGTGCGCACCATGGCCGACGACAGGATCTGGCTGAACACCTCCCCGCCGAACTCCCTGACGTGCTCCGCCACCAGCGTCTTGAACTTGGCCGTGGTGCGGGCGGATTTCAGCGTCTTGCAACCGATGCCGACGGTGTTGGCCTGCTCGGCCAACGGGACCGTCGTCAACGCCAGGATGCTGGCCGCGTAGATCGGGAGAAAGGGCTTCCCCTCCCGCCTGTTCTTCGGTTCCTGGTAAGCGTCCATCCGTTGGGCCATGAATTTGTCCAACAGGTCGTTGAGATCGATGGTCACGTCGGGGGATACGATGGTGGTCAGCATTCCCATGTCACTTCCTTTAATTTTCTTTTGATCGCGTCACTTGGCACAGTAGCACTAAAGAAAGGTAGACGCAAGAGGACAACTGCGACCCCCTTAAAAAAGCCGGCAAGGGACGCGGGAGCGGCTGCGGATTGCACCGGAATGCGCGGATTGGTGGAGTTTTTCGGCCGCGCCGGCTCCGGTTCTCCCCGCCGTTTGCCAGCCGTTCGCAGCCGTTTACAGCCGTTCGGCCCGCGCCGTCAATCGCTCAGCGAATACTCGGCCGCTCCCACTTCCATCAGGTAAAGCCGCACGTCGATCGAGAATTTTTGGCCGCACTTGGCGATCAAAATCGCCACTTTTTCCAGAATCGCGCGCGCCCGGTCGTTTTCCGTCGAGGTCCGCGGATCGTTGCTGCGGGCGAAGGCCGTGATCCTCAGGTCCAAGCCGACGTCGCGGGGACTTGCCTGGGAGAACGACAGGGAAATCTGCTCCGGTTTGAGCCTTGCCACATTCCCCCCCGGCACTTCCATTACCGCTGCGATGATGAAGGGCAACTCCTTGGCAAGTTCGTCCAATACCTGCTCTGCGACGCTCGCCTTGTAAATGATCGATGTGTTCATAGGGCGGTTCTCCTTGATTGTCTTTCGCTTGCCTGCAATAGGGGCTAATTTATGCTTTTTACATGATAATTGTCAAATGGTAATATGGCCCCGCTCCGTATTCTCTACGGAGACCCCGAATACGAGTTGACCACCTGCTGCATCTCCACGATCGACACCCCGCCGACGCCGTCCTTATCCACGCACGAAGCAGGAGACTTCACCGCAAGGAACATGTCTATGGCGTTTCGCACCTCGGCGGCCGTGACCATCCCGTCGCCGCTGCAATCGCCATATCTGCCGATGGTTCCGGAAGAATAAGGCGCCAGGGTCATGCTCGCGTCGGTCGCTTTCCCCGCCGTTACCATCAATGGACCAAGGCTTTTAGGTTGGTACCCCGCAGCTGTTGCTACCGATACGTTGTAACTGCCGGTGCTGACAACCATGAGGAACCCGCCGTTGGAGAGCGAGATCGCCGACCTGGAACCTGCCTTGACGACGGCATTGGTGACCGGTCCTCCGCTGACGCCGTTTCGCAGATATCCCAAAATGACGCCGGGCAGGCCGTTGGTCGTTACCGTGGTGAATCTGCGACTGTCGGACTCGGCGACGGCGCCGTAACCGTCGATCGCCTGCACCTTCCAGTAGCACCAGGTGTCGCTGCTGCTCTGGCAATAGTAGGCGCCGCTTGCCGGGTCTTTGAGCTTGCCGTCGGCTATATAGGTAGCGGCCTGGGGTATGCCTTCCTCCTTGTAAACGACGGTCCCGAAGTTCCGGTCGGTGGAGACCAGCAGGGTGTAGGTGAGCGGGGTCGCGGAGACCACCTCCTGCCACGCCAGCGCAACGATGGTGCTCTGGCCGCTGCCGTCTTCCGGGGAGGTCAGCGTGAAAGCGGGCGGCGTGACGCTGCCGGATAGCTGCCTGTAGACGACCGAGTGGGCTGCCGGGGAAATGTCGCCGCTCTGGTCGTCCTGGGTGTAGTACAGGATGCTGTAGGTTCCCGGAGCGCCGAACGGGTAGCTGTTTTGCCACCTGTCGCCGTCGTAATAAAGGGCGACGGTCACGAGGCTCGGGATCACCTGGCCGGAGCCGGAGCCGGTGGCTACGGTGCTGTTCGGCGTGCGGATTTCGGCCCAGGCCTTGGCCACCCGGCTGTTGTCGGCGACCTTGAGCCAGAGCGGGTAGTCCGCCGTTTGGCCGGTAGGGAGGATATCGGTCGCTGCGACGGCGATGATGTCGGCCGGGTTGCCGATGCTTCGTTTGCCCACTCCCAGGCTCAGCGCCTCAGCCTTCGCGCCGTCCGCCGCGCCGAAAAGGTTGTAGCTGCCGGTCTGGTCGCCGTTGTCGTCCAAAAGCGGGTGCTGGGCCAGCGTGTCGTACACCCCCGAGTGGAAGCCGGCGGCGGCGACCCTCGGGTCGCGCAAGGACACCATGGAGCTGGATTCGACGAAGGCGTCCCGGAAGCTGTCTCCCCTGCCCAGGAAGTTCACCAGCGTGTCGATGAAATAATCGCCCCCCGAGAAGGTCGCGTCGCTTGCGCTGTTGTAGACGCTGAAGCCGGCGATGGCGCGCTCGTCGGCCGCCGAGCTGGTTATCACCACCCGTCCCTGGCCGGAGAGTTTGGCCGTGAACGCGCCGGAGTAGCAGGCGCCGATGACGATGACACGGTGGTAGCCGTCGACGGCGCCGGAGCCGAGCAGTTGCGCGTCGCTCTCCAGCGTCTTCAGCCATTGGCCGAGTTCGTCCGGGGTCACGGTCTGGTCGCCCAGGACAAAACCGTCGGTGGTGCCGTGGTCGACCATGAACAGGTAGAGCGGGGCGGGGGTCGCGGCCAGTTGGTCTCTCGCCCAGGAGGTGATGGCCTGCTGCAGTTGCTCTTTGCTAACCGCCGCCGAAGCGGTGCTCTTGAGGTATTTGATGTTTTCCGGCTGGAAACCCCGCTTGTTGACCAGGGTCGCATAGATGGAGTCGGTAGTCGCGTTGTGCAGCTCAAGCAGGCTGCCGTCGGTGGTCCTGCCGCTGACGATGATGGCGTGGCCGGATTTCTCGACCACGAACATCTGGCCCGAGTCGAAGGACGCGGCCAGCGTGGCGGAGCCGTCGAATCTGGCGCTCACCGAGTAAACCCCCGCCGAGGCGAACATGGCCAGCGGACCGGTGCTGAAGGCGCCGTTGGCGTCGGTAGTGAGCTGCGCCGTCAGCGGGGCCGGATCGGGAGCCGAGCTGCCGGGCGGCGGCGTCACCACCACGGTGATCCTCTGTTCGGCTGCGGGGGAGAGATCCGCGTTGACCAAGGTGCCGCTCACCGCGCTCATCTCCCCGGCCCTGATTGTGCCCACGGCAAGCGACATGGTCAGCGCGGTGGCGACCTTGCCCACGGGGACCTCGATGGTGAAGGTGGAGGCGACCGGCCTGCACGCTTGGCCGTCGCCGCTTTTGGCGCGGGCGCTCACGGTATAGCCTGCTCCCGCGATCCAGCGGACCGCTCCGGTGGCCAGTGACCAGGAGCCGGCGCCGGCGGCGGCGAGCCATGCCGGGGTCGTGCCGAAGCTGCCGTCGCCCTGAAGGTAGTAGTAGCCGTCCGTCACCTGGACCTCGACCCTGTCAAGCCCGGCGCCTGAGGCGCTGCCGGTGATGGCGGTCAGGGAGTTCAGGCCGGCGCCGACTGCGGGAGTGGCGATGGCGACGGCAAGCGGGCTGGCCGGCAGCACGGCGAGGGTGATGCGGCGCACGGCGTCGGGCGGGGTGCCGTTGCTGGCGGTGACCAGCACCGGGTAACTCCCCTCGCTGCCGGCGGTGGCGGCGCCGCTGAAGATGCCGGTGGCGGGGTCGAAGCCGATGCCGTCCGGCAAGGCTCCCGCCGCGCTGAAGACCGGTCTTGGCCAGCCGGAAGAGGCGACCGTGAAGCCGCTGGAGACCCCTTGGACGAAGGTCGCGGAGCTTCCCCCGGTCAGCACCGGCCCGGACTTGCTGACCATCGATTTGAACACCCCCACGTCCGTGCCGAAATAGACGGTGTCGGGGTTGGCCGGGTCGACGGCCATGCTGACGTGGACATCGGTGGCGAAGGAGGCGCCGCTGTAGATGGCGCTCATCGAGGCGCCGTTGTAGATCGCGATCCACGAGGCTCCGCCGTTGACGGATTTGTAGACGTGGTCGCCGGTGGCGGCGTACACCGTCTGGTAGTTGCCGGGATCGACGGCCAGGGCGTAGATCCAGAGGTCGCGCATTCCGCTGCCGGCGGCGCTCCACGAGGCGCCGCCGTTTATGGACTTGTAGACGCCGACGGCCGTGCCGGCGTAGACGGTCAGCGGATTGGATGCGTCTATGGCCAGGGAAATGACGCACGCTCCCGGCGTCAAGCCGACGGAAGCGGCCGCCCAGGTTCCTCCTGCGTCGGTGCTTTTGAAGATGCCGTTGCCCGTGCCCGCGTAAAGCGTCCGGCTGTTGGCCGGATCAAGGGCCAGTGCTCGTACGTAGCTGTTCGACAGGCCGACGTTGGCCGCCGTCCAGGAGGCGCCGCCGTCGGCGGATTTGAAGATCCCTATGTTGGTTCCGGTATAGATGGCCTGGCGGTTGAGGGGGTCGACGGCCAGCGAGAGGACGTTGGCCGAGGAGGCGGAGCCCAGATCGGCGCCAGCCCAGGATATCCCGCCGTCGGCGGACAGGTAGATTCCCCAGCCCCCTGCGTAGAGCCTCCGGTTGTCGGCAGGGTCGATGACCAGTGCATTGACCGATTCGTCGGCTACGCCGGCGTTGGCCTGCGACCAGGAATTGCCGGCATCGGCGGACTTGAAGACGCCGATGCCGGTGGTTCCCGCATAGATCGTTTGGCTGTTGGTCGGGTCGATGGCCATCGAGCTTACCCCGGTGGCTGTCAGGCCGCTGTCGATCACGGCCCAGGACGCCCCGCCGTCGACCGATTTGATCAGCATCCCGGCGCCGAAGTTGCCGGTGCCGGCGTAAAGCGTGCGGCTGTCGCCGGGGTCGACGGCCATGGCGCTGAAATAGCTGTAGCCTTGGCCGTTGTTCACCGCCTGCCAGGACGCGCCGCGGTCGGCGGATCGGAAGAAGCCGTTCCAGCTTGCCGCATAAACGATTTGGCTGTCGGCCGGGGAGACGGCCAGGCTACTGACTATCAATTGAGTTTCTATGCCGGAGTTGGCCGCGCTCCAGGATGCGCCGCCGTTGGTGGATTTGTAGACGCCGCCGTATGCGCTGTTCTGGGCGTAGAGCGTCTGGCGGTTCGCCGGATCCATGACCAGCTTGGAAATGGGCGTGTCGGCCGGTATGCCGCCGTTGATGGCGCTCCAGGAGACGCCGCCGTCGACGGATTTGAAGATGCCGTCGGACCCCGCGCCGGCGTAGATGGTTTGACCGTCGGCGGGATCGACCAGCACGGAGCTTACCCAGAAGGAGGTCAAGGTGGAGAGTTGCAGCCAGGATGCGCCGCCGTCGGTGGACTGGTAAAGTCTCCCGCCGGCCGGCAGGTAGAGCTTCCGGTTGTCATGGGGATCGATGGCTATGTTTTCGGGGGAATAACTCGCCGGGAGGCCGGTGTCTGATCTGCTCCAACTCGCGCCGCCGTCGCTGGATTTCAGGAGGATGCCGAGTTTTTGCACATCGTCCTGGAGGGGCTGGCAGCAGGCATACAGCGTCTGACTGTCAGTCGGGTCAATGGCGATGAAGGCGACCCGGGCGCTAGGGCTTACCCCGTTTCTAAGCGCTTGCCAGGATGCCCCTCCGTTGCCGGATTTGAAGATGCCGCCGCTGTTGGTTGCGGCGTAGACGGTCTGGGTGTGTTTCGGGTCGACGGCTATGGCCGCAATAACGCCGCCGAAAGGGCCGATGGCCTGCCAGGTCGCGCTGCTTTCTCGAATCGGAGCTTCCGCATCTTTGGCCGGCTTCAAAAGGATATTTCCCAGCGAATTAATATTCCCAGAGATCGTCACATTGACCGCGAGGGCCGTCGGCAAGTAACCGGGAGCGGAAACGAACACCGTTCCGGCTCCTTTATTGGCCTGCGTGATAAACGTTCCATAGCTGCTGGTTTGGGATCTGTTGTAATTGTAGCTGGCAGTAGCCCCGGATATCGGCGCGTTCGTGTCGGCATCGCGAACGGTTCCCATGACCAAGTAAGCAAGGCCGGCATGGCTTATCCCGGGAATAAGCCAGCCGGTTGCCAACAACAGCAGCACGAAGGATCTTACAGCATGCCTCATCAAAGGACGCCTCCAAAAACGGAATAAGATGGTCAGGTTGCCAGGTCTGGTAGGGGCGAATCGCACGGAGCAACCGAAACTTCATGCGGGACTGAGTGCTAGAGCGCCTTGTCCGCGTACACACGGGAGCCGCCGGGGTACCTGCGGGAGCTGCCGGAGCGGCCGGGATGGATAGTACGGTTTTGATGAACGGAATTCAACAAGGAAGTGTAGGCAGCGGTAGGAGCAGCGGCGATTTCTCCGCACTGGAAAGCGCCTGGAGGGTACCCGGTGAGCAGCAGGCCGACGGCTAGCCGGCCAGCAACCAGCCGTCTTCTTCCTTGAGCGCGCCGGCCCGGCAGAGCTCGCCTGCCAGCCACTGGGCCAGTTGTTCCTGATCGAGGCGCAGAAAGCGAGCGTTCATGTTTTGCGCGAAGGGGAGCGTCGCCAGAAACTCCGGCAAGTCGCCGCGCCGCAGGCGGCGTCTTTCCAGCATGATGAACACGAACACGACCTTGAGCGCGTGCCGAGCAAGGGTCTCGGCGTTTTGCTCGAAGCCGAGCAGACGGCGAAAGGAGCGTTCGAAGGCCCGATCCACGTCGCCGAACGGGGCGCCGTGACCGGGAATGACGGCATCGATCGGCAGGCGCGCCAACGTCTCCAACGTGTCGCGAGTTGCCTTGAGGCCATCGGCGTTGCCCAGCAGTTCCGAGAAAATCACCCCGAAGCCGTTTTCCCAAAAAGCGTCGCCGGAAATGAGCAGCCGCCTTTCCGGGTTGTAAAGCGCGAGCGCCGCCATGTCGTGGCCGGGGACCGCGATGGCGCGCCAGTTGAGGCCGCCCAGCTCGAATTCATCGCCGGCGCCGTAGGTGGCATCGTGCTTGAAACGATCCGCGCGTTGGCCGAGCGGCGAAAGCAGCAGCGCCTCGTCATCCCAGCCGGAGATGGACGCCTCGCTGCCGTGGGGGATGGTCAGGGCGCAACCGAAGGCGCTCTTAAGCGCGGCGTTGCCGCCGATATGGTCGGAGTGGGGGTGGGTGTTGAGAAGCCGCGTCAGGCGCCGGCCGGCGAGTGCGCGCCCGACCAGTTCCACCGTCTGCGAGGCCTGGCTGACGTAGCCGCTGTCGATGAGAGTCGCCGCATCGCCGTCAAGGCCGAGAATATTGTTGGCAGACAGCCAGTCGCGTTCCAAAACGAGAAGGGTGTCGGGGAGCAGGGGAGTTTGGCTGTTGTGTTTCATAATATCCTATTTTCATCTGCCGGTTCATTGTCACCTCGTATAACACAGTTGGTTTAAAGAGAAAAATAAAAAGCCTCCGTTTTGAAAAAACGGAGGCTTTTCTGGACAGGAGATGATTTATTTAACGGCAACCTAAACGGCGAGCAGGCGGAAAACTTCACTCGCCCGTTGTCTTCGTGGCGCGGAGATTCGCTCCGCATTATTTTATCGGCAGTGGCCCCGTCCGATCCCTTGACACCGTGAATTATCGTTGATATCTTCTAATCCTCACATTAGCCCATTCGTGGCAGCTTTTTAATAATTAACCAGGAAGCTTGGGAAGGAGGTGATTACTTGGGCAAGGATAAGGACGACCGGTTCAATACCAGCATACCCTGCCTCATCGAGCGCGTCCGGAAAACCCTTCAGCTGTTCAAAATCCACCCAGCCTTTCAGCCTTGGCCGCGGAACTGGCCGTCGATGGAGTATTTTCGCTACAAGATTGAGGCCGTCGAGTCGGCCTATCAGGCATTTGAAGAGATGTCGATCCCGGACCGGACCACCATGCATACCCTGACCAGCGCCCGCAGGGAGTTGAAAGACTCTCTGGCATACCTCGGCAAGTGCATCGAGCCGACGGTGAGAAGCATAAGCGAGGATCGTGCAGTGAGCGTCCCGGTCGGGAACACGCCTCGGTCCGAGCGGCAGCGAAAAAACCGCCGACCGCCAACCGAGTAAAGGAGGAGTTTATGGCTGGACAGAAATACATCGTTCGACTGGTGCGGCCGGTATTCCAAGCGACCTATGTGGAGATCGAGGCCAAAAGCGAGAACGAAGCCGCTTTCAACGTCTATCAGTCGGCCGCCAGCATTCCTGCGGAACAATGGAGGGGGCGCTACAACCCGGATGCCTACC
>CAIYDQ010000090.1 GCA_903925075.1 uncultured Geobacter sp.
AGGCACCGCGTTCCGCGGAGCCAGTCCCCTCAGCTTGCCGATCGCCTCGGCGCAGGCGTCGACCGCCAGCGCCTTGCCCAGAGCCGTGTAATGGGTGTCGCTGCCGTAGTACAGAAGCGGCATGCCGGGCTTGCTGCGAGCCGAAAAGGGGGTGTACAGATCGACGCTTCTCACCCCGAAATCGGCCAACCTCTCGGTGAGACGGGGAATGAAGCCGTCATATCTGGAGCCTTCCCGCGCCAGCCCGTGATAGATCGAGTATTTGTTGGGGATGACCAGGTAAATAAGCTCGATGTCGTAGCGCCGCTTCAGCGTGTCCGCGAGCCTGGCGATGCTGGCCGCGGTCGCGTCGAGCATTTCTTCGGACTTTTCCATGTTGGCGAACTCGATGTCCTCCTGGAAAAAAAGCATGTCCGGATTGTACGCATATGCGCCTATTGACTTGTCGACGATTTTGAATAATTTGAATTTGACCGTCCTCAACAGACTGACCAGCGGATGGAGGATCACGTTGTTCTTGAAAAAATACTCGACGTTGATGGCCGCCAAAGAATCGGCCTGCTTCGAACCGGCTGGCGAGACCGCGCGCCGGTAGGTAATGCCCCGCTTTACAACGGCGCGCTCCACGCTCTCCAGGATCAGTATCCTTTTCCTGCCGGGCCGGTAGCCGATGCTCTCAAGAAAGGGGAGCGGAAAGCTGGCCACAGCAGCGAAGCTCTGGCTCTGCAGGTTATGAACCTTCAATCCCGTCTTTGCGGAAAGCCCGTTGGCGAAGAGGTCGGACTCCAGAGTGCTGTTGAGGAAGGAATCCCCGAGGGTCAGCACCTCGGCGCTCTCCAGGGGGGCCAGCGGAGCATGCCGCCCAACAGGGATCAGTTCTCTGAACCGATCAAGCCCGCTCATGCAGTACAAGTCGCCGACGGCGTATCCTGGCGGCGCCGCGGTATCCGGCACAACGAAGCGCCTGCCGATCGACGGGAAGCTCCCCCCGGCCACGATGAAAACTGCGAGCAGCATGACAGCCGCGTATGTCAATCTAAGCGAGAGAGTCATCGCTACCGGTCCCACATCTTTCGTTTAAAGGTGTTCAATAAGCCCTCGCCACGGCTGAATAACCGCCGCACCTCGGCGGTCGACAAGGTGCGCATACCCTGCACACTGCGCCGTTGCCGCATAACCTTGGGAAGGCCGCGCAACACGGCTATGCGCGCCTGCAAAGCCGCCAAGCCGCGGCCCCGCAACACAGCGAGCAGCAGAGCCGCCAGATCGAGAACGCAGATGAGCGGCAAGCGGCTCAAGAGCAGCGAAGCCGGCCAGTTCTTCAACAACACGAACCACTTGTTGCGCTGCACGTGAAAGACGGTGAAGGAACTCATCTTGCCGCTGGTCGCCGAGTGCACATGAAAAACCACGGCCTTAGGCGCAGTGAGACAGCGCCAGCCGGCCAGTCGGCAGCGCCAGGCGAGATCCAGGTCTTCGTAGTAGGCGAAAAAGCCGTCGTCGAAGAAGCCGACCTGGTCCAGCATGTCTCGGCGATAGAGGGCCGCTCCGGCACAGGCCCCGAATACCTCGCGGCTGCCGTCATATTGCCCCAGGTCCGGCTGGTTGCAGCCGATGTTGCGTCCCAGGCCGTCGCTGGCGATGCCGACGCCGACCGAGTCGAGCCGCCCCTTTTCGTAGAAGTTCAGCATCTTCGCCGCCACCATGCCGACTCCGGGGTCGGTCTGCGCCGTGCGCAGCAGCTCGGCCAGAAAGTCGGGCTCCGCCTTGGTGTCGTTGTTCAAGGTGACGATATAGCGGCCGCGGCACTCGGCCAGAGCGCGGTTGTTGCCGCCGGCAAAACCGACATTTTCCGGCAGCCCCACCATCCGGACCCACGGATAATGCTCCCGGAGATAGCAGGCGGTGCCGTCCGTAGAGCCGTTATCCACCAGCACCGTCTCAAAATCCCGAAAGCTCTGCCCAGCCAGTGCGTCGAGACACGCCGGCAAGTGCTGTTTGCCGTTCCAACTGAGGATGATCACGGAGATGGCCGGATTCACTGCCGCCCTCCGGGGTCGCGGTAGGCCCCGCCGCCCAAACGCGCGCAGAGTTTCGGGCCAAGCAGGCAGGAAAGAAGCGCATAGGCCAGGTATTTGCCGCGGCCGGAAAAGCGCTGCCGAGCGGCGCTCAGGATCTGGCGACGTCCCTCCGCTCCCCTGCCGTTGGCGATCAGCGCCTTCCCTAAATCGGCCTGGTGAAAGGCCGACACAGGTTCAGGGTCGATCCCTTTTTCCCGCAACTCCTGCCGGTGCGCATCCAGAAAGCGGCGCGCCACCTGCCACTTGGACTCGTGCATGCCGATCTCGTCCCGGCTGGTGTTGGCCGCGTGCATGCGGCAGTAGGCGTGAAACTCGTCGATGAAGCCGAACCGGCCGTACAGGGCGAGCCGCAGGAAGAAATCCCAGTCCTCGTTCTGCGACAGGGAGACGTCGAAACCGCCGATGGCGTCCACCGCGGCTTTCCTGATCAGCAGCGCGTGGACGGTGATGAAATTGCCGTAGAGCAGCTTTTCCAGAAGGTCGCCGGCAGGGGTGATCCGCTCCAGGGGGAAAAGGGCCTCCGGCGACTGGTCGCGAAAGAACAGCACCTTCGAGTAGACGGCCTGGCAATCGGCATTTCGCTCCAGAAATTCGAGCTGCGCGGCGATCTTTTCCGGCGCGATGGCGTCGTCCGCATCGAGAAAACTTAGGTAGCGGCCCGAGGCATGGCGAAGACCGTTGTTTCTGGCGGCGGAGCGCTCGGAGTTTTCCTGGCGGATATAGGTCACTTCTGGGTAGGATTGGGCGATCCGCCCCGTGCCGTCGAGCGAACCGTCGTCGACCACGATGCATTCCACGGCAGGGCACGTTTGGGCCAGCACGCTTTCTATCGCCTTGGACAGATATTTTTCGCTGTTATAGGCGGGTATGATTACCGAGACCGTAGGCGGCGTTGTCTTCGTCACGTTGCCCACCTCGTCAGGACACGGAAAATCGGCCGAACCGACCCTGGAAGTAATGAATCAGTCCCAGCACTATGGCCTTCATCTTCAGAACCCTTTGTTTCTTGTTCTTCAATCCCATCCTCAGAAACTCGCGCGGCATGAGATTGAAAAGATAGTTGAGCAGAAATAGCCGGTACGACTTATCATCGGTGTTCTTCTTCATAAAGAGCATGTTGTTTCTGGTCATGTAATACTTCATGTCGGGCGATTCGTGTCCGCCGGTCGAGGCGGAAACCTTGTGCAGAACCTTTGAACCGGGTGCATAGACCACCTTGTATCCGGCTTTGCCCGCCCGGACGACCCAATCGCTCTCCTCGAAATAAAGAAAAAACCTCTCGTCCATCAGTCCGATTTTTTCCACTACTTCGCGTTTGATGAAGAGGCTGCAGCCGGAAACCGTGTCGACTTCGCGCAGCCGGTCGAACCTGCCGTCGTCCTTCTCCCCGTAGCCGATCAGCGAGGGCTGGCCGGTCTTCCAGTTGATCGAGCCGCCGGCGGTATTGAGATGGTCTGGACGGTCATAGAAACAGATCTTGCTCCCCAGAATGCCGATGGCGTGGTCCGCAGCCGCGGCGTCGACCAACGCCGAAAGAGCCGCACGGTCGACCACCGTGTCGTTGTTCAGGAGCCAGAGGTAATCGGCCCCCTGCGAGAGCGCGTGCCTGATCCCCACGTTGTTCCCCCCGGCAAAACCGAGGTTGCCGCCGGTTTGCAGGATGCTGACCCTATCCAGCCCCGCCAGCCGGGAGCGCAGCATCGCCTCGGAATTGTCAGTTGAGCCGTTATCCACCACCAGGATCTGGAAATCGGAGGAGGTGAGATCCAGGCAGGAGCGGACACATTCGACGGTGTCCTGCCATCCGTTCCAATTCAGGATGATCACCCAGCATGATTTGGCGCTCACGGACGCCCCTTCTTTGCTCGGCTGAAGACGAGGGACATCCCGTACAGCAGGGATTTGAACCTCATGGCCGGGAGGCAAACCGTTAGCAATTCCCGGAAACCGGCGAGACAGCCTCCAGCCTCGATCGTTTTGTAGGCGATAAGTATCCTAGTCGTGGCCAGCTGTTTCCGGTTTATGCGCCTGCTGGCCTCATCCGGCAAAGTTTCCAGAAGCTTGGTCCGAAGATCGAGATTTGCTTTAAGCATCCTGCCGGTATCGGCGCTGAGACTGTGCCTGTGCCTGCGTATCAGCGTCGAACTTTCCGGCGATTGGTGATAGGCGAAATTGCTGCCGCCGAGGGCGCATCTCAACCAGAACTCCCAATCCTCCAGATGTTTCATCCCCTCGTTGAAGCCGCCGATCCTTTCAATAACCGACGCCCTGACCAAGGGAGCGGAGACGATGAATATGTTGTCTTCCACCAGTTTCGAGACGATTTTCGCACACTGTCCGCTCACGGCAACGGACTCGAAAAACTGCAGGTCGTTTTTGCCACCGGTTCCCGCGCCGTCGAAGAAAAACGCGTCGCCGTAAACCACGTCGACCTCGGGATGGAGGTCCAGAAACCGTTTCTGCGCAGCCAACTTCCCGCTCTCCATCAAATCGTCGGCGTCGAGAAACTGGATGCACGCCCCCCTTGCGGCGCGAATGCCGGTATTGCGTGCGGCGGACACCCCGGCGCTCTCTTTGCGGATGTATCTGAAGCGGCTGTCGGCGGCGACGAAGGACGAGATCACTTCCCGGCTGTTGTCGGTCGAGCCATCGTCGACCACAATGCACTCCCAAGAGCTGAGAGTCTGGGCACCGACGGAGTCCAGCGTTTCGGCGATGAAATGGCCGTAATTGTAACAGGGCACGATTATTGAGATCAGAGTGCTATCGGCTTCCAAATTACCGCCCCCTGCTCGCAAAAGGTAGCCTTCGGCGCTTGAGGACGCATAAGGTTAAAAATCTGATTTTTTGCGTGGTGCTGATTTTCGACAGCCCGCACAAAGCAGATGCCCGATGAGCGTTCCAAGCGGCAAGACCCAAGCCTGTCGAATGGCGGCAGGCGTAGTGCCAGAGTGCGGATAGCGCGCGCTGGAAAGCGGCTGCCTCAAAATAGCAGCCCTTATTGTTGGCCGCGAGCAGCTTCAGCAGCCAAGCCTCGAACTCGCAGAGAGCCGCCAGCGACGGCTCGAACTGCATTGTCGCGATCCGCCGATGCACCTTCATCTCTCTCTCACTCGGGACCACGGACAGTTTGGCTAAATACTCCCTGATCACTTCCGCCACGAAGTTCTCTTGCTCTTCCAATTTCAGCAGACTGATATTGGAGCCGTGCACTCGGTACTTCACCAGAACCTTTTGCAGATTCCACGCCTTGGCCTTAGCGCACAGTTGAACCCACAAGTCATAATCCTCGGCCGGCGCCATCTGCCGGTAGGGAACTGCCGGCAGAATGTCAGCTCTCACCATGACTGCCGATTGAGCGAAACAATTATTGAACAGCAGCCTGATGGGAATTTCTTCCGGAGCGTCTGTGTACCTGACGATCTCCCCGGTAGCGGTTCCCTTATCGTCGATGATCTCAATCCAGGAGCCCACCATGCCGAAACAGGGATTTGCTTCCAGAAAACCGACCTGCTCGGACAGTCTGGTGGGAAGCGCCACGTCGTCCGAGTCGAGCAGGGCGATATATTGGCCCGTGGCGGCGGCGAACCCCGCATTGCGCGATTTCACGATGCCCAGGTTCTTTCCATTGCGAACCAGCTTTACCCTTGCGTCGCGATACGACGAAATTATGGTTGGAGTGTCGTCGTCCGAGCCGTCGTCGACTATTATCAGTTCCAAGTCGCGCAGCGTCTGGCAAAGGACGCTGTCGATTGCTTGGGCGACAAAAAGCGCGCCGTTATAAACGGGCATGACTACGGAAACTTTGGGCATGTGCCTCCCCTTAAACGATCTGCCAGGCCGCCGGAATCAGATCGGAAATGTCGATGGCCTCGGAAGCAAACCATTTGTGCGGGGCGACCACCTGCTTGCCGGCTTTGTTGTCCAACCACGCGCCCCACCAACTAAACGAACTATTGGCGACGACATGATGCCTGCAGGCGCTCATCAATCTAAGATCCTCGCAGGCGTCAGCCGGGCCGTTGTGGTCCACATACGTCGTCGACCCGGAAATTTTCAGGTTGTCCTTTACCCAATCGGGGTCGTCGGAAAAAACGTAGAATTTAGGATCTATCGTACTGTCGGCGATTCGGGCTACGGCGGCACGGTAATATGCCAGGGGGAGGGCTCCGTGAACCTCGCCGATGCCCTTATTCGTGACGTAATCTCCGCGCCGGACATGCAGCGACACCGCTTCGCACGCGCCTATTTCCTCAAGCAGACGCCTGTTGACCCCATCCGGTTCACGCTTCAGGGTGAACTCACCGCGAAGCGTTTCCGCGATGTCGGCAAAATACTTCTCGCTTTGCCAGTAGCCATCAAGATAGACATCGCCCCGCAGGCCGAGGATGGCAGGGTCAAAGTGAAAATGTTTTTCCCGTATCCAACCGTCCCGTTCCCCGCGGCCGATGGCCTTCAGGCCCCGTTTCAACAGACGGGGGAAATGAGGCGGGATTTCAAAGCCGCGCGCCGCTCTCAGCTCGCCGGGAGTCGCCACATCGCAAGCAATTCCGAATGCCCCGAGCTCGTACTTCCTGGCAGTGGCCGACGCAGGAATATTTTCGAACCACCCGGCGTCGAATTTCACCTCGGCGACATTCGCCTGCGCCAATCGGCGGGCTATGGCGTACTGGAACATCTGGTTGCCGAGGCCGCCCATCAGCCTGACGATGATCATGTCTGCGCACCAAGAGATCCAGCCTTCTTATGAAACCAAAAGCAGCCGCACCCGTAATTTTGTTCGTCGACCAAGCTCTCCTCGGCGTCGACGATCAGTCCGTCGCCTTGAGAATCATCCGGGACCAATGCGAATTCGCGCAATTCCAGTTCGGGGAAACAGCTTATTATTTGTTGGTAGGAATAGATGCGATGCGCGTTGAACATCACCCGTGGCCTGCCGATCGGCACGACGAACAGCAGATCCCCGCCAACGGCCAGGACCCGTTTCAATTCGGCAATAGCCTTCAAGTCTGCGTCCGGGTCGAGCGGGTCGCCGTAGCGCCCCAACCCGATGTGCTCCACGACGTGCATGCAGGAAAGCGACCGAATACTGCCATCGGCAAAGGGGAGTGCTTGCAGGTCGGCAGCTTGCGAGATCAAATCGCTTAAATGCAGATCCGCAGGGCGGTAGTCGTAGAACTTCACCGGAATGAACGCCGAAACAAGCGAGCAGAAATGCAGAGTTGACGAGATATCGACATGCTCGTCGGGCCCGGTTCGAGCGAGTATGCGTGCAGCCCAAGCGGGATGGTAGATATAATGGCGGTCGAAACCGGTGACCCCCGTTTTGTCTGCGAGGCAAGGGTGTCGGTCCTTCCAGTTGACATGGAAACGGAAGCAAGACAATCTGCTTAACCGCCGGTAACGGAAAAAATCCGCGGCAAACGAAAGGTACGCTTGCAACGATTTTTTGCGCATTATCAAGGAATGCATTGGTTTTGACAAGATGGTCATCATAAAGTTTATCTATTCGCCCGTTGCTCTATCACGGTTCACGGCTATTAGACGCCGGCGGGATCACAGCGATTTCTGCCACTCAAAAACAGGAGCCAGTGCACCGGGCCTTTTCGCCATCCAATAAGGGGACTCGCTCAGGCCGCCTTGAATATTCAGGAAGATTGACGGAGCGTTTCTCCCCGGTTCGAACAACCATTGTCTGAAATGTAAACTACCGATGAGCTCAATGCGGTACATCCCCTCATTTAAAAATCGTTCCGGTATTTTGCTTCTCAACGTACAAAACCCTTTTTCGAGTACCGGCCAATTGTCCGGTGCTTCGTCAGTCTGGTAGCTCCAATAGAGAAGAGTTCCTTCTTCGGTATATATGGCATATCCTACCGTCAAGGCGGAATCGAGCTCCTTGATATTGGCTTCTATTTGGACCCAGATATCCGAATTATTGCTGACGGGCATGGTCAGCTTGTCGCCTTTGGCGTCGGTCATAAGAAACCTGAGCGGAGAAAACCAGGCGTTGTCCGATTCCTTGTCTGCTGGCAGCCATTCGCTCACGCCGCAATCGTCGCCGTCGGAGGCTAAATACTTCTTGATCGAGGTAGATATGTCATCTGTATGAAATTTGACTTTTCCTTTTTCCAGAAGCAGCACACTGGAACAAAGTTGTTCAATAGCATTCATATTGTGGCTGACAAACAGTACCGTTCGTCCCTCCTTGGTCGAAACATCCTCCATTTTCCCCAGACACTTTTTCTGAAATTGCGCATCTCCTACCGCTAGCACTTCATCGACGATGAGAATCTCCGGTTCAAGATGCGCGGCCACCGCGAAAGCAAGCCGGACGTACATCCCGGAAGAATAGCGTTTCACCGGCGTATCGAGGAAACGTTCCACCTCCGCGAAGGCGACGATCTCGTCGAACTTGCGCTTGATCTCCTCCCGGCTCATGCCGAGAATCGCGCCGTTCAAATAGATGTTTTCCCGTCCCGAGAGTTCCGAATGAAAGCCCGTTCCCACCTCCAGCAGGCTGGCGACGCGGCCGTCGATGGTGATGCGCCCCTTGGTCGGCTCAGTTATCCGGGAGAGGATTTTCAGCAAGGTCGACTTGCCGGCGCCGTTGCGGCCGATGACGCCGACTCGGTCCCCTCGCTTGATCTCGAAGGAGACGTCGTTCAACGCCCAGAATTCCTCGGTCGTTTCGCCGCCCGTGGCCCCGCGCTGGAAAGGCGCGGCGAGCCTGGACCCGAACTGTCTGACCTTGTTGGCCAGCAACTTGCTGAACAGTTGCTCCCGCTTGTCGGCCAAGTGGGACAGCAGGTACTTCTTGCTCAGATGCTCCACCTTGATTATCGTCTCGCTCATGCGCGTGGTCCCAGAAGCTGCCGTATAAGCAACCGTGCCGACAGGCGCTCCCGCCGATCGGCCCTCATATGATGTCCGCGAAGATCCGCTCGGTCTTGCGGAAATATTTGACGCCGCCGTAGAGTATCAGCAGGGTCAATGCACCGGAGAGCAGAAAACCGGGCCAGTAGATTTGGGCATCGCCGCCGAGGATCGCCCAACGGAAGCCGTCGATGACGCCGACCATCGGGTTCAGCGAATAAAGCAGCCGCCACTTTTGCGGAACCACGGAGCTGGCGAAGCCGACCGGCGAGACGTACAGGCCGAATTGGACGATGAAGGGAACGATGTAGCGAAAGTCGCGGTACTTCACGTTCAGCGCCGAGAGCCAGAGGCTGAAGCCCAGGGAGGCCAGCAGCGCCAGCAGGAAAAAAAGCGGCACCGTGACGATCTGCCAACTCGGCAGGAAACGGTACCAGATCATCAGCACGGCCAGCACGCCGAAGGAGATCAGGAAATCGACCACGCTCACCACCACGGCGCTGAAGGGGACGATCAGGCGCGGGAAATAGATCTTGGAGATCATGTTGGAGTTGGTGATCAGCGAATTGCTGCTCTCGGAGAGCGCGTTGGCGAAGAACTGCCAGGGGAGCATGGCCGCGTAGACCAGGATCGCGTAGGGCGCGCTGCCGGAGGGGAATTTCGCCAGCTTGCCGAAGATGACCGTGAAGACGATCATGGTCAACACCGGCCTGATCACGCTCCAGGCGACGCCGATCGCCGTCTGCTTGTAGCGCACCAGGATGTCGCGCCA
>CAIYDQ010000091.1 GCA_903925075.1 uncultured Geobacter sp.
ACATTGCGAAGAAATGGACCAGGCCAATTCAGAACTGGAAAGCTGCGATGGGCCGGTTCGCCATCCTCTTTGAAGACAGACTGCCAAAATCTTAACCGAAGCCATTTACACAAAGTGCTTTACACGCCCAAACTCTGCGCGCAGTCACCCGCGGCTTGCCCTTCCAAGGCTCGTGCGCTATTTCGGCCGGGCAGGTCGCGACGGCGCTAACCTATTTCAGCGTCGGCGCCACCGACGAGGTCAGGGCGTTTAAACGAATGGTTTTATGGGCTGTCTGGTCATATCCATATCCGAACAACTCGCTGACGACCGTTGAAAAATCAGTTGCCGCGACTTTTGGGCTTTGGGTTAAACTGCAAGTCAAACTAATCACCTCTCCTTTAAAGCCGCTGGTAAACGCAGTTCCATCAAGCGGCATGACTCCAAGCTTGACCTTTCGAATAGGAGCAGAATAGGTGCCATAAACTTTCATATTCAATCCCGACAGAGCCGCCCCGGCGGCAATATTCTGAGCGGAGATTGTATGCGTTCCAGCGTCCACCGGCACATCGGTCCCGATGGGCACAATAGCGGAGAACTGGACGCCGACAAGCGGTGTGCTTGAACTGTTGTTTATTGAATAGGCGACAACGGCCTGAGTCGGATTCGATTGGGAGCTGGCTCCGCCTCCTCCGCCTCCGCCGCCACAACCGGCTGTCAGCATCATCCCAAAAGCTGCAATCAGACAGGTAACAGTCGATCTCATATTCCCACCACCCTTGCCAATATCGTAATGGCATCTCCTACATCGATCCTGCCGTCGCCGTTGACGTCTGCGAAAGTGCGCTGGTCCGTGGTCAAACGCACCGCGCCGACTGCCGTCTGCATAACCAGCAGCGCATCGCCGGATTCAAGATAGCCTTTCGCGGTCATGTCGCCTGCGATCCTGGCGGGTATGGAAGAAATGATTTGAACCGGATTGCCGCTCGGATCGGTCCCTTCCAAGGACATTTGAAATGTCACCCCTCGCAGGTCCGCGCCGGGCACTAGTCCAAAGCTGACGTTTGCTACCACCCCGTCAGCTATAGGACTGTTGTTATTCTGGCCGATTACGGTAAGCCTCAAGATGTTCTCGGCTTCCAGGCTTTGAGATAATGTCTTGCCGCTGACGGCAGCGCCAAGTAGCACGCTGCTCAACGTAGCGCCCTTTCTGATGGGGAAAAGGCGATCCGAGCTGAATACTACATCGACTGCCAGGCCGGAAATAAGGGCATTATCTTGTTTTAGAACCAACGGGAAACTAATGATCGCATTGTTCATGACAACCGGTCCCAATGTCATGACGGGTGCCGCATGGGCCGTTCCGATCAGTAAAAGAACAAAAACCAAGATGCTTGAAACTTTTGAAAACATAGGGTGTCTCTCCTCGCGCCTCGAAAATAGTGCTACGGAATCCGTTCCCGAATCAATTCAATCCGACAAAAGAGTTGATCAGGCGCTGCATCTCCCAGATGCTGATTTGTCCGTCGCCATTTATGTCGGCCGCGCTATTGTCGACCGTGTTGTGTATGGGGTCCACAAGCATCAACAACCCTTTGAGCACTTCATCGAGGGTGGTGCTGCCTGATGCGTTGATGTCGCCGATATTTTTAACGATGTTTACCGTGCCGTTCGGACCTGCTCCGTTCAAGGTCAAGACGTTGGGAATGTTCCGGTCGCCCAGATCGGTAGCCATGTTGTTAGGATCCGTATTGTTTGCCAATATGGTGTTTATGACGAGTGACGGATCGGTTATGTCGGGCAAGGTCGATGAAACGATTTTGTTGCCGGAACTGTCGGTTACCGAATAGCTGTTGTATGGATTTGCGGATTTGTCGACGAAGCCGGGGTTGCCCAGGCCATTCATCACGATGTCGAACGCCAAATAAGCGAGCACTCCGTCCGGTATCGGAGTTATTGAACTTTTGTTGGAGTCGGTGATAACCATCCTCAAGTCGCCGGCTGTCGGTACGTTAAATGTGACGACTTTGCCGAAAGCCTTGGCCAGGGGGGACAGCTCTACGCTTGGAGCTGTCAACAAGGTCTTGTCGTAATTGATTTCCAAATTCGCAGCGGCAGCTTGAAAACCGCTTTGCATGTAAATCGGCACACGCAGACGATTTCCGATCACTCCGATGGACGGCACTTCGGTAAAATTAAGGTCATACTTGTTTATTGCGATCATAACGGCTGAACTGACGCTGGGTTGAGTGACCGTTAAGGCGCTGTCGTCGCTGGCGTTTGTAATGGACACGCTGGTCGGTGAGCCAAGAGAGTATGAAAAAGCCCCGTTGATTTCATTCGTGTCAACGGAGTTTCCGTTTATTTTTATTTTTGTGGTAAACGGCGCGACAGTTCCGACGACATACTGGGTAAGGATGTTGCCTGGAACATTCTCAGTCGGCGTTTCTAAAAATATTGTCGGAGCAGCGTTACTAGCCCCGTAAGAACAGTAACCGGTTTGAACGAGCTCGGTATTCCCTGCGGCGTCTACGGCAAAGTATTTTACGATTGTATTTTCGCCGAAATCGGGGTTACCGAAATAAATAGTGGAAGTATAGTCTGTCAACGTGTAAGGCTGGACATCGAGCGTTGATGAATTGATTCCGGTGGCAGTGTTGGAAATATATTTTATCTTTGGCACCGAATCTGAGGAATCAATGGCAGCAAGTTTGATAGTGAAAAGTTTGTTGTCGCATCTGAAGGTGGTTGACGGAGTGACGGTGTCGATCGTATAAACTTCGGTTTTGAAATTCTCGACAATGCCTGCCTTATCGATCGATAAAAACTGCAACGTCGTAGTGGCGGACGTTATGTTGGTTTTGTCCGTGATGTGTATAGGCCCGGCGTATTTGGCGCTCGTTTTAGTCGGGGTCGTTCCGTCGATCGTATAGTAGATCGTCGCGTTTGCCGTATTGCTGGCCAGGGAAACGAACTGAGCCGCCGGATATGCGCCTCCGGTAGGATAGGCGGACGTTTTAAGCGGCACGACCGTGTATATCTCGGATTTAGCCGGCTCCTGGTTTCCGGATGGGTCTATGGCCGAAAACTTGAGGGTGACGTCTTGATTGATGATAATGGGCTTTGTATATAGCTGGGAGAGCGACGAGGGGCTGCTTCCGTCGAGGGTGTAGTAAATCTTCGCCGTCGAGTCGTCGGTGGTAAGCGAGACCGTCTGGGTTGAATCGTACAAGCCGCCTTTGGGCGCCGCAGTCGTAGTCGGCACGGTCAAATCGACCTTGTAGACGTACGGAGTCACTATGGACTGGTTGCCGGCCTTGTCGACTGCCACGACCGTCAAGGTAGTCGTACTGTTGATCGTTATCGGAGTCGCATATTTCAACGACGTTACGGTCGGCGTTTTCCCGTCCAACGTATAGTAGATGGCGACGTCGGCATTCGGGGAGGTCACCGCGACGGTTATCGGGTTGATGCTTGTGGTGGACAGAGGCAGGGGGGCCGCCGACACTGTAGGCGCGCCGATAATAACATTGTACTCTTGGCTCTTCAATGCCTCGCTCGTTCCATTTTTTGCGAAATATCGCAGCACGGTCTGTCCGGCTGGTATGGTGATTGTCGGAATTTGGCCCGTGCCGGTAAATGCGAGGGGCGGATCGGCGGCAAGGAGGGCCGGATCGGAGGGATCGCCGGCAGTCGAATAGGTTATGGTTGCCGTGGAATCGTTTGAGGTCAAGGTGACGGTCTGCCCCTGGCGGTAATAGCCGCCTGCTACGCTGGCGGTAGTGGCAAGGGCAACCGTAGTATAACTGGCGGAAGCAATCGTGCTGCTATTGCCATAATTATCCACGGCGAAATACTTCAAGGTCGTAGTAGCTTGCGACGCCCCCACCGGAATTTGAATCGGCGTTCTTTGCATCCCCGCCACCCCTACGTTCTTTGCGGACGAGGTCGTCGGGGCTTTGCCGTCCGTCGTATAATAAACGGTCGCATCCTCGGGAGATGTCACGAAGGTCAGATTCATCGCGGCGTTTGCCGAGTAATATACTCCAGCCTTGACGCCGTTATCGGTCGAGGCGCCGACGCTTGGTACGGAAACAAAGGCATAGGTAGCTGCCGTTGCGGTTTCATGATTGCCCAAAAGGTCAACCGACATGAACCTGATTGTCGTAGTTGTCGATAAAAGCAGTGAGTTGTTGTAGCGAAATGTCCCTGCGGTATTGGAGCTTGAATATGGGGCTGGATTCAAAGCAAAAGGGTCGGGAACACTGAGATCCGCCGTGAAATAAATGCCGTTCACTGGTTCGTTGGCGGTAAGGATGATGTTTTGGGGGAAAACGAATGCTCCGCCTGGCATGGATGCGGTCGTTCTTGCCGAGATGCTCGCGGAGATTTCCGCGACGGCGCCGTTGTTCAAGTCGGCCACGTACAAGTTCCCGGCGGCGTCAAGCGCCACACCCGTCGGCGACGCGAAGGCGGCTGGGATCGCAGGAAGATAAGGCGAAAAACCGAAATCTTGTCCGGCGCGGGTAGAGATTACAAATGTCGTCAAAGAAACCCTTCTGATGCTGTTGTTCCCGGTGTCTGCAATGTAAAGGTCAACTCCGTCCGTCGAGACGGCGCTTGGCTGAGTCAGTGCGGCATGCAGCGCGAGACCGCCGTCGCCGGAATATCCGGCTATCCCGGTGCCGGCGAAAGGGAGCAGCGCGCCGGCTGCCTTGATCATCTTCCACACCGTATTGTGCCCGGAGTCGGCTATATAGAGATCGCCCGCCTTGGAAACCGTAATTCCCGCAGCCGTCAAGGTTGTTGAGTTGCCGTCTCCCGCAATGGTGCTTATGTTGGCGCCGGCGGTAAATTTTCTGACTCGGTAGTTTCCCTTGTCGGCTATATATACGACCTTGGCTGCATCGACGGCGACACTGGTGGGACTATTGAGGCTGGCGGCGGTGGCAACTTGGGCGTCTCCATAAAAGCCCGCCGCGCCGTTCCCGGCAATCGTTGTTATCCTGCTGCTAGTCGCGACCTTTCCTGAGACCGCAGCCACCATCCGTACACGGTGGTTGCCGGTGTCAGCGATGTATAGATTCCCGCTGGCATCGACGGCCACCCCTTCCGGGGCGTTCAATCTGGTTGTCGTGGCGTCAGCAGGGGCATTGTCGCCAAAAAAACCTGCTGTGCCATTGCCAATAATCGTTGGCGTACTATGGTCTGCCCAGACTATGACAACCTGGTTGTTGCCGGCATCTGCAATGTAAAGATTGTTGCCGGCATCGGTGGCTACAGACTTTGGCTTGGACAAACTTAAGTCGAGAAACGGGTAAGTAACCTGGTCTGGAGTCGCAGCGGCAAATACCGTACTGATTGCTCCTACAAAGAGCAGCATAAATACAGCCAGCACCCGTCCTGCCTGAGATAAATCCATGGAACCTCCTGATTTCAAAAAATAAAAAAATAAATTACAATGTGCATACCATCGTGCGCTTAACGAGCCGACCCATGTATACCTCTGTTGCCTATGATCCGGATCACCGGCGATCCTTGGCATGAAGCAAACGGGAAGGCCTTCCTGTAAAAGTTGACTTCTATCTATACACGACTCGACCCATACTTTCCAAAAAAATCATAATGGAAGATCATGTATTACAAATGGTAATAAAATTACCATTTGCAAGAAATCACTTTGTTTTTCTGATAGATACCACCACTCTTAAAATGTTAATTTTATTACCATTCTCCATTCTTTGCCACGTCAACAGGGTGAATGGCTGATATAACGTGCAGTTAGCAATCCGGCAAATATTCCACTGCTTAGATTATTTATTTTTTATGTGTGTGGTTTCAAGCTGCCGGGCCTTCGGGGGACTACGAAGTGCGGGAAGCCGCTCGGGGAAGCGATTGAAAACAAAATCAATCGAAAGGGAAGAGAGGAGGGGTAGGGTAGGGATGCTTAGCGGCAAAAAGAAAAGCGTCCCACCTCGAAGAGACGGGACGCTTTGTCAATGTTGTGGTGCCGAAGACGAGA
>CAIYDQ010000092.1 GCA_903925075.1 uncultured Geobacter sp.
CGACGACATCCTCGACCCGGTCACCGGCGACGTGCTGGTGCCGGCCAACGAGGAGATCGACGAGACGCTGGTGGCCAGAATCGAGGCGGCCGGCCTGGAGAAGGTCAAGATCCGCTCCGTGCTCACCTGCGAGAGCCGTCGCGGCATCTGCGCCAAGTGCTACGGCCGCGACCTGGCGCGCGGCCACCTGGTGAACCGCGGCGAGGCGGTCGGCGTGATCGCCGCCCAGTCCATCGGCGAGCCGGGCACTCAGCTGACCATGCGTACCTTCCACATCGGCGGCACCGCTTCCCGGCGCGCCGAGCAGACCTCCCTTGAGGCCCGCACCGAGGGGCGCGCGAAGTTCATCAACATAAACTACGTCACCAACGCCGAAGGGCACCACATCGTCATGAACCGAAACGGCGAACTGGCGGTGGTCGACGAGACCGGGCGCGAGCGCGAGAAGTATTCGGTCGTCTACGGCGCCAAGATCAAGGTGCATCCGGACGACAAGATCATCGCCGGCCAGTCGGTCGCCGAGTGGGACCCCTACACCATGCCGATCCTCACCGAGATCTCCGGCAAGGTGAAATTCGGCGACATCATCGAAGGCGTCACCATGGAGGAGCAGGTCGACGAAGTCACCGGCCTCTCCAGAAAGGTCATCATCGAGACCCGCGACGCCGACAAGCGCCCGCGCATCACCATCAAGGACGAAAGCGGCAAGACGGCCAAGATCGGCGACAGCCTTCTGGCCCGCTACTACCTCCCGGTCGGCTCCAACATCAACGTGATCGAGGACACCGTCATCAACGCCGGCGAGGTGATCGCCAAGATCCCGCGCGAGACCACCAAGACCAAGGACATCACCGGGGGCCTGCCGCGCGTCGCCGAGCTCTTCGAGGCGAGAAAGCCCAAGGACTTCGCGGTGATCACCGAGATCGACGGCGTGGTCGCCTTCGGCAAGGACGCCAAGGGTAAGCGCAAGGTGATCGTCACCCCGGAGATGGGGGAACCCAAGGAGTACCTGATTCCCAAGGGGAAGCACATCAGCGTGCACGAAGGGGACCATGTGCGCGCCGGCGAGGCGCTGATGGACGGCTCCTCCAACCCGCACGACATCCTGCGCGTTCTGGGACAGAAGGAACTGGCGAAGTACCTGGTGGACGAGGTGCAAGAGGTCTACCGTCTGCAGGGCGTCAAGATCAACGACAAGCACATCGAGACCATCGTGCGTCAGATGCTGCGCCGCGTCCGGGTCAAGGAAGTGGGGGACACCACCTTGCTGATCGACGACCAGATCGAGCGCTACGTGTTCGAGGAAGAGAACGAGAGGGCCATGGAGAAAGGCGGGCGTCCCGCCACGGCCGAGTCGCTCCTCTTGGGCATAACCAAGGCGTCCTTGTCGACTGAGTCGTTTATTTCCGCTGCTTCCTTCCAGGAGACAACAAAAGTCTTGACACAGGCTTCAATTGAGGGTAAGGTCGACAGTCTTCGTGGTCTGAAAGAGAACGTGATCATGGGGCGTCTGATCCCGGCGGGTACGGGATTGGCTCTTTACCGCAACCTGCGCATGGTAGCTGAGGAGCCAGTAATCATTCCGGAGCCAGTCGAGCCGGAGGATGAAGAAATCTACGAAGATGAAGCCTAGCCGCGCTTCGCGGTCTCTAAATTTATTTCAAATAAAACTTGACAAGCGCTAAGTCTGCTGTTATGTTCATCGCTTCCGCAGGGGAAGCCCTGAGCTGGAAGCATCGCGTGAGAGGGTCTGTATGCCAACTATCAATCAGCTTATTCGTCATGGTCGGGAGTCAAAGGGTGAAAAATCCACTGCTCCGGCACTCAGGAGCTGCCCCCAGAAAAGGGGCGTCTGCACCAGGGTTTACACCACCACTCCGAAGAAACCGAACTCCGCGCTCCGCAAGGTCGCCAGGGTACGGCTCACCAACGGCGTCGAGGTGACTTCCTACATTCCGGGCGTAGGCCACAACCTCCAGGAGCACTCCGTGGTCCTGATCAGGGGCGGCAGGGTCAAGGACCTTCCGGGTGTCCGTTACCACATCGTCCGCGGCACGCTCGACTCGGTCGGCGTCAAAGGCCGCATGAAGAGTCGTTCCAAGTACGGTGCAAAAAGACCCAAGTAACCGATTAAAGTGAGAGGTTTCCCATGCCGAGAAGAAGAGAAGTAGCCAAGAGGGTTATTCTGCCGGATCCCAAATACGGGGATCGGGTGGTCGCCAAGCTCATCAATATAATCATGCTGGACGGCAAGAAGAGTACGGCAGAGAAGGCGCTCTACGGGGCTCTGGAAATCGCCGCGGCCAAGGCCTCGGAAGAGCCGGTCAAGGTGCTCAAGAAGTGCCTGGACAACATCAAGCCCATGCTCGAAGTCAAGTCGAGAAGGGTCGGCGGTTCCACCTACCAGGTGCCGGTCGAGGTGCGTCCCGAGCGTCGCGTTTCGCTCGCCATGCGCTGGCTGGTGAAGTACTCCAACGCCAGAAGCGAGAAGACGGTTACCGACAAGCTCGCCGGCGAAATCCTCGACGCTTACAACAACCGCGGTTCCGCGGTGAAGAAGCGCGAAGATACGCACAAGATGGCAGAGGCCAACCGGGCCTTCGCTCACTACCGCTGGTAGCAAGGCCGGTAGATAAACCAGGTTTACAGCATTCGGAGGTTCAGTAAGTGGCACGTCAGGTTTCGCTAGAAATGACCCGTAATATCGGGATCATGGCACACATAGATGCAGGGAAGACCACCACCACGGAGCGTATTCTCTATTACACCGGTGTTTCCCATAAGATCGGCGAAGTCCACGACGGCACCGCCACCATGGACTGGATGGAGCAGGAGCAGGAGCGCGGGATCACCATCACCTCCGCCGCCACCACCTGCCACTGGAAAGAGCACCGCATCAACATCATCGACACCCCGGGGCACGTGGACTTCACCATCGAGGTGGAGCGTTCGCTGCGCGTTTTGGTCGGCGCGGTTGCCGTCTTCTGTTCGGTCGGCGGCGTCGAGCCGCAGTCCGAGACGGTGTGGCGTCAGGCCGACAAGTACCACGTGCCGCGTCTGGCCTTCATCAACAAGATGGACCGGGTAGGGGCTGACTTCTACCGCGGCATCGCCATGATCAAGGATCGTCTGAAGGCGAACGCAGTTCCCCTGCAGATCCCGATCGGCGCCGAAGAGAATTTCAAAGGGGTCGTCGACCTGGTGACGATGAAAGGGATCGTCTGGAACGACGAGTCCCTGGGCGCCACCTACGACATCATCGACATCCCGGAAGATCTGGTCGATCAGGCGCAGATGTACCGCGACGCGCTGGTCGAGGAGATTTCGAGCTACGACGACGACTTGATGGAGAAGTACCTGGCCGGCGAGCCGCTGACCATCGACGAGATCAAGGCTTCCATCCGCAAATGCACCATCAACATCCAGATCATCCCGGTAATCTGCGGATCGTCCTTCAAGAACAAGGGCGTGCAGAACCTGCTTGACTCCGTGCTCGACTATATGCCGGCCCCGACCGACATCCCCGCCATCCAGGGGATCGACGCCAACACCGAACTGCCGATCGAGCGCCACGCTTCGGATTCCGAACCGTTCTCCGCGCTGGCGTTCAAGATCATGACCGACCCGTTCGTGGGGCAGCTCTGCTTCTTCAGGGTCTATTCCGGCATCATGAACGCGGGCTCCTACGTCTACAACTCGACCAAGGGGAAGCGGGAGAGGGTCGGGCGCATACTCAAGATGCACGCCAACAAGCGTGAAGAGATAAAGGAAGTGTTCGCGGGCGACATCGCCGCGGCGGTCGGCCTCAAGTACACGACCACCGGCGACACCCTCTGCCTGGAAGACAACCCGGTCATCCTCGAGTCGATCGAGTTCCCGGAGCCGGTCATCTCGATCGCCATCGAGCCCAAGACCAAGGCCGACCAGGAGAAACTGGGGCTCTCGCTTTCCAAACTCGCCTCCGAAGACCCCTCTTTCCGGGTCAAGACGGACATCGAGACCGGCCAGACCATCATCTCCGGCATGGGCGAGCTGCATCTGGAAATCATCGTGGACCGTCTGTTCCGCGAGTTCAAAGTGGACGCCACCGTCGGCAAGCCGCAGGTCGCCTACCGCGAGACCATCACCAAGAAGGTCAAGAGCGAAGGGAAGTTCGTGCGCCAGTCCGGTGGACGCGGCCAGTTCGGCCATGTCTGGTTGGAGATCGAGCCGCAAGAGCCGGGCAAGGGTTACGAGTTCGTCGACGCCATCAAGGGGGGCGTGGTTCCCCGCGAATACATCCCGGCGGTCGACAAGGGGATCAAGGAAGCTCTCGACTCGGGCGTCATGGCCGGTTACCCGGTGGTGGACATCAAGGTCACCTTGATCGACGGCTCCTATCACGAGGTTGACTCCTCGGAAATGGCGTTCAAGATCGCCGGTTCCATGGGCTTCAAGGAAGGGTGCCAGAAGGCGGGTCCCAGCATCCTCGAGCCGATCATGTCGGTGGAAGTGGTCGTGCCGGAGGATTACATGGGGGACGTCATCGGCGACCTCAACTCCCGCCGCGGCCGCATCATGGGCATGGAAGGGCGCGCAGGCGCACAGGTCGTAACCGCCATGGTGCCGCTGGCACAGATGTTCGGCTACTCCACCGATCTGCGCTCCGCTACCCAGGGACGCGCTACCTACTCCATGACCTTCGACCATTATGAACCGGTACCGAAGTCGGTGGCAGAGGAAATAGTCGCTAAGGTTAAAGGCTAATATTTAATTCCCTATCGAGGAGGATTCCGAAATGGCAAAGGCTAAATTCGAAAGAAACAAAACACACGTAAACGTCGGGACCATCGGTCACGTCGACCACGGTAAAACCACCCTGACCGCAGCCATCACCAAGGTGTTGGCCGGCAAGGGCCAGGCTATATTCAAGGCGTTCGATCAGATCGACAACGCCCCGGAAGAGCGCGAGCGCGGCATCACCATCGCCACCGCCCACGTCGAGTACGAGACGGACAAGCGCCACTACGCGCACGTCGACTGCCCGGGCCACGCCGACTACGTTAAGAACATGATCACCGGTGCGGCGCAGATGGACGGCGCCATCCTGGTGGTTTCCGCGGCCGACGGCCCGATGCCCCAGACCCGCGAGCACATCCTGCTGGCCCGCCAGGTTGGCGTGCCATACATCGTCGTGTTCCTGAACAAGTGCGATCTGGTGGATGACGAAGAGCTGCTGGAACTGGTTGAAATGGAAGTGCGTGAGTTGCTTTCGAAATA
>CAIYDQ010000093.1 GCA_903925075.1 uncultured Geobacter sp.
CGCAACGTCGCGTTTCGTGCCTCAACGCGACCTACAGGACTTTTCACCCTCCCCCAAGCCGTTGCATGGCAAGGGAGAGGGGTTTCTCGAAAGAGGTGATTTAATGCAAGGTGTCAAGAAGATCGCAATCGTGCTGAACGGCTTCATTCACGATTTCGCTACCGGCTACTGGCTCTCCGACCTGATCGCCATTTATTTCCTGCAGCGCTTCCAACTGCAGTATCCGGCGCTGACCGCCCCGCTGCTGGCGGTGGAGCGCTTCTTCTTCTGGAACCTGGTAGGCGCAAGCGTCGCCATCTTCGCCACCGGCGGCATGCGCACCTTCACCTATGTCGACAACTTCTTCGGCCCCGAGGTGGAAAGGACCCGCCGCAAGATGCTGGTGATAAAGCACGTCGTGCTGCTGGCGGTGGTCGGCTCCGGCATCTACTGGGCCTACCGCACTGTCTACTGCTGATCCGACACACGCCCCCTTCGTACCCCTTCCCCACTTCTGCCAGCAACCTTTCACACCCGTAGGTCGTGTTGAACGGCTTCATCGTGAAGCGCGACATCGCCACCGCGGCACCGGTGCGACGTCGCGTTTCGTACCTCAACGCGACCAACGAAACCACTGCTGATCCGACTCGCCGCCTACTCCCCTGCCGCCAAAACCCCGCTCTCTGTTCATTTTCCACTGACAAATCAAACAAATCAAAAGGATTCTTTTAATCTCGTAACGTTCATGTTGCACGCCTAAAGCTGGCCCGAAACCTGCGCACTCCAGTCAACTTCTGCCGCGGGTTGCAACGCTGAAAAAAACCCGCGTCAAAACGGCAGGTTAATATCGGGCGGCTGCGGGCGTCCTTTCGGTCTTAGTTAAATGACCGGACCGAGCCGGTGCTTTCGCGGGGCTCTATGTTTCATTAGCGAGGCGAAGAAGATGGTTTTCGGTCGGTTTCCGTCACTGCCGGGCAGGCTTCGCCGGTCAGCGATTCTTTTTAATAAACAAATTTCGGATTTGACATAAACGGCTAAAGGAGAAAACAACATGAGAGACATCGCTTCAGGCAGGTTGCAACACCTGCTGTTTGTCCTGTTACTGCTTGCCTTGACGGGATGCGGCGCGAGCAATATGGGCCATATCGCCGACGGCGCCAGCGGTCAGGTGGGCTCCATGGTTGCCAAAATCCAGTGGGCGCCAGCCGGCAAAAGCGCCGCTAAAACGGTGGCGGCGGTGCCCGACGCGGTGCAGACCATCCGGATGAGCGTTTTCGCCGCCGGCATCCCGAAGGTGAAAAAGGATTTTCCGGCTCCCTTCGGCGAAGCGCGCCTGGACGGCATTTACCCCTCCAATAACCTGAGTTTGGTCGTGCAGGCGTACAACGCGGCCGGCGCGCTCATTTACGAGGGGAGCGCGCTCGGTCTCGTGGTGGTGCCGGACAAGACGACCGACGCCGGGGCGATCAGCATGGCCGCGCCGACCTTCAAGGCCGAGGATCAAGGGTGCATCGAGTGCCACGAAGCGACCATCTCCTCGCTGAGCGGCCGCAACCTGGTCGCCGACTACAAGCGCTCGCTGCACTATACGAATACCGACTTCAGGGACGCCAACAACCTCAGGACCGGCTGCTCCGCCTGCCACGGCCCGTCGCACAACGTCCTTTCTCCCCCGGCCGAGCGCTGCTTCGAGTGCCACGGCGATCTGACGGCGAGCCATCTCAACGCCAACTCGACCACGGCCGCCGGTCCCGCCCGGTACCTGAACGCCGCCAACAACAACTGCTATGCCTGCCACGAACCGCACGATCCGCTCAAGGGGATCGGCTACCAGGAGCGGATCGACTGGGCCGCTTCCGGCCACGGCGACTTGAACGCGCTGGCCTGGAAACATTTCGACTTCACGGTGAGGGACAACTGCAACGCCTGCCACACTCCCGCCGGTTTCCGGCAGGCCCTGGGAAGCGGCTGGTCCAACACCGACGCCGCCTCGACCACGGTCAGCAGCGGCAAGCAGCCCCTGACCTGCGACGGTTGCCATAGCAGCAACGACTTCAAAAACTCCGTCCGCACCCTGGCCGGCGGCTATCGGGCCGGCATGGGCGGCTTCGGTTCGGCGGCGGTCGCCTCCATTCAATTCCCCAACGTCGGCGAGTCCAACATCTGCATCCCCTGCCACGCCAGCCGCGAGAACGGCGCCTCCCTGATCGCCGGGGTGGCCGACTTCAGCAACGCCAGCTTCAAAAATCCGCATTACCTGGGCGCGGCGGCGGTGTTCTACGGCACGGGGGGCTTCCAGTTCTACACCTCCGGCGTGCGCTACAACACTTACGGCGCCGCCGGCAAGAGCGGCCACAAGGCCAACTGGAACCACGGCCGGCTCGGCATGGCCAACTACACCAGCTCCGCCCCGCAGGCCGGGGTGATCGTCGACACCGGCAACAAGGGGCAGTGCATCGCCTGCCATCTGGGTCCGAAAAACAGCCACACCTTCTCGGCGCTCGCCACCGCCAACTTCACCCAGGGCGCTTCCGGCAACACCCGCGGCTGCTATGGCTGCCACAACGGCACCGACGAGTCCATGGCGGATATGATCGGAGGCGAGAAGGCACTCTGGGGGCGGATGTTCGACTTCTTCGCCTGGAACTTCACCTACGACGTCAACGGCAACCTGAGAAGCGCCCCTATTTACTACAGCGACAGCGCGGTCCCGTACTTCTTCTCCAACCCCGCGATGAGCTTCGAGCTGACCGACTGGACCCTGACGGTGCCGGGCGGCAGCGGGGCGCAGACCATGGGCGCCGCCATGAACCTGAAACTGCTCGCCTCGGAGCAGGGCTCCTTCGCCCACAACCGCGCCTTCGGCCGGGCGCTGGCCGCCGACTCCATCGTCTACCTGCAGCAGGGGTCGGTGGGCGACCGGACCATCGCCTACCCGAGCCAGAACGAGGTGATCAGCTTCACCGCCTACTCGACGGCCCGTCCGGCACCGGACGCCAACGGCGTCAGCATCGCCAACTTGAAAAGCTTGCTGATCAAGTCGTCGGGGATCAGTTACCTCAGGAGGTAATGCCCCCGGCCACCGGCTCCGGCCGCTCCCGGCGCAGTTGACGCCGCGGCGCCGGGCGCTACCGCAGTGATTGAATTTAATTACAGGCTTATCAGCCCGCTTTTTGACTGGAGGATTAACGTCATGGCCTATTGCAGCAACATACGACGCATCGTCGGTTTCGCACTCTTCCTGCTGATGGCGTCCTTTCCGCTGACGCCGCAAGCGTACGCCGTATCGGCGCCGATCGTCACCTCCCTCAACGCCATCAAGGACGGGGTTCGCACCCCGGTCAGGCTGGCCGAGGACCAGTGGGGGAACATCTACGTGACCGACCCCCGCGGGGGAGGCGTGAACGAATACAACAACGCCGGCAAACGGCTAAAGAGCATCCGGGTCGCCGCACTCCCCCTGGGAGTAGCGCTGGCGGCCGGAGGCGATCTGCTGGTAAGCCAGGGGAGCGCGGTGCAGGTGCTGGATAAGCTCACCGGGGCGGTGAAGGGGGCTTTCGGCTCCTTCAAGAAGGCCAACGCCATCGCGGTGGACGGCGCCGGGGCCATTTACGTGACCGACAGCCTCGACAACTGCGTGCAGGTGTTCAACGCCGACTACTCGCCGCAGGCAACCGGCTCGGCCGCCGCGGGCAAACCCGCCAACAGCTTCGGCACCGCCGGGACGGCCAACGGCCAATTCCTGCAGCCGACCGGCATAGCCTACGAGAAGGTCTCCAGGCAGCTGGCGGTGGTCGATTCGCTCAACGGCCGCGTGCAGTTCTTCAGCCAGGCCGGGGTCTGGCAGAAGACGGTCGGCTCCCTGGGCGCCGGTCCGCTCATGTTCACCAACCCGCAGTCGATCGCCTTCGAATACGCCACCGACTCCGGGGCGCTGTTGCGCATCTACGTGATGGACACCTTCCAGGCCAACGTGCAGGTGCTGGACGCCAGCGGCGCGCAGCCCACCTTTTTGCGCTACATCGGCAGTTACGGCCTGAAGCAGGGCGAACTGGCGGTTCCCTCCGACCTGATCTTCGACAACTCCGACTCCGCCAACAGCCGGCTGATCGTCGCCAACGGCTCCGGTTCGCTGGCCATTTTCGGCATCTCCGCGGGGACCGTCGGCGGCGGCAGTTCGGCCACCGCCCCAACGCTCACCATCAACAGTTATCCGCTGGCCACGAACCTTACCGCCCTGACCCTTTCCGGCAGCGTGATCGGTGCCGACACGGTCAAGGTCAACGGCGTCCTCGCCAGCCTGACGGCCGGCGCCTGGTCGGCCCCGCTCACCCTGGCCGTCGGCGCCAACGTGGTCAAGGTGGACGCCGCCAACGCCACCGGCAGCGCCAGCAGGTCCATCACCATCAACGTCATCGCCCAAAGCGGCGCGCCGGTCGTTTTGACCGTGGACAGCGTACAATCGCCGACCAAGCAGAGCTCCGTCACCCTGAAGGGGACGGTAACCTCGGGCGCCAGCAGCGTGACGGTCAACGGCGAGAGCGCCGTCGTTGCCGACACCGCCTGGAGCAAAACGGTCACCCTGAAGCCCGGCGCCAACAACTTCATCGTGGTGGCGAGCAAGGACGGCTACAGCGACGGCAAGGCGAGCGTCAACATCGCCATGGACAACGCGGCGCCGACCTTGGACGCCAGAAAGATCTTCATGATCGCCGACGGCAGCACCACCCAGACCCCGGTGCAGACCATCACCGGCGTGCTCTTCGACGCGAGCCCCACCACCGTCACCGTGACGGTGAACGGCCAGGCGCAGGCGCAGGTCCCGGTCAACGACGGCGTTTACTGCCTCGCGATCACCCTGGCCCTGGGCAAAAACGTGGTGGCGATCACGGCCACGGACGTGGCCGGCAACGCCAGCCTCCCCGTGCAGCGCACCATCACCTATGACCCGCAGGCGGCGGCGATCGTGGTCAACTTCCCCAACAACGCGGCGGTGACCGGGAACTCCTATACCTTCAGCTTCACCACCCCGGCAGGTGTGACGCCTACGGTGACGGTGAACGGCCTGCCGGCTACCGTCACCGCGGTCGACGCCGCTTCGGCCACCGCCTCCGGCAGACTTTCCTGGACCGCCTCGGCGGACAGCTTCGTGAACGGCTTGAACCTGATCGAGATCAGCACCGTCGACGCCGTCGACGCCAGCAAGAAATCGTTCACGGCCAAGATCGTCACCTACAATCCGGGGCTGCCGTCGATCGCGGTGACCGCGCCCGCTCAGGACACCACCACCGCCAAGAAGACGGTGATCCTCTCCGGCAAGGCGACCGCGGGAGCCGCCGTCTCCGCATTGGTGAACGGCCAGGCCGTGCCGGTCAACGTCACCGACGCCGGCGACTTCTCGCTGGCGGTGACCTTCGGCGACCCGGGGCGCTACCTGGTGGTGGTCAGCGCCACCGACGCCGACGGTAACAGCTCCTACGGCTATCGCTCGCTCATCTACGACACCAGCGTGCCGACCATCACCTTCAACAAGGGCGCCAGGAAATACTCCGCGACCAACGGCATCCTGTACGCCAAGGACAAGGACGGCAATTTCGTCACCGACGGCGTGGTCGGCAGCGGCACGGCCACTCTCGACGTCAGCAACTACAACGGCTCCTCCGTCTTGAACGTGTTCGCGCTCAGCGCCGGCGGCAACAGCAGCCGCAACGGCGACCTCTCCGCAGTCAAGAAGGGATACGTGGACATCTCCGACGCCTTGAAGGCGCTGCAGTTCTCGATCGGCATGCTGCAGCCGACCGACGAGGACCTGCTCTACGGAGACATCTCCACCCTCAACGGCAAGCCGGTGCTCGACGGCAAGATCCGTCTCGACGACGTGATCACCATCCTGCACAAGGCCGTGGACGGCGCCCAGTAAGGACGCGGGCGGGCAGCGACTTTTATTGTTATCAGGTCTAAATTAAGTTTTCGACTTTGTCATTCAGGAGCCAATTATGATGAAATCTGTAGCAGCGACCCTGGTTTTTGCGCTCTACGCACTTGTCCTGCCGTTAAACATCGGCGCCGAGGACCTGGTGCAATACGACTATGCGACTCCGCACTACGATCCGGGAGCGGGTTACACCTGCATCACCTGCCACACGACCAATCTGACGCTGGGGAGCACCGGCTACAACAACGTCTGTCTCACCTGCCATCGCGCCGGAGATTCCAAGGCGGGAAGCATGCCGTTCACCATCGCCGACGCGGCCAACCCGTTCGGCAATCACTCCACGGTGGGCGCCATGTACCAGACCTCGCACCGCTGGGACGGGCCGGACACGGTACCCGCGGCCGGGGCGCAAAAGCCGCTGATGTTCAACATGAACTCCGACGACCTGAGAACCCGCACCGGCAACGGCCTGGCGTGCGTGCGCTGCCATGACCCGCACCGAAACGACAACAGCTGCGCCACCTGCCACGACCCCAACTACAAGGAACCGGTGGCGCTCGGCCCCGACGGGCAGCTCCCCTCGGCCAACTTCCTGCGGGTCTCCAACGACAACGACCAGCTCTGCCTTGACTGCCACCGGTCGCGCAACGTCTCCTCGCATCAGCAGGGAAGCCATCCGGTGCTGGTCAACTACAGCAGCAATTGGGCGGCCAACCCGGGCTACTTCAACTATCCGCCGGTCAACGCAAACGCCGCCAACCCCAGCTCCGACCTCGGCGCCCGGCTCGCCTCCTCGGGCAAGCAGGTGCTCTGCACCACCTGCCATGCGGTCCATTTCGCCGACTCGCGCAGTTCGACCCTCGACGGCAAGGGGACCTTCGCCAACCTGAGCAGCGGCGACGGCTACGTGCTGCGCACCGACCGGCGCGGCGCCGGCGTTCCCGCCGGCCAGCCGGACAGCGTCAACATCTGCACCAACTGCCACGCGAGCAAGTCGAACCACAACTACGAGGGGCAGGACATCCAGTGCGGCGACTGCCACGGCGCGCACGTCGAGTATGACGCCGACGACCCCACCGGAGCCAAGGGGATCAACGCCTACCTGATCCGCAGAAACGTCACCCGCGACGGGTCGGCCGGCAAGATCTACTTCCGCTACACCTCGGCCGCCAAGAAGGAATACGTCAACTCCGACGGCGCCGGCGTCTGCCAGCGCTGCCATGCCGTCCCCTCGACCGACATCCACACCGGCCTGCAGCCCACCGACTGCTCCGGCTGCCACGTGCACGGCAACTCCAAGGGTTCCTTCTCGGCCAAATGCGTCGGCTGCCACGCCTACCCGCCGGCACTGATCTACAACGGCACCACGGCGCACCAGACCGACAACAAGGAATGCTCGCTCTGCCACGGCTCGTACAGCGCCGACACCCACGCCACCCCGGGGATGAAAACCTGCCTCGGCTGCCATCCGGTGCTGAAAGGGTCGCACACGGCTCACATCGGCAACATCTTCAGCTCGGGGCTGGTGAGCGCCTACTCCGCGGCCGACAGCTACTTCAGCGGCAACAATTCGGACAGCACCGGCTACCGTTTCGGCTGCGCGTCCTGCCATCCCGCGATCAACCCGACCCACATGACGCTCGGCTGGAAGAACCCGACCCTGGATTCCTCCGTGGGCGCCGCCGGCACCAAGACCGTCAGCATCACCTGCAACACGACCTACTGCCACTCCGACGGCAGAGGGACCTCGACCGCCTCGCCCGACTGGTACAACCCGGCGGGCTACACCGGCGACAAGTGCGCCATGTGTCACGCGGCGGTGCCGGCCAGCGGCTCGCACAGCGCCCATCTCGCCTTGAACGGTATCCACGCCGGCGCCAGCGGCATCGATTACGGCAGCGCACCCGCCTTCAACTGCGAGCGCTGCCACATCGCCACGGTCAACTCCGCCAAGGCGATCATCAATTACAGCAACCACGTGAACGGCCAAGCCACCGTCGCTTTCGACGCCGTGACCATGGTCTCCAAGGCGCAGATAGCGCCGGCCAGCTTCAGCGCCTATTCGGGCGTCTGGTCCAGGACCGGCGGCTACAAGGTCGACGCCGGCTCGGTCGACACGGCCAAGCTGAGCCTCGCCGCCGGCAGCTACGACAACGCGAGCAAGACCTGCTCCACGGTCGCCTGCCACAACAACGGCAAGCCCACCTGGGGGAGCGCGCCGTCCTGCGTCAGCTGCCACTCGCAGTTGTAGCCGGTTCGCGGTCTCGGCGGCTTTAAATCCGCCGAGACCGTCACGACTTCATTAATGACGATTTCATACTCTTTATTCCAAACAGGACGGGCGCTATGGGAAAAGTAATCGCAAGTAAAATCAAGGGGATGAGCTGGTACGCCAAGATCAGTCTGGTGCTTATCTGCACCCTGCTGACCAGTGTGTTCATGTACGAAGGGTTCTACAAGCCCCGAGGGGCGCAGGCCACCGTCCTGCAGGGGTGGACCAACATCTACGGGGCCAACGCCTTCCCGTCGGCCGCCATCCCCTACACGGTGGGGGCGGGGACCAACCGGATGCTGGTGATCGGCGTCACCTCCACGGTCACCACGGCCACCGCCACCCAGACCTGCACGGTCACCTGGGGCGGGAAAACCCTCACCGCCGGGCCGACCGACAAGACCACCAGTTCGATGGGGCACAGTTACCTGTTTTACCTCAACGAGGCGGGGATCGCCTCGGCCACCGGCAACAGCACCGTGGTCACCATCACCGGCGGCACCACCAACTACAACTCCGTCTTCGCCGCCGTCTACAGCGACGTCGACCAGACGCTGACGCCGGTCGGCAGCACCTACAACGGCGGCACCGCTGTGAACTCCGCAGTCGGCCCGCTCGCCGCCTCGCTGACCATCGCCAGCGGCGACCAGGCGGTGGAGGTTCTCAACATCGTCAGGTCCGGTAACAGCTCCGCCAGGACCGTCTCCACCTGGGCCACCGGCTGGAACTCCACTCCCAACCTCGCCGTCTCCAATATATCCAGCACCGCCACCAACGGCGTCGCGGCCTACGCCGCCACCGACGTCACGGCGGGGACGACCACCTCGCAGCACACCGCCAGCAGCTCGGCGCTTCGCTCCATGACCGCCATGGTGCTCAAAGGGTACTTCGACCTCAGTAGCTCCACGCAGATCGGCTCGGGCGTGGCCAACACGGCCGCCACCGTCAAGCCCGGGACGGCCGACCAGAAGCTTGGGAGCTTCTCCTTCGTTACCGGCAAGGCCGCAGGCGACACGGTGACCGGACTCACGGTGACGACCGCCGGCACGGCGACCATCGCCAGCGTCAGGATCATGAACGAAGCCGGAAGCACCCAATACTTCTCCACCGCCACCACGCCGACCGGGAACACCTGGAATTTCGACACCACCGGCGGCGGCACCGCCATCCCGGTCACGACCACCGCCGCCAACTACAAGATCCTGGTCACCTACGGCAGCGCCATTCCGGCCGCCGCCAGCACCGCTACCACGGCCAACGTCACCGCCTACACCTGCACCCTGGCCAAACTCGGCTCCGACCCGGTCGGCGCGACCGTAACCGTCCTTGGGACCGCGGCCGCAGCCGTCGCCAACACCCCGAGCGGCGCCACCATCCGCTGGAGCTACGGCACCAGCGGCGACAGTGCCCTGGTGATCAGATACGCCGGGACCAGCAGCGACACCACCATGCCGACCACCTACACGAGCTACCTGGCCGGCGACGCCGCCAGCTTCCCGGGGGGCACGGTGATCTACGCCGGCACCGGAACCTCCGTCACCGACACCGTGCCCGCAGTCGGCAGCTACTCGTACCGAGTGTTCGAGTTCAACCAGTTCAACATCTACGCGGCGACCGCGCTGTCGCTCGGACCGTACAACTACGCCAAAATCACCGGTGTCTCGCCTTCGCAGCTGGCCGTCGGCCTTGCCGGCCAGACCGTGGTTATCAACGGCGACGGTTTCGTCGCGGGAACCGTCTCCTTCGGCTCGGGCGTGACGGTCACCTCCTCCACCTGGACAACTACCCAGATCACCGCGGTGGTCAGCACCACCTCCACCGGCGCCAAGACAGCCACCGTCACCAATACCGCCTCCCCGGCCGCCACGGCAACGGGAATGTTCACCGTCGACGCCGCGCCGACCATGACCACCATCGCCCCGGCCACCGGGCCCCAGGACAAGGCGAGCTATGACGTCACCATCAACGGCACCGGCTTTCTCACCGGCGCCAACGCGACCTTTAGCGGCACTGGCATCACCGTCAACAGCACCGAATTTTCCAGCTCCACCAAGCTGATCGCGCACGTGAGCATTGCGGCCGACGCCGCCCGCACGCTGCGCAACGTGACCGTCACCAATATCGACGGCGGCACGGTATCGCTGCCAGGTGCGTTCTCGGTGCTCAAGCCGTCCTACACCATCCCCGGCGCGATCAGCTTCCCCATCGTCGGCACCAGCAGCATCACCGTTCAGGTCGGCTTCGACGCCGACAGCGACAACGACAACAGCTGCGTCATCAAATGGGGAACCGACGGCGTCACCTTCCCCAACACCGCCACCGTAACCAGGAAAAGCAGCTACTACACCGCCACGGTCACCGGGCTTTCCGGCGGCGCGGGCGGGGCGGACGGCGACGGCAAGCTTTACTACTTCCAGGCCCAGTTCGCCGACGCCGACAACGCCGGGGGGATCGCCCCGATCGTCGGGCTGCAGTCGACCAAGGGGAGCGCGCTCACTCACAACAGCCTGAACCTGAACTCCGACAAGTGGCCCCAGGGGTGGGGGCTGGCCGAAGGGAAGTACGGCGCCTTCACCTGCTCCACCTGCCACAACCGCGCAGCTACCAACGCCAAGCTGGTCGGTTCCTCGATCACCGCGCCCTCCATGGAGAACTGGAGTTCTTCCGGCGGCACCGCGCTGGCCGTCTCCTACAGCGGCGCGCTCGCCGACGACTCGGCCCACGCCACCTCCAGCAACGTCTGCGAGGTTTGCCACAGCAGGACCGAGCATCACCGCTACAACAACGCGGCCGCCAATCACCAGGGGAACACCGACTGCACCGTCTGCCACAGCCACAAATTCGGCTTTGCCCTCGACTCCAACGGCGGCCAGGACTGCACCATCTGCCACAGCGCCCTGAACACCGGCGCGTACCACCACGACTTGAGCGCGGCCGCCTCCTGCCTCAATTGCCATGTGGACCACAACGTCTTCCGCTCCGATCTCAACGCGACCAACGGCAAAGGGCGCGCCGCCAACCTCAGGAGCGACTCCACCGTCGCCACCGTGGCCTCCGACAGCTCGACCTATGCCAACACCGATTTCATCCCGGCCGGCACCAACGGCGGCCTGTGCGTAAGCTGCCACCAGAACGCCCAGACCAAGACCGATAGCACGCAAACCGCAACCGTCAGCAAGGACGTTTTCGCGGTTTCCGCGCACAACTACACGGCTTCCTCGACCTACAGTCGCGACGGTTCCACCTTCCAAGCCAACTGCTCCAAGTGCCACACCGACGACGCCGCCAAGAAGGCGCAGGCCGACGGCAACCAGTTCTCCACCCACGGCTCCAGCGTGGCCGATATCCTTGCCCCCTTGGGCGACCCGAGCCCGACTCCCGGCGGCATTTGCTACCGCTGCCACAGCAAGAGCTCGGACGCGGTCGATGGCACGCCGAAGGCCACCGCAGGCAAGGATTACTACGGCGCAGGCGCCATGAGCGCGGATGCCGAAGGGATCTTCGGGGTCTTCCAGAAGACCGGCTCGGTGCACAACATGATCAATTGCACCGACTGCCACAACACCCACGGCGCCAAGGGCGGCGCTCACGCGGTCGGCACCAACCTCGCGGGTCCGCCGCTCAACGGCGCCACCGGCGTCAAGCCGATTGCGTTTCCGTCCTTCTGGAAGCTTTCCTCTGCCGGCAACGTCACCGCGGTCAACTCCATCGCCGCCGGCACCGATCTTGAGGCGTACGTCTGCCTCAAGTGCCATTCGGGCGCCGCCGGGAGCCTGCCGACGTCGCCTTCGGGCGGCTTCGCCATGACCGACGTGTTGAAAGAATTCAACCCGAACAACAAAGGGGCCTTCAGCGGAACCTACGTAGCCAAGCAGACGGCGGGGGGCTTCCATCCTGTGTTCGCCACCACCGCCAACAACCTCGGGGCGATCAAGCTCACCAATCTGGTGACCACCAACTTCCCCTGGAGCACGACCACCCGCAACATGATGACCTGCAGCGACTGCCACGGCTCCGATTCGACCACCGACCCCAGCGGGCCGCACGGTTCGGCCGCGAAATTCCTGCTGCGCGGGCCGAACACCCTCTGGAACGGGACCTTGAAACTTTCCAGCAGCGGCATGCCCGCCGGGACGTTCTGCGCCAACTGCCACAGCGCGTCCTTCGCCAACAGTCGCTTCACCAGCCACACCAGCAACCACAGCAGCGCCGTCTGCTTCGACTGCCACGCGGCCATTCCCCACGGTGGCCCGAGGCCCGGCATGCTGGTGTCGCCGGTCGGGGTGAACACGGCCAACGTACCGGCGCAGATGGCCGACTGGGATCTCAACTCCACCTACGCCACCACCGGAGCCAAATGCTACATCTTGAGCTACCCGTCGACCAACACGACCAACTGGAGCTCGAGCAACTGCGGCTGCAACGGCACCGGCGGCATGTAATCTCCGACGGTCGGCAACCTTTACCGGGCATGGCGCGCATCCTTGGCGCCATGCCCGTTTCTTTGTCTTGTATTGAAGCAGATTGCTTGCTATTTTAGCTGCGCCGGGCAGCCAGCGCCGCTGGATCGAGACTCGGCGCCGCGGTAACAACGAAGTTGGAGAGAAGCGTGTCTCTTGTGGTCAGCGCCGGAAGATTGTCCCGGATATGGAGGATGTTTCGTTCGCCTCGCTTGGCGCTGTTCACCCTTTGCCTCACCATGCTCTATACCGCCGTGGTCTGCTGGCTCCCCTGGCTCGCCTCCGCAACGCCCGCGCCGCCCGCTTGGGCCGTGCGTCTCGGCCTCGATCACCCCTTCCGGTCGCTCCCTTTCCTGGCAGCCTGCCTTTTGCTTTTCGTCAACACCCTCGCCTGTACCTGCGACCGCTTTAGCCGGACGCTTCGCCTGTGGCGCGGGGAGCTGCCGCCCTTTGCCATGGCACTGGCTGGAGCCGGCGACCGGAAAACCGGCAGCCTTTTGAGCGCTTACGGTTTCAGGGGGCACGGCGCCCTCCTGTTCAAGAACCGTTTCGCGCTTTGGGGGGGCTTCGTTCTGCACGTGGGCATTCTCGCCATCATCCTCAGCGTCGCCTTGCAGCAGGCGTTCTTCGACGGCGGCGCCTTCGAGATAGCCGAGCGGGAGGTGGTCAGCCTCGATCGTCCGGGTGTGGTGATGGGACGCGATGCCGGCTATTTCGCCCGGAAAACGCCCCCCCGGATCGAGGTGGCCCTGGACCTGTTCGATGCCAACCTCCACCAGCCCGGTTATGCTCCCGACCGGCGCAGCAGGCTGGTTGTTGCGGACCCCGACCATCCCGAGCGTCGGCTGACCGGCACTATCGATCGGGCGCGCGGGCTTGCCATGGGAGACGCCACCATTTACCAGGCGATTCCGAGCGGATTCGCCTTGACGCTGGAGGCGCCGCAATTGGGGACGCGCAGTATTCACCTGCGAGGCAAGGGCGACAGGACCGCTTTCGCCGATCTCACCGACCCTGCCGGCGAGCCGGTGCGCTTCTTGCTGGATGCCGAGCATTCCTTGAGCGACCCGAAGGGGACCGGACGTTTGGCGGTCAGGGTCGAGCGGCGCGGCGTTTCGCGGACGCTGCTTCCCGGAGAGAGCTTCCAATTCGGCCCCGGAGAGGCCAGGATTACCGGCATCGCCCGCTGGGGCGGATTCACCTATGCCCGCACCCCCGGCATCGGCCTGGTGTTCGCCGGCTTCGCCCTGGCGCTTGCCGGCTGCTTCCTGATGATCTTCCCGGCAGGCGTGGCGCGCCTGGCTGAAAACGCCGGTGCGACTGAAACCAGGATTTACCTGACCCGCGGCGCCGATCTGCTGCGGATGGAGTGGAACGACCACCCCGAGCAACCCGAGAACCCCGCGCAACCCGATTCAGACTCTCAGGAGATAGCGTAACTATGCAAACGGTCACATTCTGGGGAGCCACCACCCTTTACGCCTTGGCTACGGCCTTTTTTTTCGTCGGCATGGTGTTCGGCAAAAAGCGAACGAGCGACTGGGGCCGGTACGCCGCCTTCGCCGGGCTATTCCCCCACGCCGTCGCCATCGGCCTGCGCTGGGCCGAGGTCGGGCACGGCCCCTACAGCTCGCGCTACGAGGTCATTTCCAGCAACGCCTTCGTGCTGGTGGCGATCTACCTGATCGCCACCCAGGCGTACCGGCAACTGCGGGCCGTCGGCGTCTTCGTCATGCCGGTCGCCTTCCTGCTCATGGGGTGGGCGGTGAGCGCCTTCGGGGTCAAGAACGAGGTGCCGATCATCTTCAAGTCCTACTGGCTTTTCCTGCACATCGGCTTTGCCAAGGCTTTCGGCGCTTCGCTGATCGTGGCCGCCGGTTCCGCCGCCGCCTATCTCATCAAACGGCGGGACCCCGAGCGCTTGAAAAGCCTCCCCGAGGCGGAGCGGCTCGATCTCTACACCTACCAGTTCCTGCTGATCTCCTTTCTCTTTCTGGGGGTCATGATCGTCGCCGGTTCCCTTTGGGCGCACCAGTCCTGGGGTCGCTACTGGGGCTGGGATCCGATCGAGACCAGCGCCCTCGCCACCTGGATCGCTTTCGGCGTCGTGCTGCACTTCCGGGTATTGCACCGCTGGAGCGGCAAGCGCATGGCCTGGCTGACCTTCGTGGCCTTCGGTTTCGGCATGGCCACGCTCTACGTCGTCACCCTGGTGGTGCCGACCATCCACAACTCTTACCTGGTGGGAAAATGAAAAGAGTGTTTGCTTTGTTGCCGTTGGCTATTCTGTCCTTTATGCTGGCGGGCTGCTCGAAACCCGGCGCCGTTGCCGAGACCGCTATCAGGGAGTACGACGCCGCCCTGATCAAGGCTTTCGGCTCCGGCGACCCTGCGCCGCTCAAAGCCGTGGCCGGCGAAAAGGAGGCCCGCAAGGTCGGCACCCTCATCGACTACAAGACCGTAGGCGGTTTGGTGCTTGAGTCCAAACTGCTGGCGCTCAAGATGGATTCCGTCGATACGACGGCGGACGACGCGATCACGGCGACCACAACCGAGAGCTGGAGTTACTTCGACCGGCCGCTCAAGCCGGGTGCGGCGCCCGGAAAGGTGGTCGAGTCCGAGATGAAGCTACGGTATTTCCTCAAGAAAGAGGCCGGCGTCTGGAAGGTGGCCAAGGTCGAGGGGATCAGCATGAAGAATTTGAAGCCGTAAGGGCGACTGTGACGGACTTGTCAGGCTCCAACTATGAAAAAAACGAAATATAACCGCCGTCCGGCGCCTGACATCCGCAGCGCGGCGTCAAGCAAGCCGGGCGCGCAGGTCGAAGACTCCCGACAGCACACTGTCCGGCGCCACCTGGCCTCGCTGGTCGCCCTCGCCACCCTGGTTATCTATCTCCCCGCCCTCGGCAACGATTTCGTCAGCCTCGACGATTACGGGTACGTGCTGGACAACACGCATATCCGCTCCCTCGGCCCCGCCTTCCTGCGCTGGGCCTTTACCGACCTGTCGGCGGGGTTCTGGCACCCCCTCACCTGGATATCCTACGCGCTGGATTTTGCCGTCTGGGGCTTGAACCCGCTCGGCTATCACCTGAGCGCCATTCTCATCCATGCAGTCAATACCTTCCTCGTCTGCAAACTGGTGCTGGCGCTGCTGGATCGCGGCGCGGGAAGCGATCGCGGGAACATGCCGGTTGCCGGCGCGACGGCGCTGCTCTTCGGCATTCACCCGCTGCACGTCGAGTCCGTGGTCTGGATCAGCGAGCGCAAGGACCTGGTCTGCGCTTTCTTTTTTCTGCTAAGCCTGATCGCGTATCTGCGCTTCGCGGCCGACAGGAAGGGTGAGCCGGCCGGGGATGCTCAGACGGCAGGTACGGGGCAGCCGGCGGGTGATATGCGGGCAGGCGAAGGGGTGCCGGCAGGCGAGCGGATGCCGGCAGGTGAGCGGATGCCGGCAGGCGAGGGGGAGCCTGCGGAGGCCAATATCTGGGGCTTTCTCCAGCATCGGCAGTACCTGCTGTCGCTCGCTTTTTTCGTCTGCGCGCTGGCCGGCAAGACCATGGCGGTCAGCCTGCCGCTCGTCATGTTGATCCTCGACTGGTACCCACTGCGGCGCATCCGGTCACCGAAAAACCTGGTCGCGCCGCTTTTGGAGAAGATCCCCTTCATAGCCGCCAGTCTCGTCATCTCCATCACCAGCATCGTCGCGCAACGATCGATCGGGGCGATGGCGCTGATGGAGTCCAAGCCGCTGTCCACCCGGCTGCTGGTGGCGCTTAAGGCCGTGTCGGCCTACCTCGGCAAGATGTTGCTGCCGCTGCATTTGCTTCCCTATTACCCTTATCCGCGCACCGTCTCGTTGCTGTCCGCGGAGTACGCCCTCGCGCTCCTGATCTTCCTGGGGCTCACCGCCGCCGCTATCCTTCGGGCCAGACGGCAGCCGTGGTGGCTGGCGGCTTGGGGGAGCTACCTGATCGTGCTGCTTCCCGCCCTGGGAATCGTCCAGGTCGGGGTGCACTCCATGGGAGACCGCTTCACCTATCTGCCGAGCCTGGCTCCCTTTCTTCTCGCCGCGCTGGGGTGCGGGAAGCTGTGGCAACGGGTGTCGGATCGGCCGCCGCAAGCAAGGGCCGTGGCCCGAAACCTGGTCGCCGGTTCGGCCCTCGTTGCCTGCTGCCTGTTGTGCTACGCCACGCTCAGGCAGGTTGCCATCTGGAAAGACAGCATGTCCCTTTGGAATTACGCCATCGAGAATGGGCCAGCGTTCAATCCCTTGGCCTACAACAGCCGGGGCCATCTCTACAAGGATCAAGGCAAGTTCGATCTGGCCATTGGGGATTATGCGGTAGCCATCGGCCAGGAGCCGGACCAGGCAGAGTACCGGGTCAACCTGGGCGTGGCTTTTTGCGAAAAAGGCGATCTGGAGCGGGCGCTGACCGAACTGAACCGCGCCGTCGCCATGAATCCGCAGGCCTATCTGGCTTTCAATAACCGGGGGAACGTCTGGTACCGAAAAGGCGAGCCGCAGCAGGCCATCGCCGACTTCAGCAAGGCGATCTCGCTCAAGCCCGCCGAGCCTTTGGCCTACCAGAATCGCGCGGCGCTCTACGCCAGAACCGGCAGCCCGGAGAGGGCCATCGAGGACTACAACCGGATAGTGGCTTTGCGCCCCGATCAGGCGGCGGCCTACTTTGAACGTGGCAATCTGTATCTGCAAAAAGGCGATCCGGCGGCTGCCACCCGCGATTTCCTGACGGCTCGCACGTTGGGCGATTTCAGGGGTATGGCGGGTGCCGACGGCAAGTAGTAATCACAGTAAGAGAGCGCTATGGCGGACATGACTGGGACAAAAAGGGGCCTGCTGGAAGCGGCTCGGCAAAGATTTGCTCGCGGCAAGTTGTCGGGTGGCG